>CAZNMF010000297.1:0-9697 GCA_964573795.1 uncultured Solibacteraceae bacterium
GAAGACCGGAAAGTCGTCGGCGAGCGAATACAACCCGGTGTGATCGCCGAACGGCCCTTCGCGCCGTCGCTCGCCTGGCTCGACGTAGCCTTCGAGCACGATCTGCGCGTGCGCCGGCACTTCGAGATCCACCGTCCGGCATTTCACCATCTCGACGCGACGCTTCGACAACACGCCGGCGAGCATCAGCTCGTCGAGGCCTTCCGGCATCGGCGCCGTCGCCGTGTACTGCAGCACGGGATCGGCGCCGAGCGCGACGGCGACTTCGAGGCGCTGTCCGAGGCGTTCCGCGACGCGATGGTGCTGCGCGCCGCCCTTGTGCCGCTGCCAGTGCATGCCGGTCGTGCGGCGATCGAACACCTGCATGCGATAGGTGCCGATGTTGCGCATGCCGGTCTCGGGGTCCTTGGTGATCACGAGCGGCAGCGTGATGAACGGCCCGCCGTCCTCCGGCCACGTCGTCAGCACCGGAATCTCGTCGAGCCCGCCGTCCATCTTCACGACTTCCTGGCACGGCCCGTCCTTCACGGTCCTGGGCATCAGGTCCGTGAGGCGGTTGACGAGCGGCATGAGCTTCAGCGCGTCCATGAAGCCCTTCGGCATCGGCGGCGTCGTCAGCTCCTCGATCTCGTGCGCGAGATCATCGAGCGTCTCGACACCGAGCGCGAGGCAGATGCGCGAGAGCGATCCGTAGAGATTCGCGGCGACCGGCATCGAGCCGCCGGTCGGCTGCTCGAACAGCAGCGCGGGGCCGCCGCCCGGCGATTTGCACGCGCGATCGATCACGGCCGCGATCTCGAGATGCGGACGGACGGGCGCCGCGACGCGCGCCAGGTCCTTGCGGCGCTCCAGCTCAGCGATGAACGCGTTGACGTCGACGAACATGCGTTGACTATCCTCCCGCAATCGCGCCGGCGACGCGCGTGGCAAGCGCCAGCGCGCGGCGGCCGGCTTCGCCGGTCACACGCGGCGCGCGGCCGTCGCGGATGGCCTCGACGAAATCGGCAATTTCCTTGGCCAGCGGCTCGCCATGCGGCACCGGAACCGCGCCGCCTTCGATCGCCGGCCGGCCCTCCGGCTGGTGCCGCAGCCGCCACACTTCCAGCTCCTGCGCGCCGGAATCGATCGACACGTACATGTCCGGCTGGAAACAGCGGAACTTCCGGACCTTGTCGCGGCTGATGCGGCTGGCCGTCAGGTTCGCGATGCAGCCGGACGCGAACTTCACGCGCGCGTTGGCGATGTCGATGCGCGGCGTCAGCACGGGCACGCCGACCGCCTCGACGGCGACGACGTCGGTCGGGTCGATCGCCAGGATCAGATCGAGATCATGGATCATCACGTCGAAGACGACGTCGATGTCCAGGCTGCGCTCCGGAAATCCGCTGAGACGATGGATCTCGATGAAGCGCGGCTGCTTCAGTGCGGCGAGCGCGGCCTCGACGGCCGGGTTGAAACGCTCCGTATGGCCGACGGCCAGGACGGCGCCGGATCGCTCCGCCAGCCGCAACATCTCATCCGATTCCGCCAGCGACGCCGTCATCGGCTTTTCGACGAGCACGTGGATGCCGCGATCGAGAAACGCCGCCGCCACACGCAGGTGATCGATGGTCGGCACCGCGATCGTCACGGCGTCGACGCGATCGAACAGCGCGCGATAGTCGGTCAGCGCCTCGGCGGTGGTGCCCGCGACGGCCGCCTGCGCGCGCGCCATCTCGAGATCGACGGCCGCGACGAGCTCCGCCTCGGGCAGCGACGACAGAATTCTCGCGTGATGCCGGCCGAGATGACCGACGCCGACGACGCCGACACGCAGCCGCTCGCGCGCGCTCATGCCTGCGGCCTTCCCACGATCACAATGCCGGCCGCATCGGCCGCCCGCGTGAACGCGTCGCCGTCGATGACCAGCGTGCGTCCGGCGTCGATGGAGATCGCATCCATGCCCGCGGCGCGCATCGCGTCAATCGTCGGCACGCCGACGACGGGCACGTCGAAGCGCATGTCCTGCGACGGCTTCGCCACCTTCACGACGCGCGCGCCCGCGCCGGCGAGCGCGCCGGCCCGCGCAATCGCGGCATCCGTGCCTTCCATCGCCTCCACGGCGACGACCGCGCGGTCCTTGACGACGATCGTCTGCCCGATGTCGAGCCCCGCGATCGCGTCGGCGATGGTGTACCCGAACGCGAAGTCTGCCAGCATCGCTTCCGACGGCTGCGCGCGGCTGAGCACGCCGGGTCTGGCGAGCAGGTCGCCGATGAGCGCGGTCGAGTCCATCAGCGTGATGCCGTGCTTCTCGAGCGCGCCGGCCACGGCGGAGATCAGGGCGTCCGTGTTCTTGCTGCGCAGCCTGGTCATCACGGACAGCAGCGTCAGGTCCGGCATCACGTCGGTGAACAGCTTGACGTGCTTGACCTGCCCCGCCATCACGGCGCGCGTGACGCCGGCGGCCGTCAGCGTGCGGATGCACGTGCCGAGCTGGCCGAGCGCGATCCAGGTGAACGTGGTGCCGCCCAGCTCGCGCGCGAGCGGCTCGAGCTCCGGAAAGGCCTCGCCTTTGATGGCGACGACCGTGACCTCGTGACCGAGACGGCGCGCCGCCCGCAGCACGAGGAACGGAAAGCGGCCGTTGCCCGCGATCAGGCCGATCGGCACGGAGCTATTCCACGTCGAGCGCGTCGTCGACGCGCTTGGAAGGCCGCCGCAGGATCACGCCGCGCCGCGCGGATCGGATGAAGTTGACGAGATAACTGACCTCCGGCGCCACCAGCGACGGATCGCGCTCGATCAGCTCGAGCGCGCGGCTCGTGTTGTGCTGGACGAGGTGCCGGTAGGCGCGGCGCAGCTTGCCGATCAGCTCCTGGCTGAAGCCCCGCCGCGCCAGCCCGATCGTGTTCACGCCGTAGATGCGCGCGCGGTTGCCGACCGTCTTCGCGTACGGCAGCGCGTCGCGCGTGACGACCGTGTAGCCGCCGATGAACGCGTGCTGGCCGACCCGGCAGAACTGGTGCACGCCGGAGTACGCGCTGATCGTCGCGTAGTCCTCGACGGTCACGTGGCCGCCCATCGTCGCGCCGTTGCCGAAGATCGTCCAGTTGCCGATGTGGCAGTCGTGCGCAACGTGCGCGTAGGCCATGAACAGATTGTGATCGCCGATCGCCGTGACGCCGCCGCCGCCCGCCGTGCCGCGGTGGATCGTCACGAACTCGCGGAAGACGTTGTGCGCGCCGATGCGCAGCTGCGTCGGCTCGCCCTTGAACTTGAGATCCTGCGGCGCGAGGCCGATCGACGCGAACGGATAGATCTCGGTGTGGTCGCCGATCGTCGTGCAGCCGTCGATCACCGCCGACGCGCCCACGCGGCAGTGCCGTCCGAGCACGACGTGCGGCCCAATCGACGTATACGGGCCGATGACCGTCCCGGCGCCGAGCACCGCGCCGGGATCCACGATGGCCGTCGGATGGACGTCGATCGCACCGTCGGCGAGCGCGGCCGGCTGACGACGCTCGAAGACGACGACGAGCTCGGCTTCAGCGACCACGTGGCCGGCGACGGAGGCCACCGCGTCGGCGCGCACGATCGGCCCGCGCCGCGGTCCCATCGTGACGTCCAGCTCGAGGCGATCGCCCGGCACGACCTGCCGGCGGAACTTGGCGTTGTCGACGCCGCGCAGACGCGCCGTCCGGCCCGTCGTGTCACAGCCGGCGAGCAGCAGCGTGGCGACCTGCGTGAGCGCCTCGATCATCAGCACGCCGGGCATCAGCGGCGTGCCGGGAAAGTGCCCCTGGAAGAACTCTTCGTTGACGGTGACGTTCTTGACCGCCGTCATGCGGCGTCCGGGCTCGTGCCGCGTGACCGCGTCGACGAGGACGGACGGATAGCGATAGGCAAGCCGCTCGAGGACTGGCGGGATCGTCATCATGGACGAAAAAAAGACCCCGGGCGCCGTGCCCCGGCGGCAGCCGGAGACGCGACGCCCGGAGTCAGAGGTTCGGCCGGGCGGCCGGTCCTACTTTGCGGCATCGAGGCGCTTGACGACTTCCGCCGAAAGATCCAGCCCCGCGTGCATCGCGGCCACGCCCGAGTCGGCCGTGCTGAAGACCACCCACAGGTTCTTCTCCGCGCGAAGCTGCTCGACGATGGGCAGGACCTTGGCCTGGAACTCGTCCAGCAACTGCTGATTGAGCGCGTTGATGTCGGCCTGGGCCTGTTCCTGCTTGAACTGCGTCTCGCGCGTGAGCCGGTCGAGGTCCGCGTTCTTCTGGGCGAGCACGGTGGCCGAGAGCACGGCCGATCCGGCCGCGATCTCCTGCTGCAGCGTCTGCACCTGCTTGTTCTGCGCGGCAAGCTCGGCGCTCTTCTTGTCGTTGAGCTCCTTGAGCTTGTCCTGCCCGGACTTGCCGAGCTTGGACTGGTTGACGATCGCCTGGATGTCGATGAACGCGATCTTCGAGTCGGCCGGGAACGGTGCGGCGGCCGGTGCGGGCGCCTGAATCGTCGGCGCGGGCGTGGTCGGGGGGGGCGGCGCCGCCGGCGTCTGCGCTGCGGCCGCGCCCACGGCAAGCACGAGACTGAGAACGGTGGCAATCATCACTCGGGTCATCTTTGGCTGCACCTTCGACTGGGAACGATAACGTAGCTCGGCCGGCCGTGCCAGTCCGCCGGCCGCAAACACTGCATCCTACCAGACATCGCGGCCGGCGTCAGGCCGCCGGCGTCCTAGATGTGTGCAGGATCAGACGCCGCCCCCTGGCGGCCAGTCTGACGCCGAGGTCCCGCCGGCCCGCGCCGCCCGCGCGGATTTTTCAGACGAGGCCGAGTACACTAACGGGCAGCGTTTTCAAGGAGCAGGCATGCGCCGATCGATGTTACGTGGGGTGTTCGTGATGGTCCTGGCCGCCGCGGCCGTCAGCGCGGCGTGCAGCGATGACGAGACGACGACGCCCGTCACGCCGACGCCCACACAGACGACCGAGTCCTTCAGCGGCGTCCTCAACAAGAACGACGCGCAGACGTTCTCCTTCGTCGTCGCCTCGGCGGGCTCGACCACGGCCACCCTGACGACGCTCATCCCGAACGTGACGGTCACGGTCGCGGCGGGCGGCACCGGCGCGTTCACCGCCGGCGAGAGCGCCTATCAAGGCGCCTCGTTCGACACCGCCACGACGAGCGCCACGGTCGTCGCGTGGACGCCCGAGACGCGCGTTCTCTCCCTGCGTGACTTGACGGGATCCGGCTTCACGCCGGGCCAGCCGGTCCTGGGCGCCACGAGCGGCGCGTCATGGACGGTGGACTCCGTGAACACGCCGGCCGTCGGGCTCGCGCTCGGCACCTTCACCGGCACCACGTGCTCAATCGTCCTGGCCAACGACGTGTCCGGTCCGGGCTCGGCCGTCTACGGCGCCGTCACCGGCCAAGGCACCCTCTGCGCGCGCGTCTACGACGTCGGCAAGATGCCCATCCCGGCCAACTTCACGATCGAAGTCACGCACTACTGAACTGACGCGTGTATCTCACTATCGCGCTAACGCACTATCGCGCTATCGCGCTATCTGAATCATCGGGCTATCTCGCTATCTGCCTTTGGCATCATCGTAGGCGACGGGCTTGCAGCCCGCCGGGCAGCTATCGCGATAGCGAGATGGTCAGGTAGTGCGATAGTGCGATAGTGCGATAGTGCGATAGTGAGATAGCGCGATGGTGAGATACGCCTGCTCTTCTAGAACGTCGTTCCCACCGCAAACCGGAACGTGAACGCCTTGGTCTGCAGCAGGTTGTTGTCGAGGACGCCGTAGCGTTGCGGGTTGTAGGCGCCGATCAGGCGGAAGGGCACGTTCAGCACCGGCATCATGAAGCGGACTTCGAGGCCCGTCGAGGTCTTGAAGGCGCTCGTGTGGCCGATCACTTCGGTGTGGATGGCGCCCGGCGCGGTGAGCAGGTTCTGCACGCCGAGCGTGTCGAACAGGAACGGCAGCGGCGGCACGATCGTGGCCGTGATCGGGTCCTTCCAGCGCAGCGGCGTGCCGATGTCCTGCACCTGCCCGGCGTCGTAGAACGCGACGAGCCGCACCTGCGGGAAGAGGTTGATGTAGTACTCGGCGTTGAGCGTCAGCTCCTTGTTGCCGCCGATCAACACGCCTGAGACCGGATCGCGCGGGCCGACCGTCCGCAGGTCGAATCCGCGGATCGAGTACTCGCCGCCCGTGAACAGCTTCTCGAAGATCGGCAGCGTCGTCGTCGAGCCGTAGGGCCGGATGTACGTCGTCTCGGCGTGCAGGCCGAAGGACGTCCGCGCCGACAGCGTCTTGTACCAGATGCCCTCGAGGCGCGTCTGCGTGTACTGCGTGTTGCCGCCGAGGCCCGCCACGTCGAACGCCGCCGTGTAACGCGTGCCCGCCGTCGGGAAGATCGGCTGGTTGACCGTGTTGAACACGATGCTCGGCGAGATCTTGCTGACGATGCGCCGGCCGCCCTGGGCGAGCAGCAGCGAGTCCGCGAGGTACGGGCTCGCGCTCAGCACTTCGGGCGTCGTGTACGACGGGTTGATGTCGTAGACGCGAATCTGCTCGTAGCTGTACTGCATGAACCCGCGCGTGAAGTCGGCGAGCGGGAAGCCGAAGACGACGTTCGCGCCGCGCGACTGCTGCGTGTACTGGAGCGGGAAGATGTACTCGCGGCTGAAGACGTCGGTGCCGAGCGTCAACGGGCGATCGAACAGGTACGGCTCGCTGAACGAGAGCTGGTACTGGCTCGCCTGCGATCCGCGCTGGAGCGAGACGCCCATCGTCTCGCCGCGGCCGAGGAAGTTCGCGGTCTGGAACGCGAGCTGCCCGAAGAAGCCGTCGTACTGCGAGATGCCGGCGCCGAACGACAACTGGTTGCGGTTCTGCTCCTCGAACTTGAGCTTGATGTCGACCTTGTCGTCCGTGCCCGGCGTCTGCGTGATGTCCATCTCCCCTTCTTTGTTCTCGAAGGGCTTGAAGTAGCCGAGCTGGTTCAGCCGGCGGACGCTCTCCTTGAGCGCCGCGTCGTTGAAGACGCCGCCTTCGGCGATGCGCATCTCGCGGCGGATGACGGCGTCGTGCGTGTTGGTATTGCCCGTGAACGTGATCCGGTTGACGAAGAACTGCTTGCCTTCGTCGACGTGGATGTTGACGTCCATGATCGGCGGCGGCGGGTTCGGGCCCGTCGGCTGGCCCGTCGTCGGATCGATGCCGCGCGGCGTGAGCTCCGGATCCGGCTTGTACTGCCAGAAGCCGTACGCGCCGAACGCCTCCTCCATCTTCTCGAGGCCCTTGCGGATCTTCTTGCTGCTGTAGACGTCGCCTTCCTGGATCTTGAAGACCGACCGCAGCGCGTCGAGGTTCAGCTTCGACTCGCCCGTGATCTCGAACTTCCCGACCGTGTACTTCTGGCCTTCGTCGACCGGCACGCGCAGGCGGATCCAGCGCTTCTTGCCGTCCTCCGACGTGCGGATCACCTCCGACTGCGCCATGCCGACCTGCGCCGACGCGTAGCCGTGCTCGCGGTAGAACTCCATCACGCGCTCGGAGTCCTCGGCGAACTTGGCCTCGTGATACGTCGCGTCGCCGAGGAAGCCGAGGAAGCCCTTCGGCTTGTTGTCCTTCATCTGCCGGCGCAGCTTGCCGTCGGTGAACGCCTGGTTGCCCTCGAAGACGACGTCGGCGATCTCGACCTTGGGCCCGGGATCGATCCGGAACGTCAGGTGCAGCAGCTTCGGCCCGCCCGGCATCGCCGCCCGCTGCGTCACGATCACGGCGTCGTTGTACCCCTGGTCGGCGTACAGATCGCGGATGACGCCGACGACCTTGCGGACGTCCGACTCGTCGATCATCGAGTCGACGCGCAGCGAGATCTCCTTCTCGCGCAGCGTGCTCTCGATCTTGGAGATCTCGACCTTGAGCTTCTCGTTCTCGTCCAGCGCCACGTAGTCGACGATCTTCAGGCGCGGGCGCTCCTCCAGGTGGAAGATGACGTGCTTGCCCGGCACGCCGTTGCTGTACGGCTCGTCGCGCACCTCGACCCACAGATCGTCGAGGAACTCCGTCTGCCACAGGCGCCAGAAGTCGCCCTCGATGACCGTCTCGTCGTACGGCATCCAGCGGTTCTGGCTCGGCATCGACCACGCGGCCGTGAGCCGGCCGGCGTAGGTCGCGATGTCAATCATCGTCTCCACGACGGTGGCGCGATCGCCGGGGCCGTGCGGCGCGATCTCCGCGCAGCGGTACAGCGGACCCGAGTTGGCGGGCGGCAGGTTGGTGGACGTCTCGTGCTCGCTGCACGGCGCGATCTGCGCGTACGCGGGCGCGGCGGCCGCCGCGACCGCGAGCGCGGCGAGCGCCAGACCACGAGCCACCTTCACGACAGAGTGAGTGAGCAATCGGCCTCGATGTTCCGGGTGCGGCGTCGGGGGGACCGGCACGGCACTCCGAGGGCTTAGACGGTGACCGCCAACCGGCGGCCGGCCTCTCCCTGGCCGGCGGCGCGCCAGGCCAGCGTTCCATGATCGATGTAGATCTCGACGGTCCCGGTGCGCAGCTCGCCGCGGATCAGCTCCTCGGAGAGCGGGTCCTCGATGTAGCGCTGGATGGCGCGGCGCAGCGGCCGGGCGCCGTAGGACCGGTCGCGGCAGGTGGCGTCGATGATCCAGTCCACGACCTCGGGCAGCACCTCGATCTGCAGCTGGCGATCGGCCAGGTGCGCGTTCAGGTTCTCGATCAGCAGCCGCGTGATGCGCCGCAGGTCGTCGTCGGACAACGGCTCGAAGACGATGATCTCGTCGATGCGGTTGATGAACTCCGGGTTGAACGTCCGCTTGACCTCGCCGAGCACCATGTCCGTCACCGACTTCTGCACTTCGCGCGTGTCGGGAGACTGGAAGCCGAGCGACGCCTTCTTCTGGATGAAGCGGGCGCCGATGTTCGACGTCATGATGATGATCGCGTTCTTGAAGTTGACGCGATTGCCCAGGCCGTCGGTCAGGTGCCCGTCCTCGAACACCTGCAGCAGGATGTTGAACAGATCCGGGTGCGCCTTCTCGATCTCGTCGAGCAGGACGACGGAGTACGGGTTGCGCTTGATCTTCTCGGTGAGCTGGCCGCCCTCTTCGTGGCCGACGTAGCCGGGCGGCGATCCGATCAGCTTCGACACGGAGTGCTTCTCCATGTACTCGGACATGTCGAAGCGGATCAGCGCGTGATCGCTGCCGAACAGGAAGCTGGCGAGCGCGCGCGCCAGCTCCGTCTTGCCGACGCCGGTCGGGCCCAGGAAGATGAAGCTGCCGACGGGCCGCTGCGGGTTCTTGAGGCCCGCGCGCGACCGGCGGATCGCGCGCGACAGCGCGGAGATCGCCTTCTCCTGGCTGACGACGCGCCGGTGCAGCTCTTCTTCCATGCGCAGCAGCTTGCCGCTCTCGTCCTCGTTGACCGACGTGAGCGGCACGCCCGTCCACTTCGAGACGACCTCGTCGATGTCGTGCTTGGTGATCGCCACGCGCGACGTGCTCGACTTCACGTCGAGCCGCTCGCGCACGAGCTGGAGGTTCTCGCGCGCCTGCAGCTCCTGATCGCGGTAGAGCCACGCCTTCTCGGGGTTCCGCTCGGTGACCGCGGCGTCCATCTGCTCGACGGCCGTGCGGACGACGCGGCTGATCTCGCCGAGCTCGGCCGTCATCTCCGCG
>CAZNMF010000298.1:0-8587 GCA_964573795.1 uncultured Solibacteraceae bacterium
CTGCATTTCTTCGTGCGATCTTGCCGTCGGTCCGATGTAGACTAGCGCGCGCTGGTCCGGCCGGCACTCTGCCGTCTGCGCATCAGCTCGATAGCAGGGACCTAACCATATGGCAAAGACCGCGAAGAAGAAGCCGTTCAAAGCTACGCCGGCCACCAAGCGCCGTTCGCGTGGCGATCTCGTGAAGCAGATTGCGGGTGCGACCGAGCTCAAGTCGAGCAAGGTGAAGGAAGTGTTCGACACGCTGACCGCGATCATCGCTGCCGATCTCGGCAAGAAGGGCGTCGGCGAATTCAATTTCAACGGGCTCGTCAAGCTGCGGACCGTCGACAAGCCGGCGACCAAGGCGCGCAAGGGCCGCAATCCGTTCACCGGCGAGGAGATCACGATCAAGGCCAAGCCCGCCAGCCGCAAAGTGCGCGCGCGCGCGCTGCGTGGCTTGAACGGCTTGATCTAGCCCTTTTTACGCAGGGTGAGCCGGCGTCGGGGCGCCTCACGCCGTGAGGCGCCTCACCGCCGCATTCCGCGACGAAGACGCAAGAGCAGAAGCAGAGCAGAAGCGATATGACCGAACGCAAGGACGCCGCTATCGATGTCGAGCACGCCACCCCAAAGCTGCCCGACGGCGTGCTGGGCATCGACGACGTCGCGCCCGAGCTGACGCCGGGCTGCCGGGTCTTCGTGCACTACAACGGCCCGACCGATCAGCTGACCGGCATGTGTACCGGCATGGCCGTGCTCGACCCGGGCGCGAGCCCGCATCCGCCCCATCGCCATCCCGAAGAAGAATTCCTCATCATCTCCGAAGGCACGGGCGAGATCGAGTGCGACGGCAAGATCACGCAGGCTGGCCCCGGCGCGATCATGTACTGCGCCGGAAACGTGCTCCACGGCATCACCAACACCGGTAAGGTGCCGCTGACGTTCTACTGGTCGAAGTGGACGGCGCGGGGATTCTAGACGGAAGACAAGACAGAGAAAAGTTGAAAGTTAGAAGCCAAAAGCCAGGGGACGGCAATCTCCGTCTTCCGCTGTTTTGGCTTCTGGCTTCGAACTTCTAACTTGTCGTTGTTCTTCCCTTGTCCCGCGCGTCGTCGATCACCTCGAACAGATAGCCGTTGATTGGCTCGTAGAAGAAGAAGCGCTCGAACGGTGTCGATCGCAGCGCGGCGACGATCTTGGCGCCGCGCGCGATCAGGCGCTGCTTGAGCGCGGGGAAGTCCGCCAGCGGATAGAACACGGCGACGTGCCGGCCGAACTCGTGCTCGAATGGCGAGATCTCGAATCCCTCCGTGTAGAGCACGTGGATCTGCTGGCCGCGGCCGATGTCGAGCCAGAGCGCCTGCACCGGCGTGTTGCCGGGCACCTCGTCCCGTCGCCAGCCGAACGACTCCTCGAAGAAGGCCGCGGTCCGTGGCACGTCCCGCGTGGCGAGCGTCAAGTGTGCGAACGACATCTCAGCGGCCTGTAGGATAGTCGAAGTTCACGCCGCAGGCCCCACGGCCCAAGCCTCGAGCCTTCATGCGTTCCCGTCCGGCGCTGTATCTCTACGCCATGGCTGTCGCGGCGTCGCTGCTCATCGCGCCCGCGACGACGACGTACTGGGACGCGTTCGGCTATCTCACACAGGCGATCACGGGCCAGGTCGGCGGGCTGGGTCTGGGCCGGCCGGTGTTCGTGCTCGCAGCCCATGCGATCGCTCGCGCGTGGCTCGTCGCCGGCGGCTCGCCGTGGCACGTCGAGGCGCTGCTGCGCGCGTGCGTGATCGCCGTGTCGGCCGCGTCGGCGCCGCTGACGTACCGGCTCGCGTGCGCCTGCGGCTCGCGCGCGCGTGCGGCGTGGATCGCGGGTCTGGCCGTGGCGTGCTCGCCGGCGCTCGCGCACGCGAGCGGGCAAGTGCTGACCGACGGCCCTGCGGTCGCGTGCGTGCTGGCGGCGCTCGTCTGCGGCGTCCGCGCCTCCGCGCCTGAACAGCCGCCGGCCGCCGCGATACGACTCGCGTTGGCGTCCGGCGCCGCGTTCGGCCTGGCGATCGGCATCCGCGAACAGGCCATCGTCTATGGGCTCGCGCTGGCGCTCGTCGTGTGGCAGGCGCCGTCGTTGGTTCGGGTGAGGCTGGCCACGACAATGGCCGCCGGCGCCGTCGTGTGCGCGCTCGCGCCGCTCGTCTTCGTCCTCGCCACGCAGCCGGGCTATCTCGACACGATTCGGCATTGGCTCGAGGGCATGCGCGCGGACCGCGGGCTCAAGACGTACGGCTGGCGCGATCTGGCGATCTACGTCGTGTGGCTCCTGTCGTTCGGCCCCGCGCTCGTCTTCGCGGCCGTGCGGCATCTGGCGTCGCGGCCGCCGAACGTCCGCGGCGCGCGTGGGCCGCTTGCCGCGATCGTCCTCGCGTCTGTCGTGCAACTCGTGTGGATGGCGACGTTGCGCGGCGTCGGCTACAGCCCGCGATTTCTCGTGCAGGCGCTGCCGGGTGCCATTGCGCTGCCCGGTGCGATCGCGATCGATCGCTGGATCGGCCGATCGCGCGCGCGTCTGATCGCGGCGACCCTCGCCATCGCGCTGCCCGTGCTCGTCGCCGCGCCGATCGTGCGCGCGAGAAGCGCGCCGCTCGAACGGACGTTGCGGACGTGGCCTTCGATGATGGCTGACGTTCCCGACGGCGCCGTCATCGTGAGCGGCCAGCCGTGTCCGGCGGTGTCGCTCGTGGAGGCGCTCCTTGCGCACGACCGCGCATGGGCCGAGCGCGCGCCGTCGTGGGAACCGATCTGTCCGGGCTGGGCCTGGCCGCGCGATCTTCCGTCAGTGCTCGACCGCGCGCTCGCGGACGACCGAGTCGTCGTGCTGGACGTGCGGCCCGCCTCGTGGCTTGGCGCCGAGCAGCGCGCGGCGCTCGCCGACGCCCAGCGCTATGCGCGTGCGCACGCCGCCGACACGGCGCGCGGCCGCGTCATCGTCTGGCGCGCAGGATCGACGCCGCCGCTCGAATGAGCGCGTCGGCCTCCGCGTTGGTGCCGATCGTGATGCGCAGGTAGTCGCTGACGTCGGGCGCGCTGAACCAGCGCACGAGAATCTTGCGCGCGCGCAGTCGCTGCAGCCAGACCTTTGCCGTGAACCGCGGCGGCTTCGTCAGGATGAAGTTCGTCTGGCTGGGCAGCACCTGGAACCCCAGCGCCTCGAGCGCGCGCGTCAGCCGCTCGCGCGTGGCAACGATGCGCGCGAAGTTCCGGCGGTAGTACGGCAGATGGGCGAGCGTGGCGAGCGCGGCGAGTTGTCCGAGCCCGTTGACGTTGTAGCTGTCGCGAATCGTGTCGAGCGCCGCGATGAGCGCCGGGTGCCCGACGAGATAGCCGACGCGCTGGAAGCACAGCGAATAGGCCTTCGAGAACGTCCGCGCGACGAGGACGTGCGGGTACGTCAGCGCGAGCGTCATCGCATCGTGGTCCGCGAAGTCGACGTACGCTTCGTCGAGCACGACGACGCCGCGCTGGGCCTGGCAGAGCGCGGCAAGAGCGGCCGTGTCGTACGCGCGTCCGCTCGGCGCGTTCGGCGTCGTGATGAACGTCAGCGCGGCGTCGAACCGCCATCGCCGCTCGCGCGCGAGCGACGCGATCGGCGGCAGGTCGAAGCTCGGCAGCAGCGGCACGTCGTTCGTCGCCGCGCCATGCGCCGCCGCGAGCACGGGATACAACGAGTAGCTCGGCGTGAAGCACTGGACGAGATCCCGTCCGCGCCGGTGCGCGCGCCGGGCCGGCGATCGCGGCTCGACGAACGCGCGCACGGCGAGCGCGAGACACTCGTCCGAGCCGTTGCCGACGAAGACGTGCGCGGGCGTGCAGCGGTGCAGGCGCGCGAGCGCTTCACGCAGCGGCTGTGCCGTAGGGTTCGGATAGAGACGCAGCCGGCCGTCGACGGCGCGGCGGATCGCCGCGAGCACCTTCGGTGACGGCGGATACGGGTTCTCGTTCGTGTTGAGCTTGATCAGGCCGGGAATCTTCGGCTGTTCGCCCGGCACGTAGGCATGCATCGCGCGTACGAGCGGCCGAACCAGGGATGACGGCGATGTCATGAGGGGTTCGATTCTATCCCGCGTACCACCTCGCGCCGTGGCGTGGCCCTCGAACCTGCACGCGTTTTCCCGTCGTGTCCTGGCACATGCCTTGCTATGTTCTGGAGCGACTGTGCCGTCGACCCTCCCGCGCAAGTCCACGCGTCGTCTCGTGATTGCCGCGCTCGCCGTCGCGATCGCGCTCGTCTCGTCATCGCCCCGCACGCTCGCCGATACGCGTTCACGCCTCGTCGATCTCTGCACGCTCGTGGCCGTGCCCGGCAACGCGTTCACGTACGTGCCGCCGCCGACACCGCCGCCATCGCCCGGTCTGCGCGCGCGCGCCGTCACGGGCGCGACGATCAACGTGACGTACGTCGGCTTCGACAGCTTCCCGGCGGCGGAGGCCGCGTTCCAGGCGGCCGTCGACATCTGGAGCCAGACCCTCTCGAGCCCCGTGCCCATCAACGTGAGCGCCGAGTTCACGACGCTCGGATCCAACGTGCTGGGGAGCGCCGGCGCGAAGTACATCTGGCGCGATTTCAGCGGCGCACCGCAGGCGAGCACGTACTACGCCGACGCGCTCGCCGATCAGCTGCACGGCAGCGACCTCTACAGCAACAATCCCGACATCGTCGCGCGCTTCAACAGCGCGTTCTCGAGCTGGTACTTCGGCACGGACGGCCTGCCGGGCGCGGGACAGTACGACTTCGAGTCTGTCGTGCTGCACGAGCTCGGACACGGGCTCGGCTTTCTCGGATCGGCGACCGTGAGCGGCGGCAACGGGTCGATCGGCTTCAGCGGCTATCCGATCATCTTCGATCGCTTCGTCGTCACCGAGACCGGCGCGCCGCTGCTGGGCTTCGCGAGTCCGTCGACGGCGCTGGCGGCGCAGCTGACGCACGCGTACAACGCCGGCAACCCGCACGGACCGGGCGTCTATTGGAGCGGCCCGCACGGCGTGGCCGGCAACGGCGGCGTGACGGCGCGGCTGTACACGCCCGCGACGTGGGAGCCTGGCTCGAGCTATTCCCACCTCGACGAGGCCGCGTTTCCGGCCGGCAACCAGAACTCGCTGATGACGCCTGCGCTGTCCGGCGCGGAGGCCATCCACAATCCCGGCCCGATCATGCTCGGCATGTTCACCGACATGGGATGGGCGATGGACGCGCCGGTCTCGCCGCTGCTCGGGCGCGATTTCAACGCCGACGGCCACGCGGATCTCGTGTTCGAGAGCACGTCCGGCCAGTTGTACGTCTGGTACATGAGCGGGACGACGTACGCGGGCAGCGCGCCGATGTCGCCGGCCCAAATCGACGCGAACCTGCAGATCGTCGGCACGAGCGACTTCACCGGCGATGGCCAGGCCGACGTGCTCCTGCAGCACCAGCAGACCGGAGCGGTGACGCTCTACAGGATGAACGGCCTGGCCAAGAACGGCGAGCAATCGCTTCCCATCGCGCCGAACACGCCATGGCACGTCGTGGCGACCGCCGATCTGAACGACGACGCCAACGCCGACATCGTGTGGGAGAACTTCACGACGGGCCAGGTGTACGTGTGGTTCATGGCGCCGTCGAACAACAACATGGGCTACGGCGGGCCGAACGGCGCCTTCCTCGGCGACTACGTGCACGCGCCGGACCAGTCGATCATCACGCTCGGCGCGACGACGGCGCGCGTGGCCGGCGCTGTGGACATCGACGGCGACGGCCACCCGGAGCTCGTGTGGCAGGACGACGCCACCGGCGCGTTGAGCGTCTGGTACATGAACGGCGTCGTCCGCACGTCGGTCGGTCCGCTCGGCACAGGCGCCGTCAATCCCGTCTGGCGGATCCGCACCGTCGGCGACTACAACGGCGACCAGCATCCGGATCTCATCTGGCAGCAGGTCAACACGAGCGAGCTCTACGCCTGGTTCCTCAACGGCGCCAGCCTGTCGTCCAGCGCATATCTGTCGCCTGCGGCCGTCAATCCGATCTGGAAGATCGTCGGGCCGAGGTGAAAAAACTTCGAACTTCGAACTTTGAACTTCGAAAGGCCGCAATCCATCGTAGGGGCGGCCGCCCGTCCGGCCGGACCTGAAGGTCCGGCCCTCCGAAGAGCGCCCGTAGCCCGTAGCCCGCAGCCCGCAGTATCTTCCTTCCATGTCCGCGTACTTCGGTCCCGCGCTCTTCACCTTCCTCAAACAACTGAAACGGCACAACACGCGCGAGTGGTTCGAGGCGCATCGCGATCGCTACGTCGAGCACGTCGAGGCGCCGATGCTGCGGTTCATCGCCGATCTCGGTCCGCGGCTCGCCGCGATCAGCCCGGCGTTCGTCGTCGATCCGAAGCGCACCGGTGGATCGATGTACCGGATCTATCGCGACACCCGCTTCTCGCCGGACAAATCGCCGTACAAGACGCACGTCGCCGCGCACTTTCGGCACGAGACACACAAGTCCGCGCCTTCGGTCGCCGGTTTCTACTTCCATCTCGAGCCCGGCGATTGCCTCGGCGGGGGCGGCATCTATCATCCGGACGCGCCGACGCTGACGCGCATCCGGCTGGCAATCGTCGAGAACGGGCGCGCGTGGGCCGCCGTGAAGAAGGCCGGTCTGGCCATCGAGGGCGACACGCTGCGGCGCGCGCCGGCGGGCTTCGACCCGGCGCACCGGTTCGTCGACGACCTGAAGCGCAAGGATCACTATGCGCTTCGGACGTTCGCCGAGCGCGAGATCTGCAGCCCGGGATTCCTCGATCGCTACGTCGAGGTCTGCCGCGAGGTCGCGCCGCTCGTCGCGTTCCTGACGCGCGCCACGGGCGGGCGCTGGTAGTGGAAACTTCGAACTTCGAACTTTGAACTTCGAACGGCGATGACTCACGCGCCAAATCGCAGGCAGATACAATGAGTCCGTCCGGAGGACGCATGTCGCACGCCCGACGTCTGGCCGCTCTGGTTCTCGTCGTCTGTGCCGGGCTCGTCTGCCTGCGAGGATCCGCGCTGCCGGCGGCCCGCGCGGATCTGCCCGCGCGGCTCACGGACGCGGAGTTCTGGGACCTCACGGAGCGCATGTCCGAGCCGGGCGGATCGTTCCGCTCCGACAACTTCCTGTCGAACGAGCGCGGCTACCAGGTCGTCATTCCGGACCTGATCAAGACCGCGCGGCCGCATCGCGTCTACCTTGGCGTCGGCCCCGAGCAGAACTTTCCGTACATCATCGCGCTCGAGCCGCAGATGGCGTTCATCTTCGACATCCGCCGCGGCAATCTGCACGAGCACCTGCTCTACAAGGCGCTGTTCGAGATGTCGAAGGACCGCGCGGATTTCCTGTCGCGCCTGTGGTCGCGCGTGCGGCCGGAGGGGCTGACGACGACGTCGCGCGTCGACGAGCTGATGGCCGCGTACGAAGCGGTCGCGCCGACGCCAGAGGCGTACGCGGCGAACTTCAGGGCCGTCACCGATTGGCTGACGAAGACGCACGGCTTCAAGCTGCACGAGGGCGATCTCGACGGGATCGACTACGTCTACAAGGAAGCGTTCTACGCGGGCGGTCCCGACCTGAACTACTCGATGGGCGGCGGCTTCGGCGGCAATCGATCGACCTACGCCGAGCTGCAGATGCTCGACGACGGGCAAGGCCTGAACAGAGGATTCCTCGCGACCGAGAAGAGCTGGCTCGCGATCAAAGACCTGGAGTCGCGCAACCTCATCGTGCCGGTCGTCGGCGACTTCGGCGGGCCGTTCGCGATCCGCGCCGTGGGCGCGTATCTCAAAGCGCACGACGCCCTCGTCTCCGCGTTCTATCTGTCGAACGTCGAGCAGTATCTCAACCAGGACGGCAAGGAAGACGAGTTCCTGTGCAGCGTGGCGGCGCTGCCGCTCGACGACACCAGCACGTTCATCTACACAGGCGGCGGGCGCTACGGCCGCGGCTTCGGCCGCGGCTTCGGCGGAGGATTCGGCCGCGGCGGCGGCCGGGGCGGCGGCCTCAACGTGACGTTCCTGCGGCCCATGCTGCCCGACGCGCGGTCGTGCGCGGCGAGCGCGCTGCCGGCGCCGGCCGCGCCCGCCCGTCTACAATAAAGCTCGAGGTTCGTTTCGATGCCCGCTTATCGCTCCCGCACGACCACGCACGGCCGCAACATGGCCGGCGCGCGCAGCCTCTGGCGCGCCACCGGCATGAACGACGGCGATTTCGACAAGCCCATCATCGCCGTCGCCAACTCGTTCACGCAGTTCGTGCCGGGGCACGTGCACCTGAAGGATCTCGGCCAGATGGTCGCGCGCGAGATCGAGCAGGCCGGCGGCGTCGCGAAGGAGTTCAACACGATTGCCGTCGACGACGGCATCGCGATGGGGCATGACGGCATGCTGTACAGCCTGCCGTCGCGCGAGCTGATCGCCGACGCCGTCGAGTACATGGTCAACGCGCACTGCGCCGACGCGCTGGTGTGCATCTCCAACTGCGACAAGATCACGCCCGGCATGCTCATGGCCGCGCTGCGGCTGAACATCCCGGCGATCTTCGTGTCCGGCGGGCCGATGGAGGC
>CAZNMF010000299.1:0-4101 GCA_964573795.1 uncultured Solibacteraceae bacterium
CGAAGCGAAGCACGCGTCGGCGTGGGGCGTCACCTTCGGCGAGCCGAAGATCGATCTCGACAAGCTCCGCACGTTCAAGAACAACGTCGTCCAGAAGATGGTCGGCGGCCTCGGCCAGGTGTCGAAGCTCCGCAAGATCAATTACATCCAGGGCCTGGCGACATTCGTCGATCCGCACACGCTGTCGATCGATCTCGTCAAGGGCGGCAAGGAGACGCTGACGTTCGAGCACGCGATCATCGCGACGGGCTCGCGGCCGGTCGCCGTGCCGAACGTGTCCATCGACAGTCCGCGCGTGATGGACTCGACTGCCGCGCTCGATCTGCCCGACGTGCCGAAGTCGCTGCTCGTCGTCGGCGGCGGCTACATCGGACTGGAGCTCGGCTCGGTCTACGCCGCGCTGGGATCGAAGGTCACCGTCGTCGAGATGACCGGCGGCCTGCTGCCGGGCGCCGATCGCGATCTCGCCAACGTCCTCACGAAGCGGCTCGAGACGACGCTGCACAAGATTCTGCTGAACGCGAAGGTCGCGAGCGTCACCGACGGCAAGACGGGATTGAAGGTCCGCATCGAAGGCGACAGCGTGCCGGAGGCCGAGCGCGATCAGACGTTCGATCGCGTGCTCGTGTCCGTGGGCCGGCGTCCGAACTCGGCCATTCCCGGGCTCGACAAGACGAAGGTGCAGATCGGCCAGCGCGGCTTCATCACGGTTGACGCGTCGATGCGCACGGCCGAGCCGAGCATCCTCGCGATCGGCGACGTCGTGGGCGAGCCGATGCTCGCGCACAAGGCCTCGCACGAGGCGCGCGTCGCCGTCGAGACAGCCTTGGGTCACAACGCCGTGTTCGAACCGCAGGCGATTCCCGCGGTCGTGTTCACGGATCCCGAAGTCGCGTGGTGCGGTCTGACGGAGACCGAGGCGCAGAAGCAGGGACGCAAGGTCGAGATCGCCAAGTTCCCGTGGGCGGCGATCGGACGCGCGGTCGCCAACGATCGGCCAGACGGCCTCACGAAGCTCGTCATCGATCCCGCCACCGAGCGCGTGCTCGGCGTCGGCATCGTCGGCTCCGGCGCGGGCGAGTTGATCTCGGAGGGCGTCGTCGCCGTCGAGATGGCCGCACTGGCGAGCGACCTCTCGCTCAGCATCCACCCGCACCCGACGCTGTCTGAGACGCTCATGGAGGCCGCGGAAGTCTTCTACGGGCTGTCCACTCACGTGTATAGACCCAAGAAGAAAGCGTGAAGGACTTACGGCTTAGGGCTTATGGCTTACGGGATTCCAAGCCCCAAGCCCCAAGCCCCAAGCCCCAAGCCCGAGTCGAACCCCGTAAGCCGTAAGCCGTAAGCCGTAAGCCGTAAGCCGTAAGCCGTCACGTCACTAATCTCTTCGCCTTCCCACACACCTGACGCAGCATCGCCGGCGTGAGCCGGCCGGTGTGCGTGTTCTGACGGCTTGGGTGATACGACATCACGATCGACAGACCGTCGCGCTGGCGGAACACGCCGCCGTGCTCGAAGACCGGCTTCGTCTGCTTCGGACGGCCGCGATCGCCGAGCACCTTCCAGCACGTGTCGAACGCCAGCCGGCCCAATGCCAAGAGCACCTGCGCGCGCGGCAGCGCATCGAGCTCGGCGATGAGATGCGGATAGCAGGCCGCGATTTCCTGCGGCGTCGGCTTGTTGTCCGGCGGCGCGCAACGGACCGACGCGGCCATCCACACGTCGTGCAGCACCAAGCCGTCGTCCATGGTTCGTGAGAACGGCTGGTTCGCGAGGCCGGCGGCGTGCAACGCCGTCATCAGGAAATCGCCGGACCCGCCGTTGCCGTCACCCGTGAAGATGCGTCCCGTGCGGTTCGCGCCGTGCGCCGCCGGCGCAAGGCCGATGAGCACGATGCGCGCCTGCGGATCGCCAAAGCCCGGCACCGGCTTCGCCCAGTAGATGTCATGGCGATACGCCGCGCGCTTGTCACGCGCGATGCGTTGGCAGTACGTGCGGAGACGCGCGCAGCGATCGCAGGACGCGATACGCTGCGCGACGGCCTCGAGCGTCGTGGGGATCACGTTCGCGCGTCGGGCCGGGGAAGCCGCCGCGTGGGCATTCGGCCGGTTCACGCGTTCAGTACATCACGAATCGGAACACGGTCGTTCGTCGCTGCCGGCCTTCGGGCCGGCGGGCTGCAGCCTGCCGCCGTCTCTTCCGAAACGGTGTCTAACGGACCGGGATCGTTGCCGGAGGCCCCTGTGAACGACAAACAAACGAGGCACCGGGCGCTGGCAGAGGCCACGGCCATCGGCGTCTTGGCGCTCTTCATCGGGTCGTGGCCGGTATTGGGGCAGGGCGCGGCTCAGCCGCCGATGACGTCGGCCATCAGCGGCCTCGTCGTGGACGCCTCTTCGAACACTCCTATCGCCGGCGCTCTCGTCCGATTGCAGATTGCGGGCGCGCTGGGAACGATCGCCGCGTCTCTCACCGACGCCAAGGGACGGTTCGTGTTCGAGGAGGTCCCGCCGAAGCGCCGCTACCATCTCACAGCGGCCAAGCAAGGTTTCCTGTCTCAGGAGGACGCGACCGCGGAGGCTGGCGCGTTTATCGATCTCGCAGAAGGCGAGTGGCGATCCGACGTTCGGCTCTCCATGATCCGGGCCGGATCGCTCTCGGGTCGTGTGATCGACGAGCAAGGCGAGCCCCTCGTCGGGAGTGTCGTCCGTGCGCTGTCCGTGCTTCAGATCTTTGGAACACGGTCCGTCGTGTCGGCGAATGCGGCGGTCACCGATGATCTCGGGGCCTATCGCATTGCCGATCTCCCAGCGGGCGTCTTCGTGGTGGCCGTCGCGTCCACGCAGCTTGGGACGAACGACGTCCCTCCATTGCAATCGCCCGCCTTCACGGTTTCCTCGCCGCTACCGGCCGCGACGCCAGCCACCTCTGGAGGTTCTTCCGCATACGCCGCAACGTATTACCCCGGCGTGGCCGATATCGACGCGGCGCTCAAAGTCGATTTGGCGCCGGGCCAGCGACGAAGTGGTGTCGACATTGTGCTCGAGCCAGTGCCCACGTTCACGGTGTCTGGCTCTGTGCTTGGACCTGCCGACGCCATTGGCGGTATTCGACTTCGGCTCGTCCGGGTGAGCGACGAGGGGCTCGGCCCCGGCGCGGAGACGGCCGTCGTCACGACGCAACCGGACGGCCGCTTTGTGTTCCCCGCAGCGCCATCGGGTGAGTACGTCGTCGAAAGTCTGCCAGGCGCTGGCCGGTTCACGTTTCCGATTCGACCGTTTGATCAAGCCACCGGATCGGTTGGTGTGACGGGAGGCCTCATGCGGCAGGAGATCTTCGGAAGACCGGCCGTCCAGTTCGAGACCCCACTGCTGCCTGACGCGAGTGTCCCGCGTTACTGGGTGCGTAGCCGGGTGGCCGTTGCCGATGCGAACGTCGCGAACGAGACGGTCGTGATGCAGGCGACGAAGACGCTTTCGGGGACTGTCGTGCTCGATTCAGCGTCGGGCGCGTCGTCGCTGCCGATCGATCCCGTACGTCTGCTGCAACTGGACCCGGCGGAGACGCCGGCTCGGCTCGGCGCCCCCTTGGCCGTTCCCGTCGGAACGGACGGCGCTTTCGTTATCCAAGGCGTCGTGCCGGGCCCCTATTTCCTTCGGTCATCAGCAGCCTCCGGTGCAGGCTGGATGGTGAAGGCCGTCATCTGGAATGGTCAGGACTACACGAATCGCGTGCTTGACGTGACGGACACGGCGAGTCCCACCGGTCTGAAGGTCATCTTGACCGCCGCGACCTCATCACTGACGGGACGGATCCGAGACGACGGCCGGGGACTCGAGGACGTCACGGTCGTGCTCCTGCCGAGCGCCGCGGACCGGTGGACCCGGATCGGGTTGTGGCCGCCGGACGTCCGCGTCATTCCGAGTGCCCGGACCTACGAAGCCCGTGGGCTCCCGGCCGGAGAATATTTGGCACTCGCCTTGAGGGGGCGCGTGACGATCAGCGACCTCGACTCGAACACGCTCAGGCGGCTGGCACCGCTCGGTACGACCGTGACGCTCGATTGGGGCCACTCGCGCCAACTCGATCTGTCGGCGATTG
>CAZNMF010000300.1:0-9725 GCA_964573795.1 uncultured Solibacteraceae bacterium
CGTAGGTGAAGCTCCCGCTCGCGCCGCCCGTCAACTGGCTGAGCTGGCGCTGCGCGTTGTAATTGAAATTGATCGAGCCCTGCGTCAGGCGATCGCCGGCGCTGTTGTACGTGAACGTCGTCGCGCCGTAGCCGGTGACCGACGTGAGCCGGTCGAGGCTGTCGTAGCCGAACGTGGAGCTGAAGCTGGGCCGGGAGCGGATGACAGTGGACTGGTGGGACGGCGCGAGGACGCAGAGGCGACAAAGTTAAGAGTTACAAGCCAGAAGCCAGAAGTTCGGACGGCGATCGGACATCAAGGCAGCACGCGAACGCCGGGTCTGAAGACCCGGCCTACATCCGATCGCGTGGTCCTTCGCTCGTAACCAGATGCCTGGGGGTTACGGGTTGGTCTGAAGACCCTGGCCGACATCCGATCGCGTGAGCGCGGTCCGCGGCAGCCAGGCTGACAACTGAGAGATGTAGGTTTACAAACCCGCGGGACAAGCGCCAGTTGATAGATGTAGGCCGGGTCTTCAGACCCGGCGGACGCGTCTTTGCTGACCGCTCGAGCAGATCCGCCGCACCGATCAGGCCGTTTTGCCGACCGCTCGAGCCAGTCCGTCGAACGCTGAGGCAACGACGCTGACCTGATCGAGCGACATCGGGATGCGCTTCGGCAAGTCGGTGACGTGCTCATGCGATCGCTCATCCGCTGTGCGTGACGGATTGCGTGACAGATGCTGTCCTCGGCCGTCCGGAGGCTCGCCTCACTGTCGTCGATCGCGACGATGCCCAACGACACGTTGCCTGGCGCGGCCGACGAATAGGCGGCGTCATCAAGATCGCCAAGCTTATGGGCCAACTGCGCGTGGCGATGGAAGAAGCAATCCGATGGCAACTTGTTGTCACTTCAGCACCCGCCCTTCTGCGCAATTGTCGAGCCTTGCCTGATTTGAAGGTTATCGGACGGGCAAGACACGACAGAGTCAAGAGTTTGCGGTCAGACGCCAAGAAATACGGACGCGATCGGACATCGAGGCAGTGCGCGAACGCCGGGTCTGAAGACCCGGCCTACATCTGATCGCGTGGTCCTTCGCGCGTAACCAGATGCCTGGGGCTACGGGTTGGTCTGAAGCCCCGGCCCACATCGATCGCGTGAGCGCGGTCAGCGGCAGCCAGGCTGACAACTGACAGATGTAGGTCTATAAACCCGCGGGACAAGCGCGAATGGACAGATGTAGGCCGGGTCTTCAGACCCGGCGCGCAAAGCGCATTGTCTGCGGCGGCTGCAGCCAGGCCTTCTGGCTTCTGGCTTTGAACTTCTAACTTTTCTTGTCGCGTCTCTATCGCGCTCGTCCGCGAATGTCCCGCGACACGGCCGCGAGATCGAGCATCAGCGCTTCGAACTGCTTGTCGTACTCGTCGGCGGGCATCGAGGCTTTCTTGCGGCGCAGCTCTTCGAGTTGATTGTTCAGGGCTTGCTGTCGCGCGAGCAGGCGCTGCGTCTCGGGATCCGACGAGGTCGCGACGACGGGCGTGTCGAAATATGTCAGCGCGGCGATGCTCGCGTCCGCCGACGTCGCCGCGGCCGCGTCGATCCCCTTGCCCGTGCCCGTGTCGTCCATGACCGACGACTCGGTCGCCATCGTGCCCTTCTGGTCGTAGTACGTCTTCACCGCGCGCGAGGCGAAGACGAACGCCTCGAGCAGCGAGATGCGGCCGTCCTTGTCGAGGTCCGCGTCCGGCGACGCCAGCGCCTGCACGAACCCGTCGGGGAATTGCGTGTGATAGCGCTGGCCGAACGAGCTCGTGGCCGTGATGACGACGCGGCCGGGCGCGGCGAGGCCGGTCAGATACGGAAAGCTGGCACTCGTCGTGTCGACGATGGCGAGGCGTCCCTGCACGGGCTTCAGCAGCGCGCTCCACTCCGTCACGCTCAGATCGGGCCCGACGAGATTGAACTTCGCGTCGTCGCCTTCGCCGCTGCCGTGCCCGATCAGCACGACGATGAGCTGGTCGGTGGCCGTCATCGTCGTAGCCAGACGGCCGAGCACGAGCTTGACGTTCTCGGCGGTGGCCTTCTCTTCGCCGGCCTTCGGCTGTTCGGCGAGCACCGTCAGGTGCGACGCGTCGTACTTGAACCGATCGCGCAGCGTCGTCGCCAGCCCGTCGAGCCAGCGGCGATGCTGCACGGCGTACTGCTCTCCACCGGAGGCCCCCTGGACGACGAGCGCGAAGCGCGCGTTCTCCGCCGATGCCGCGCGCGGCGCGACGAGCGTGGCCGCCGCGCACACCGACACCACGATCGCGTGACGCACGCACGAAGTCAGGCTCATCGTTGTCCTTCCTCCGCCGCCAGCAGCAGGTCCTGCGCCCGCGCGAACGTCGGCGCGATCTGCAGCGCGAGCAGCGCCTCGCGCTTCGCGTCGGCCTTGCGGCCGAGCTTCAGCAGCACTTCGGCGACGTCGCTGTGCGCGTCGGCGGGATTCTGCGGCCCGAGCGCCAGCGCGGCCTGAAGCTCGACGAGCGCCTCGGCGTTGCTGCCCTTCGCCAGCAGCAGGCGTCCGAGCTTGCCGTGCGCGTCGGCGTCGAACGGATCGAGATCGGCGACGAGCCGCAGCGCGCTGTACTCCTCGTCGGACGCATTGGCCGTCGCGGCCAGCGCCGCCCAGCGCCGCGCCGCATTCGCGTTGGTGTGATCGTAGGTCAAGAGCGCGCGGTACTCGCGCCGCGCGCGCTCGGGATCCTTCTGGATCTCGGCGATACGCGCGAGCAGCGCGTGCGGGCTGCCATCGCCCTGCGCTTCGGGCGCGAGACGCGCCGCGCGCTCGAGCGGCGCGCGCGCGCCTTCCAGATCCTCCACCTTGATCAGCGCCTGACCGTACGTCAGTTGACTGATGTAGTTGCCGGGGCTCGCCTCGGCTCGCGTGCGCAGGCCGGTGAGATCGTCCGCCTTGACCTGCGTCGGCGGCGTGCGCATCGCGTCGCGAAGCGCGCCGTAGCGCTGCTCGACGAACGCGTTGAACGACGCCTCGACCTCGTCGACGCTGCGGCCGAACGCCCTGCTGAACGCATCGGCGTCCGTGGCACCGGACGCGTATGCGTGCAGCAGCGTGCGCAACCCGCCCTCGCCGTTCTGCGCGACGAGGTGCTCGACGACGAGCGACGCCTCGAAGTACGCGAGCGACAGGCTCTCCGGCCGCTTGAACGCCTGCGGCAGCTTCTTCACGCCGAACGTGCGGCCCTCGCCGAGCTCGTGCGCGTATTCCAGCGCGAGCTCGCGGCCCCACGCCGGCTGGCGCTTGTATTCCTCGTAGACGGAAATTCCCTCCGTCAGCCAGCGCGGCACGCGATAGTCCGACGCCTGCAGCGAGAACACGTGCGCCAGCTCGTGCCACAGCGTCGCCTGCCAACTGAAGTCGTGCTGCACGCGCGCGCGCGGCGAGTCCATCGTCACGACGCGCCCGAAGCACGCGCCGAGCGCGCCTTCCAGCCCAGGCAAGCCGAGCGTGCGCACCGCGAAGTCGTCGCTGTCCGGAAAGACCTCGACGAGAATCGGCCCCTTCGGCGTCAGGCCGTAGCGCTGCACGTACTGCCGATACGCCTCGTCGGCCAGCGGCAGCGCATACACCTGCAGCACTGCGGCTTCCTCTTTCGCGAACTTGAAGATGAAGTCGTTGTGCGGGACGACGACGAACGTGTCGAGATGATCGAGAAGATCGAGCAGATTCTTCGTCATCGGCGCGCTCTTGTCGAGATCCCACGAGGTCTCGAGCGCGCTGCGGGCCGAGGCCTCGTCGCCCGTGCGCATCAAGTACAGCCCGAGATCGAACTGCGCGAACGGATCGCTCGCATCGAGCTCCACCGCCTTCTTCGCCAGCACGACCGCGTCGTCGAAGCGATACTGACGCGCGGCCTGCTCGCCGGCGATGCGATACCCGAGCCCGGACGAGGGAACGATGGCGTTGACGCGCGTGGCGGCCGCTTCGGCCGCGTCGAGCCCGCTTTCCTTGTAGGCGACGGCGGCGCGAAGGGCGGCCTCGTCGATCGCATTCGGTTTGACGCGCGCGAGGCGATCGAGCGCCTCCTTCGACGCGGCGACGTCCTCGGCTTCGAGCTGCTGTTCGGCTGTCGCCAGCAGCAGCGCCGGATGATCGGGCGCGACGGCCTTCGCCTGCTCGAGCGCCGCGCGCGACTCCGGCGGCGCATCGTCGGCCAGCGCGCGCGAGAGCCCGACGAGCGCCGGCACCCACAGCGTATCGGCGTCGAGCGCGGCGCGATAGTTGACGGCCGCGTCGCCCGGCTGATGGCGCTCGAAGAACAGATCGCCCCACTCGGTCTGAATGTCGGCGCGGCGCACGTCGGCGATCCGCTGGTACGCGTCGTTGGCGAGCAGGTACTCGCGCGTGCCGCGGGCGGCGCGGGCCAGGCGGAAGTAGTCGTCGGGGCTGTTGAATGTGCGGACGTTCGAGATCGGACCGAGCCGGCGCTGGCCGTCGGCGACGTGCCCGGTGCGCAGGTCGAGCAGGCCGAGCTCGAGCGACGCCTCGCCCAGCGGCGCACGCGCCGCGATGGGCGTCAGCCGCTCGCGCGCCGCCTCGTCGCGGCCTTCGAACATGTCGATCAACGCGAGCGCAACGCCGCGCGTCGCTTCGTCGGCGGCCTTGTCGGCGACAGCCTTCGCGCCGGCGACGTCGCCGTGCGCGAGCGCCGTGCGCGTCAGGCGAATCGCGTCAACCGCCCCGCCCCGCCCCTGCGCGCCCATCGACACGACGGCCAGCGCCAGCGCGGCGGACAGCGTCACGGTTCGTCGAATCATCGCGCGCATGAAATTCTCGGGACCCCATCGGTCAAGGACGGTGTCTAAATCAACTTCGAGCTTCGAACTTCGAACTTTCGTAGCCCGTAGCCCGTGGTCCGTCGCCAGTAGCCTGTTCTCCCATGATAGCCGCGCCGGCGAACCGAACGCGATGCTGGACGGCGGCATGGGCGTGGACGTCCTGGCGACGCCCGCGATATCGTGGCCGTCGTTCCCGCACACGCTCGACCGAACGCTCGACTTCCGACGAAGGATCGCGCCATGCGTCGCCGTGCCGCTCGTCTCGTCTCCGTCATCGTGGCCCTGGCCGGCCTGCCGCTCCTGGCGGCGCAAGGCCGGCCGCAGCCAGGGATGACTGCGGGCCCGGCCTCACCCGGGACGTCCGGCTCGGCCGCGATCTTCGGGCGCGTGCTCGACGCCGGCACCGATCAACCGATCGCAAGCGCGATCGTGTCGATCGGCGGCGTGCCAGGGCCAGGGCCGACACCGGGCCCGCGGCTCGCCGCCGCGACGGCCGGCCAGATGACCGCGATGACGAACGCCCGCGGGCAGTTCCTGTTTCGCGATCTGCCCGCTGGCTCGTACGCGCTGACCGTGCGTGCCGCCGGTTATCTCGCCGGCTCGTACGGCCAGCGGCGGCCGGACGGCTCGTCGCGGCGCGTCGCCGTGGGAGACGGACAGTCAATCACTGATGCTGACGTCCGTCTGTGGAAGACGGCCGCGATCACCGGCACGGTGCTCGACGAGATCGGCGAGCCGCTCGTCCGCGTGGACGTCCGCGTCTTGAAGCGCCTGTTCGCGCGCGGCCAGTCGAGATGGCTGCCCGCGCAGCCCGGCAACGCGACGACCGACGATCGCGGCGTCTACCGCATCGCCGATCTCACGCCCGGCGACTACATCGTCGCGATGCTGTCGGGCGTCGCATCGGTGCCGGCGTCGACGGCCGACGCGTACTGGCGGGCGATGGCGTCCGACGATCAGGCCAGCCGCACGACGTTGTCGCAACTCGGATCGTCCGGCACGCTCGGCGCCGCGTCCGGCGTCTGGTTCGGCAACCAGCGTGTGCAGACGGTTTCGGGACGTCCGCTGACGCCGCCGGCCGATCCGAACGCGCCGCTCTTCATTTATCCGAGAACGTTCCATCCCGCGACGGAGAATCAGGGCGAGGCGTCGATCATCACCGTTGGCTCCGGCGAGGCACGCGAGGCTGTCGACGTCCGCGTCAGACCCGTGCGGACGTCGCGCGTGTCCGGCGTCGTGACCGGCCCAACGGGTCCGACGCCGAACGTCCGGGTGACCCTCTCGCCGGCGTCCGCCAACAACGCGCAGCAGATGATCGCGTATGCCGACGTCGGCCTGGTCGATACCGGCTTCACGACGTCCACGACCACCACCGACGCCAACGGACAATTCACGCTCGTCGGCGTGCCTCCAGGTGACTACGTCGTGCGCGCCGCGGTCGTGCGATCTCCAGGCGGCCAGCGGATCGTCCGCAACGAGGACGGCACCGTCACCGCGTTCGCGACCGTCGCGCCGGAAGCGAGGATCGCGGCGTCTGACGCGTTATCGGCCGAATCGCGCGTCAGCGTACCGGATCGCGACGTCGCTGGGGTCGCGATCGCATTGCAGCCGGACGTGACGGTCTCGGGCACGATCGCGTTCGCCAGCGGCACGACGCCGCCGCCCTTGAACAATCTCCGGGTGGTACTGACGGACGCGAACGGGCGGCTGCGCGTGGGCCAACCACAAGGCGCCGCGCGCGATCGCTTCCTTGCCGGTCCCGTCCCGCGCGGCATGTACGCGCTCTCGGCCGCGCTCTCGGGATGGACGGTCAAGTCGGTCCGCGTGGGCGGAAAGGAATTTGGCGACGGGCTCTTTCCGCTCACGAGCGATGGCGACGACGCCGTCGTCACGCTGACGAATCGCTTGGCCGGCGTCGCCGGTACGGTGCAGCGTTCCGGCGCCGACGCCACCGTCGCGATCTTCCCGGCCGACTATCAGGCATGGATCGCGTCGGGCATGCCGGCGAGCCACGCGCGGCTCGTCGACGCGGATACGAACGGCACGTTCGAGGTCGACGGCCTCGTCAGCGGCGACTACGCCGTCGTCGCGATCGACGCGAGCACGCAGATCGAGTTGCAGAACCCCGCGGACGTCGAAGCGCTCGCGCGCGTCGCCACGCGCGTCACGCTCGGTGACGGCGATCGCAAGACGCTGTCGTTGTCGATCGCACGGTTGCGTTGACGTTGGAGGACGCGCATGTCGGATCACGTGATGGTCATCCGCCGGCTCGCGATCGCGGCCGTGCTCGTCGCGGTGGCGTTCGTCGCAGCCCTCGGCGCCCGCCAGTTCGGCCCACCGCTGCCACCTCCGCCGCCGCCTCCTCCACCGCCGATCGCGCCGGCCTTCGACACGCCGCTGCGTGAGGCCGGTCCCTTCGCCTTCAACGGCACGGGCGTGATCGCGGGACGCGTCGTGCAGCACGACACCGAGGCTCGTCCGGTCCGACAGGCGATCGTGGCGCTGGTCGCGTCGAACGTCACGCGCCGCACGGCGGTCACCGACGACGAGGGACGGTTCGCGTTCGATCGGCTGCCGGCGGGCCACTATCTGCTCAAGCTGAGCAAGCCGGCGTACGTCTCGACGACGTACGGTGCGACAAGCGCGGGCGCGCAAGGCTTGACGATCGCGCTCGCCGACGGCCAGCGCCTCACCGACATCGTCGCGCCGATCGTGCGTGGCGCCGTTCTGACCGGACGCATCGTCGATCAGAACGGCGCGCCGCTCGCCGGCGCACCGGTCTTCCTCTACCAGCCCGTCGTCGTCAACGGCGATCCGTCGTACCGGCGCGGCGGCGGCACGTCCCTGACCGACGACCGCGGCGTCTATCGCGCCTACGGCCTCGAGGCGGGGGCGTATGTCGTCGGTGCGGCGCCGCGTCCCGGCGCGGTACGCGTGGTCACCCAGGACGAGATCGACTGGCTGCAACGGCGCGCGACCACGCCCGGCGCGGCCGGCACGCCCGCGCCGGCGACGCGTCCGATCAAATACGCGAACGCGTACTATCCCGGCGTCGTGAACATCGACGACGCCACGCCGGTCACGCTGACGGAAGGTCAGGAGCGCGCCGGCGTCGACTTCGTCGCGCGGATGGTCCCGACCGTGGCGTTGTCGGGTCACCTCACGCGCGCCGACGGCGGCTCGCTGCAGAACGTGCCGGTGTCGCTCCTGCTCTCGAATCCCGGCGTCAGCGAAGGCAGCGCGAACATGCGATCGCGGCCCGTCGTCGACGGCGAGTTCTCCTTCCCCGATCTCGAGCCCGGCCAGTACACGCTTCAGGCGCGCGTGGCCGGCAATCCCGCGAGCGATCCCAAGGCCGCGGGCCTTTCCGCCAAGGTCGACGTCACGCTCGGCTCCGACGATGTGACGAACGTGAATCTGGTGCTCGACGCCGGCGTCACCGTCACGGGCCGCGTCACGTTCGACACGGTAAATACGCCCCCAGGTGAAGGCGGCCCTGTGCTCGTGCGACTGCAGCCGCCGGCCGGGCCGTCCGCGGCCGTTGCGCTCAGCATGGCCAGCGCCACGGCGAATCCGGACGGCGCGTTTTCCCTCGCGAGCGTCCAGCCGGGGACGTACGTGCTGTTCGCGACGCTGCCGTTGCCCGCCGCACGCGAGACGTGGGCGCTGCGGTCGGCGACGATCGACGGCCGCGACGTGCTCGACACGCCGTTCGAGCTTCGCGCGGGCGTGACGCCCTCGCCCATCGAGGTGCACTTCACGAACGAGCTGACGACGCTCACCGGCATGTTCTCGGATCAGTCGGGACGTCCGATCTCGGACTATTCGTTGATCGTGTTCCCGACGAACCCCGCGCGATGGGGGCAGAATTCGCGCTGGATGCGCGCCCCGTCGCGCCCGTCGAGCGACGGCCGCTTCCTCTTCACGGGTCTGCCGCCCGGCGAGTACTACCTCGCCGCGATCACGAAATACGATCCGCAGGAGTGGTACACGCGGCCGTTCCTCGAACGCGTGCTGCCAGGCGCGATCAAGATCACGCTGACCGCAGGTCAGACGACGACGCAGGATTTGAGGGTGAGATAGAGCGGCTTGGGGCTTGGGGCTTGGGGCTACGGATCGCCGGGTCTAAAGACCCGGCCTACATCTGCAAAGAGCCGTCGGCCGCAGCCCCGCAGCCTGTGGCCCGTAGCCCGTAAACCAGATGTAGGCCGGGTCTTTAGACCCGGCGATCACGCCTGCATTACGCCCCTGACAACGACGCGCGCGATCGCCGGCGCGACGCGCGCGGCGACCGCGGCGACGTCGATCGCGGCCGGCGTCGTCCCCCACGCGCGCGGAATGCGATCGCCGAGGCGCACGCGGCCGAACACCCGGCGCCGATCGTCGGCCAGACGGCCGATCGCTCCATCGAAATCACCTGTCTCCAACGCGCGCAGACCGTGCGTTGCCGCGAGTTGCGCGCTGACGATCGCGCGGCCCACACCGTCGAGCCACGACCGCGCGCCGACGCCGGCCGCGTCGCCCACCAGCAGCAGCCCGGGCACGCCGGCGGCGCGCGCACGCCAACGCGGATACGCGATCGCCCGCGCGCCTTCGAACGGCACGTCCGACCACTCGCGCGCGAGTCGATCGTCGCTCGCGACGACCGATCGCATCGCGTCGAGCGGTGGAACATTCGTCAGATCGCGTGACGTGAGCAACGCGCACGTGCAGCGGCCATCGGCGAGCGGCGCCAGGACGAGGCGCCAGCCCGATCGCACGTGCACGTCGAGACGTGTCGGCGCGTCCGGCATGCGCGCGGCGTCCACCGCCGCCGCCCACCGGCCGCGCGACGCGACGCTGCCGAGGCCAATCTTTCCGGCCAGCGTCGAGCGCGCGCCGTCGGCCGCGATGACGAGCGTCGC
>CAZNMF010000301.1:0-18535 GCA_964573795.1 uncultured Solibacteraceae bacterium
GCCCTCCAATCCGCTTCCATTCATCGCCGTAGCCGTCACGCTGCTGCTCGCGGCGGTCGTCGCGTGCCTCGTGCCGGCGCGCCGCGCGGCGTCCGTCGATCCGATCGTGGCGCTCCGGCAGAACTGAGACGCGCGCGAGACGCGCGCATTTGGTCATCTGCTACCGGCGCACCATAATCATCCAGTGCCGATCTCGCTCGCCGATCTCGGATGGTCCGCTGCGCGCGAGCGCGCGTTCGCGGATCTGGCGACGGCAGGTCTCGTTCCCGGTCGCGTCGTGCTCGAGCACAACCACGTCTATCGCGTGTTGACCGCGGCGGGCGAGCAGCTCGCGGAAGCTGCGGGCCGCATGAAGCATCTCGCCGAAGGCCGGCACGCGCTGCCCGTCGTCGGCGACTGGGTGGCGCTGCGCGTCGACCCGCTCGGCGCGCGCAGCCAGATTCGCGAGGTCCTCCCGCGATCGAGCGGGTTCTCGCGCAAGGCCGCCGGCCGCGAGACCGAGGAACAAGTCGTCGCCGCCAACATCGACACGGTCTTCATCGTCTTTGGCCTCGACGTGCCGGTTAACGCAAACGCGATCGAGCGCTATCTCGTCGTCGCACGTCGCAGCGGCGCGGCGCCGGTCGTCGTGCTCAACAAGGCGGATCTCGTCGACGATGTCGACGCGACGGTCGAGGAGGCTCGCGGTGCGGCGGGGGACGCCGCCGTCATCGCCGTCAGCACGCACACCGGGCGTGGCATGGACGCGTTCGAGCCGTATCTGCGCCGCGGCGCGACGGTCGCGCTGATCGGCCCGTCGGGCGCCGGCAAGTCGTCGATCGTCAATCGTCTCGTCGGACGCGAGCTGCTCGCCACCGGCGAGGTCCGCGAGTGGGACGCGCGCGGCCGGCACACCAGCGTCCATCGCCAGCTCGTCGTGCGCGAGGGCGGCGGGCTCGTCATCGACACGCCCGGCATGCGCGAGCTGCAGCTATGGGACACGGACGACGTCGTCGGCGAGACCTTCGCGGACATCGCGGATCTGGCGGCGTCGTGTCGCTTTCGCGACTGCCAGCACGATCGCGAGCCTGGCTGCGCGGTCAAGGCCGCCGTCGATGCCGGCACGCTCGACGCCGGGCGGCATGCGAACTACCTGAAGCTGCAACACGAGCAGGCCGAGATGTCGAAGCGCCGGACGGAGCGCGCGATCGTCGAGGCCAAGCGCGTTGGCAAGATCGGCAGCAAAGCGCTCAAAGCTCTGCAGCGGGAGCGACAACGACAAGGGAGAGACTCGTGAACGACGATCGGCGTGTGTGGCGGCGAATGATCGCCATCATCGGCGTGTTCCTGGTGGCGATGTCCGTCGCGTGCCGGCAGCCCGCCTCCATCGGCACGCTGGAACGCGCCGACGTCGCCGTCGAGATCAAGCCGGACGGCTCGCTCGGCGTCGCCGAGGACTTCACGACGGGCCCGCAGACGACGGGCGTCTTCATTCGCACGATCGCGCCGCCTGAAACCGACAGCCTGCAGATGGTCTCGGTCGCCGTCGACGGCGCGTTCGCCAGTGGCTCGCAAGACCGAGGCGTCACCATCGACGCGCCGGGCCGGCGGATGACCGTCCGTTGGCCCGTTCCCGCGGACGGCGGCTCGCACACGCTGTCGATCCGCTATCGCGCGTTCACCGCGCTGCGCATCGACGAGCCGCGCGCCTTTCTGTCGTGGCCGGCGCTCGACGCGAATCGCGGCTACGCCATCGCGCACGGGAAGCTGACGTTGACCTTGCCGCCGAAGGCGCCGTTCTATCGCGGGACGGGCGTCGCAGAGGCGGGATGGACCGTCGGGCGCACCGACGCGGGCCTCGTCGCGACGCGAGACGCCATTGCCGATCGCGAGACGGCGACGCTGCTCGCGGAGCTGGATCTGAATCGCGACACGATGACCGAAGCGCAGTGGCAGATCGACGAGGATCGCCAGTGGAACCTGCTGCCGGCGTATGCGTGCGGCGCGTTGTTCATGATCGTGATCGGCATCGGGACGCTCGTGACGCTGAAGATGCAGTATCCGCCACGGAAGCGGACGTCCCCTGCGCCGGCTCCAGTCGATCCCGAGTACCGCGTCGTCGCGCGTGGGCTGCGCGTGACGGCGCTGGTCGGCACGCTCGTCGCCATCGCGTGCGGTGTCTTCGCGTACTTCGTGCTGCCGCGTCTCGGACCGTGGATTCAGTTGATTCCCGGCGGCATGATCGCGACCGCGATCATGTTCCTCGTCGCGGCGCCGAGGTGGGAAAGATAGGCATTCGTCGCCGCCAGATCCGCCGGGTCTAAAGACCCGGCCTACACCTGGCTTACAGACTGCGGGCGCGGCGTTCAGATGTAGGCCGGGTCTTCAGACCCGGCGGACTTCGAACAGCCACACCTCGATGTGCTGCAGCTTCTGATGCGATCGCTCGGCGAAGCGGTGCTCGAATTCGGCGACGACGGCCGCGCGCGTGGGATCGCCTTGCAGCGTGACCAGCCAGATGCGGCGATGCTGGCCGACGGCGCGCGCGATCGTGCGGTCCCATCCGTCCGACGGTGGCGGCGGCGTGAAGAGCGGGAACGCGCGCTCGACGAGATCGTCGCGCTGCCGGTAGTAGTCGAACGGAATCTGGTGGAAGTATGGATAGAACAGGACGAGATCGTCCGGCTGCGCCTGCCGTTCGATCGCCGGCACGGCGGCGCGCCAGTTGTCCTTGCGGATCGTCCCGTAATATTTCTGCAGCGGTGCGACACCGAGGCCGATGACGGCTGCCACGAGCAGGACGCGCGCGACGGTCCAGCGCATCGCCACGATGCCGTCGGCGACGAGGATCGCGAACGGCACCGACGCCGCGATCGTGTATTTGGACAGGAAGATCGGCGACCCGACGCGCGACAGCAGGAATGGCAGCGCGATCGGCGCCAGCAGCCACGGCAGGACGACGACGAGCGGCGCGCGCGAAGAGCCGGCCGTGTCGCGCGCGCGTGGCCGGGACATTCGCACGATGCCGATGACCGCGAGCGGCGCCAGCAGCGCGAGGCCGGGCTTCGAGCCGGCGTACGCGAAGAACGGTGCGAAGACGCCGGCCCATTCCGGCTCGGTAATCCAGAAGCCGTGCTGCACGGCGGAGAACTGCCACGTGAAGATCGCGAGCCACGGCAGGAAGGCGGCCAGCACGACGATGAGCCCGACGACCCAGCGCGTCGCGGCCGGCGCGGCGCCCGCGCGCCGGCGCCACACGTCCCACGCCAGCGACATCGCTTGCGCGGCGAGCACGAACGCGGCGTACGCCTGCGTGTAGACCATCAGCGTCGTCGCGATCGCGTAGCCGGCAAAGACGCGCGGGGACGAGTCGTCCAGCAGGCGCGCGAAGAAGTACATCGACAGCGTCGACAGCAGCGCGAGCAGCGCGTACATGCGCGCTTCCTGCGCGAACTCGATTTGGAACACGGAGATCGCGAGCACGAGCGCGGCGACGAGGCCGGTCGCGCGGCGTCGGAGACGCGCGCCGACGACGTAGGCCGCCGCGATCGTGCCGAGACTGCAGAGCACCGACAGTGCGCGGCCGGCCCATGTCGTCGTGCCGGCGAGGAAGCCCCAGTAGTGCAGCAGGAAGTAGTGCAGCGGCGGATGGACGTCCTGGCTGTTCTCCGCCACGATGTTCGCCAGCGACGTGCGCGACGTTGCGATCGAGAACGCTTCGTCGAGCCAGACGCTCTCGATATCGAGATGATGGAAGCGGAGCAGGGCTGCGGCGACGAGCGTCACCGCCAGCCCTGCGAGCGCGGGTGCGCGTCCCTGGCGCGCGCCGGCCGGCGCCGCGTCGTCAGGCACCGGCGAACCTCGCCGGCCCGCCGGGCTTTCGCGCGATCATGACGCCGCGATCGGCAACCGTCTCCATGAACGCGACGTCGGTGAAGCCTGCGCGCGTGAGCGACGCGTCGTATTCCGACGTCGCGTAGCACTTGCCCTGCGTGGAGTGCATCAGGATCGCGGAGTACTCGGCGACGGGCAGCGGCCCGGTCTTGGCCGCGTTGATGAACGCCTCGTGGATGATCAACAGGCCGCCGGGCGGCAGCGCGTCGAACGATCGCTGCACGAGACGATCGACGTCGGCCTGATCCCAATCGTGCAGGACGTTGGAGAACAGGTGCACGTCGTGCGCGTCCGGCCACGCGTCCGCGAAGAAATTGCCGGCCGCGACGCGCACGCGGTCGGAGAGGCCGCGCTCGCCGATGAGGCGCGAGGCGATGCGATCGACGGGGGCCTGATCGAAAACGGTCGCGTGCAGATGCGGAAACGTTGCCGCCATCGCGCAGGCGTAGATGCCGGACCCGCCGCCGATGTCCAGCAGCCTCGCGTGCCGCGACAGATCCAGATGCCGCGCGAGCGCGGTCCCGAGGTAGACGCCCCGGCAGTCCATCGCGGCCGTGAACGTCCGCGCGAAGTCGTCCTGTTCCATCGACGCGTGCCAGTCGTGGCCTTTCGCGTCGCCGCCCCAGTGTGCCGGCTGGCCCGTGCGCAGCACGCGCACGAAATCCTGCACCACCGGCCGGTCCTTCAACGACGCGTAGTACGGCGCCAGATTGAACGGCGACTGCCGTGTCAGATGCTCACGCCCCAGCGTGGTGAGGACGATCGTGCCGTCGCGCCGCTCGACGATGCCGTTGGCGGCCGCGAGCGTGACGAGCACGTCGGCCGGCCGCGCGGCGAGGCCGAGCTCGCGACAGAGCGCGTCGAAATCCGACGGATGCTCGTCGAGCCACGAGAACACGTCGAGATGGACGATGGCGGCGGTGAGCAGGTCGACGGCGTACAGGCCGTCGCGGTAGCGATAGAGACGCGTGGGGTCGGAGGAGGGCAGGGAGAACATTGGTATCGCACTATCTCACGATCGCGCTATCGCACTATCTGCATCGGATCATCGGATCATCGGATCACCGGATCATCGGATCATCGGATCATCGGATCATCGAACTGAGAACCGAGAACCTCAGAACCCGAACCTCGGAACCCCAGAACCTCGGAACCCCGGAACCCGAAAAGGAAACGGCGCGCCGCATGTTGCAAGCGCGCCGTCTCCGTTCTTCGAACGTCGAGCTTCTAGAGTCGTCCCTTCGCCGCGATGAGCTTGTCGACCACCTGTTTGACGGCGATCTCGGTGGCTTCGCCGATGATCGTGTCCTGGAAGTTCGAGTTGCTCATGTCGAGCTCGCCGGCCGCGTACTTGCTGCCGCCGCCGGCGCCGCCGAGCATCAGGCCGCTGCGCTTCGACTCGCCCTCACCCTTGGCGCTCGCCATGATCTCGCCGGTCGACGAGTCGATCATGCGCGCGGTGATCGCGACCGTCGCCTTGCCCGACGACTTGCCGATCTTGCCGACGCCGAACTTGCTGCCGAATCCGCCGCCGCCGAAGCTCTTCTTGCTGTCCTCGGCGCCGAATTTCGTAATTGATCCGACGATCAGATATTTCACGCCGAGGGCCTTGCCAATCTTCGCCGCCTTGGCGGACGGATCGACGCGGTCGCTGTCGTTGAAGTTCTGCTCGGCGAGGATCGCGTCGAGCTTCTTGCGCTCGATGACGCGATAGGTGCCGTCCTCGACGAGGCCGTCGACGATCAGATCCGCGATGCCCTTGCCGATATCCTGGTTGCCGCTCCACCAGTGATTGACCGAGCCGTAGTCGAAGTCGAGCAGGGCGACGGTGGGCCGCGTCGCCTGAGCGCGGCCGGCGGTGACCGTCAGGGTCGCGACCGCCATCACCAGCGCGCCGAACTGGACGATTCTGCGCATAGATACCTCCGGAGGCACCGCAGAGTGTAACAAACACGCGCGGGCGATCCTCTGGAGAATATCGGCGGGTCGCGCACCGGGCTTCAGGCGCTATAGTCGTCCAACCGACATGCGTCTCCTGGGGTTGACCGTGCTCCTCGTGCTCGCCGCAGTGGCCCCGCGCGCCCAGGCGCCCGCGCTGCCAGACGGCTTTACACCGTTGTTCAACGGCCGCGACGCGTCCGGCTGGCATTGGAGCCGCACCAACCATCATGGGACGACGGCGATCGCGCGCGTCGAGAACGGGGCGCTCGTGCTGCAGCCCCGTCCGTTCGGCCAGGGCGGGCTGCTGCTGACCGACGCGTCGTACAGGGATTTCGAGCTGACGTTGGAGTGCCTGCCCGATCCCGGCTACAACAGCGGCATCTTCCTGCGCTCGACCGAAGGCGGGTCGGCCTACCAGATCGAGCTCGTCCGGCCAGGCAACGCGGGCGCGCTGCTCGGCGAGCAACTGAAGTTGACGCCGCCGCAGTACGTTGGCCCGCGCACGGACGTGAACACCGTCTGGAAGGACGGCGAGTGGAATCGCATGCGTGTGCGCATGGAAGGCGAGGCGCCGCACATCACGCTGTGGATCAACGACACGAAGATGTGGGAGGCCGTCGAGCCGAGGAACGATCAGATCGGCGGCGCATACGGCGGCATGATCGGCCTGCAGTTGCACTGGAGCGCGACGTACACGTCCGCGGCCGGCGGCAGCGGCTCGGGACTGCCGTGGTCCGTGCAGCGCTTCCGCAGCATCGGGATCAAGGAGCTGCGATGACGCGGTCCCTCATCCCTTCGTCCCCTCGTCCCTTGGTCCCCTGGTCTCTTCTCGTCTGCGCGCTCGTCGCGTCGCTGGTATCGCTCGCCGCGCAGGCGCAACTGCAGGAGACGATGACGAGCCCGAGCGGCATCGAGCTGGTGCTGATCCATCCGGGACGCATGACGGTCGGCGTGTTCCACCCGCCGTATCCGACGCCACCCGCGCCCGGCACGGCGTCCGCGCGCGGTGCGACGCCGCTCTCTCCCGACGACTACGCGCGTATCGAGCGCATGGCCAGGGCCGACTGGTCCGACGGCTTCGTCGTCGACATCCCGCGGCCGTACTACATCGGCAAGTACGAGATCACGCAGGGGCAATGGACGCAGGTGATGGGGCGCAACCCGTCGCTCTTCCAGGGCGACAAGGTCGCCGACGATGCGTCGCGCCATCCTGTCGAGCGAGTCACGTGGGATGATGCGCAGGCGTTCGTGAAGGCGCTGAACGCGCGCGAGCACACCGACGCGTATCGTCTGCCTACGGAGCTCGAATGGGAATACGCGGCGCGCGCTGGCGGCGACGGCGATATTCCCTGGGCGCAGATTCGCGCGCAGGCGATCGCCGGCTACAACGCGTACGTCACGACGCACATGGTCAGCGAGAAGCAGCCGAATGCCTGGGGCTTGTACGACATGCTCGGCAACGTCTGGGAATGGGTTGAGGACTTCTACAACGAGAAGCTCTTCGCCGATCCCGCGCCGCCGAAGTCGGGGACGCAACACGTTCTGAAAGGCGGCGGCTTCGCCGCCGACGTGAAGAACGCCATCCCCTCCACGCACGCGGCCGGGCCCGGCAGCGGCTTCGACGTCGGATTGCGCGTCGTTCGGGAAGTTCGATAGAAGCCAGGGGACGCAAGTTCGAAGTTCGACGTTCGAAAAATACGGCACCGTAAGCCGTAAGCCGTAAGCGTAAGCCGTAAGCCGTAAGCCGTAAGCCGTCCTACGTCCAATACGCCCCGATCTTCCCGCGCAGAAACGCCACCGATCGCTGAAGCTGCTCGATCCCGTCGACGCCGTCCTCGATGCTGATCCAGCCGTCGAAGCCGCTGTCTCGCAGGATAGAAAAGATCGCGTCGTAGTCGTTCAGCCCTTTGCCGATCTCGCCATGGCGCAGGCGCGTGGCGTAGCCGACCGCGTCCTCCTCACGCCGCAGATCGTCCAGCGTGCCCTCCGCCAGATACCGATCCGACGCGTGCATCGTCTTCACGCGTGAGCGCACGCGGCGGAGCAGCGCGATCGGATCGTCGCCGGCGAGGATCGCGTTCGACGGGTCGTAGTTGACGCCGAAGTTCGGCCACCGCCGCGCGTCGATCCGATCGACGAGCGCGCAGAATACGTCCATGCGCTGCGCGAATTCCGGGAACGTCCAGTAGTTGTCCTTGTAGTGGTTCTCGAGCACGAGCGTGACGCCGCGATCGGCCGCGTGCGGCAGGCACGCGCCGATGCCGTCGGCCGCGAGCGCGACGCCTTCATCGATCGACAGCTCAGGACGACGCTGTCCCGACAGCACGCGGCAGTAGCGGCCGCCGAGCGCCGCGGTCATGTCGATCCAGCGTTTCTCGCGTGCGATCTGCTCGGCACGAAACGCGGCATCGGGATGCGTGAAGTCCGGCGAACAGCAGAGCATCGGCATCCGCAGCCCGCGCGCGTCGACCTCCGCGCGCCATCGAGGCCACGTCGCGGGATCCTGCAGATCGCGCATGCCGCTGTACAGCTCGACGCCGTCGACGCCGAGCGACACGGCCATGTCGAGCCACGTCGCGAGCGACATCGTCCCGCGACAGAGATCGTCGAGCCAGGCTTTGGGGAAGGCGGCGAGGGAAGGCAAGGGGGCTCGGGGCTCGAGGTTGACGACTTACGGCTTGCGGCTTACGGCTTACGGCTTACGGAATAGAGCGCGGCGCCGGACTGCTCTTCGGAGCGCCGGACCTTCAGGTCCGGCGTCATCGCCGGTCCGCCACAAGGGCGGCCCACATGGGCTACCGGCTGCATCGTCATCGCGCGAGCTGGATCGCTTGCGTCGTCTCCTCGCCGTCGCGGATCGTCACCGTCACCGATTGTGTCGCGAATTGTGCGACGAAGTCGTCGTTGGCAAAATCGCCAGGCTCGAAATCGGTCAGCGCCGCGAGGAAGTACTGACCCGCGGGAAGATCCTGAATGCGGAAGCGCCCGTCGGACGCCGGCCGCGTGAACGCGAACCGGCGCGAGCCTTCGTGCCACGGCCGGCGATCCCCGGGCACGACGACGATGAAGTACTCGGGCGCGGGCAGGCCGGCGGCGGTCGCGAGCGATCCGGAGAGGACGTTGCGCCGATCGGTGAACGTCAGCTCGACGCCGGCGATATCACGGGTATCGACGGTGAGCGGCTCGTCGAGCAGATCGCGACCCTCGAACATCGCGGATCGCAGCCACCACGTCTTCGCGATGTCGCCGGGTGGCGTGACCTGCAGCGCGTACGTCCTCGGCGCGACGGTCGAGAGCGCGAACGTGCCGTCGTCGCGGACGTTCGCCGATCCGGACCCGAACAGCGCCGTGCCCACCACGGTGCCGTCGCCGTAAGACGACATGTACGCGGGGCCGTTCGGCGTCGACAGACGGATCGCGACCTGTGACGGATCGGCCGGTCGCGCACCGGAGGCGCTGTCGAATCGCACGCGACCCGTGATTGTGATGCCCGGCCGCAACGCGATCGCGACGCTGCTCGACGTGTCGCCGCTGGTCGTGACATCGGCCGCGCCGAATAGCGTGTGTCCGGTCTGCGCGCGCGACGACCCGGTGCCTGGGCCTGTCGCGATCGCCTGGCCCGTGTCCGGCGCATCGATGCGCGCGAGGATCCTGTAGTGCCCCGGCGGCACGCTCGCGTAGCGGAATCGACCGTCGTGCATCGGCGGCTGAACGAGCACGGGATGACTCGACGGCGCGAACATCCGCGGGCCGTCGATGACGAGCGAGAGCTTCACGCGCTCGGCCGAATAGCCGTCGGGCGCGACGAGCGTTCCGTCGATCGTGCCCGTGCGCACGGCGCCGACGACGAAGTCGAGACCGAGGCGCTCGTCGCCGGGCCCGATCGCGATGTTCGTCGCGTCGTCGAGCACGGCGGTGCCTGGGAAATACGTCGGCGCGTAGCCCACCGTGATCGGCGGCGCGACGCCGGCGCGTCCATCCAACGGCGCGCCAGGCGGCGTGGCCGCGAGCGCGCTCAGCAGCGCGTCCATCTCCGCGTCCGTGCGACGGCCCATCGCGCCGTCGCCGATGACGGTCATCGTCGCCGCGAGCACGTATCGTCCCGGAGCCAGGCCGAAGAATCGATAGACGCCGCGATCGTCGGTGACGACCATGTGCTGGCCGCTCGATGCGAACATCCCGACGCCCCCGGGATCCGCGGCGTCGAGCGCGTAGACGGACATGTTCGACAGCGACGCACCCGTTTCGTCGCGCAGCGTGCCTTCGAGCACGGCGCCGCGCGTCAGACGAATCGACAGAGGGACCTGCTGATCGCGGCCGAGCTGAATCGCGATGCCCGGACGTCCCGGCCGCGTCGCGCCGTATGCCGATGGCAGATACGCGGCTTTCGTCGCGACCGCGGTGTAGCGGCCTTCCGGCAATCCCAGAAACGCGAACCGGCCGTCGTCGTCGGTGACGACGCTGCGCGTCGACGGCGTGCCGGAGCCGACGAGCGTGACGACCGCGCGGCGGATGCGCGAGTCCGGCGTGTCGCCCACGACGACGCCCGAGATCGACGCCGTGCGCGCGGCCGGACGCGTCTGTCGTCCCGCGTCACGTACTTGCGCGGCGATCGGCACGGCGAGAAGCGCCCCGAGCGCGGCGATCGCGAGCGACCAGCGCGTGCGAGCGGCGAATCGTGTACGCCGCGTCATCGCGCGTCCACCGTCAGATTCGTCGTGCGCGTCTCGCCCCAGCCGACGGACACGCGCGGCGCGCCGGCCACGCTGCCGAAGAATTCGGGATCGCGCCAGCGATCCGCCCATGCGCTCGGCACGATGGCGACGAGATAGTCGCCGGCCGGCAACGACAATCGATACGCGCCCGTGCGCGACGTCGTCGACGACACCATGTCCGGCGGCGAGAAGCCGAAGTCCGTCCAGCGCGTCGAGTCCGCAGGAAATGCCGCGACGCGCGCGCCGTCGACCGCGGCGCCGTTGGTCGTCGTGACCGTGCCCGCGATCGTGGCGCGCGCTTGCGTCAGCACCACGACGAGCCCGTCGACGTGTTGTCCGGCGGAGATGTCGAACGGCTGCGACGTCCGATCGCGCCCCTCGTGCGTGACCGACTTCACCATCCAGCTCAGCGGCCCGACCGCGCGCAGGAAGTACTGGCCCGGCTCCAGATCGGTCAACGCGAAGCGCGCTTGCGGATTGCTGCGGCTGATGGGCATCGATCGCTGCCCGCGCGTCACGCTGGCGTCGGCGGGATCGGCCGCGAGCATCGCGCCGCCGGCAATCCGCACGGCGATGTCGGGCGAGGATGAGCTCGGCGAGGGCGCCGCTGGCGCGGCGCTCTCGAACTCGACGCGGCCGCTGATCGATCCTGCGGCGGTGAGTCGCACGACGACGGTGGGCGCGACGCCGGGGCCGACGGTCACGCTCTGATGCGCCGACAGCGCGGCGGCGTTGTCCGTCGTGACGGAGAGCGCGCCTCCCGCGAACGACACGCTGCCCGACGACAGCGACGCCAACGTCGTCCCCGCGGGGCCGCCGGAGATCTGGTTGAAGGTGCCATTGAACGTGCCGACGCCGGGCGGCCATGGCAGCGACGATGTCTGCCCACCGAGCGTGAGCGATCCGGGTTGCCACGTCTGGATGGCGTTGAGGTGCGCGGGGATCTCGAGCACGTACGATCCGGCGGGCACGTTCGCGAGACGGAATCGGCCCGCCACGTCGGTGTGGGCCGTGGCGGCTTCGAAGCCCAATCCGAGATCCGGCGCGGCGAGCAACCGAACGAACAGGTTCGCGATCTGACCAGGCCCCTCGACGATTCCCGTCAGCGTGCCGGCTGGTCGTGGCTGGATCTGAATGTCGATCCCGCCTCGGTCTTCGCCGAATTTCAGATCGATCGCCGCCGCCTGCTTCGGATCCGTCGCCGCCGGATAGAACGTGAGCGGATAGCTGAACGTCTGGCCGCTCGACGATGGAGGCGGAATGGGATAGCGGCCGACCGCGACGCGCGTGTCGCCGCCGGACTCGAGCGTCGGGACGATCGCCGGCGCGCGCGACGTGCCTTGCGCGGCCGCATAGCGATCGTCGGACATGCCGGTGAGATCCGCCTGCGTCTCGAACGGTGAAATCGACGATTGCAGGCTCGGGACGGCGATGAGATATCGTCCCGGCGTCAGATTCGGGATGCGATACGCGCCGCGATCGTCGGTGAGCGCGACGGGACCGCTCGCGAGCCGATCGCGTCCGGCGAATCGCAGCACGCCGATCGTCGCGACCTGCACGCCGACGACCGGCTCGCCGCGCTCGTCGCGAAGCACGCCGCTGATGACGCCGGGCTTCCACAGCATGACGCGCACATCCGTGACGTGTTGTCCGTCGGCGAGTGGAATCGGCTCGAACGAGGTGCCGGGCACGTCAATCGCGCTGAAACCGCCGGTGAGATAACCGGCGTGGCTCGCGTTGATCGCCCATCCCGCGGACGCGGCCACGTTGACGAAGGCAAAGCGGCCGTGCGAGTCGGCGACCTGTCGGGGCTGCGATGACCGCATCCCCGCGACCAGCGCACCAGGCAACTGCGACATCGTTCCAGATCGCGCGTTCACGAATCCGCGGAAGGCCGGCCCGGCTGTCGTTGTCGCCGGACTCAGCGCGACGACGGCACCAGGAATCGCGCCTCCGGTCAGCGCGTCGACGACGACGCCCGCGATGACGCCAGTTGGAGGGGGAGTGTTGTCCGCGTTCTGCCGCGCGATCGTGGCGCGCGTCATGAGGCCGATGAGGACGACGAACAGCACTCGCGACATGTCAGGTACGCAGGACCTGAAGGTCCTGCGCTCCGAAAGGCTAAGGTCCTGCGCTCCGAAAGGCTAAAGTCCGGCGCGCCGAACGGCCGCGCCTGTAGCCTGTGGCCTGTAGCCCGAAGCCGCGGAGGGCGGGCCGCCGGTCCGCCCTCCGCTAATACACGTCCCGCTTGTACCGCTTCGTCTTCCGCAGATTGTCGACGTACTCGGCCGCCTGCTCGGACGTCTTGCCGCCGACGGTCTCGGCGATGTGGTGCAGCTCGCGATCGACGTCGGCGGCCATGCGCTCCTTGTCGCCGCAGACGAAGAGCTCCGCACCGCTCTCCAGCCAGTCCCAGATGTCGTGCGCCTGCTCCCGCATGTGGTGTTGGACGTAGATCTTCTCCGCCTGGTCGCGTGAGAACGCGGTATCCAGACGCAGGAAGCCGTCGCGGGCGTACGTGGTGAGCTCGCTCTCGTAGAAGAAATCGCTCGCGCGGCGCTGCTCGCCGAAGAACAGCCAGTTGCGGCCGCGCGCGCCCGTCACGTGCCGTTCTTCGATGAACGATCGGAACGGCGCGAGGCCCGTGCCGGGGCCGACCATGATCATCGGCGTCGACGGATCGGCCGGCATCGCGAAGTGCTTCTGCTGATCCTGCAGATACAGATCGGCGGACTCGCCGACGGGCCAGCGATCGTTGAGCCACGTCGACGCCACGCCGAAGCGCTCGCGTCCGCGCAACGCGTAGGTGACCGACACGACGAGCACGTGGACTTCGTCCGGATGCGCCTTCACGCTCGACGCGACGGAGTAGAGCCGCGGCAGGAGCGACCGCAGCGTCGACACGAGCTCGGCCGGCTCGACGTGCACGTCGGGATGCGCCTCGAGCACGTCGAGCACGTCGTGGCTGTCCGGCCCACTGAGGTACTGCTTGAGCAGGGCGGTGTTGGCCGGTCCCAGCAGCGGCGCGAGCGACGAGGCGCCGCGCGCCGCCATCAGCTCGATCAGCTTGCGGCTCGGCGCGGCCAGCGAATGCGTCTTCAGCGCGTCGGCCAGCGTCGTCTCGCCGCGCGCGGTCGTGACGATCTCGCAACCCGTGGCGCCGAGGCGATCGACGATGCGCGCGACCAGGGACGGATCGTTGATCGGATGGACGCCGAGCGCGTCGCCGGGCCGGTACGCGATGGGCGCGCCGCCGAGCGAGATCGCGTGATGGAGCGTGCGCTTGCCGGAGCCCGCGCCCGTGAGGACGATGCCGGCGAGATGGCGCCCGCGAAACGCGTGTTTGAAGTCCCGAGGTGACGTCTCCACTCGGGCCTCAGTCTGTTCAGTCACGGGGCGCTAGTGTAGCAAGAAGGCGCGTCGTGTTCGGCCTCACGCCTGCGCGGGCGGCACGATCGGCATCTGGCTGAACTGCTGGAAGTATCTCAGGATCTGATCGCGCCACAGCGCGGCGTCGGTCACCTGAATCTGCAGCCGCTCGGCCACTTCGCGATGCCGCTGCGCGTCGATGCGGCCGGCGAGCGACTGCCACGTCGCCTGCATCTTCGCCGCGTCGGCCGCGCCCGTGTAGTAGTGCGCGACGAGCCCGTCCCACAGCGTCTGCCCGTTCTTCAGCTTGTACGTCCACGGCAGGCGATGGAACCAGAGCAGGTATTTCTCCGGGCACGTCTCGAGGCTGTCGAACATGTCGCGGACGGGCGGGAAGTACTGCGCGACGGCCTGGTCGCCCTTCATCGTGCGATCGAAGCCGATGCCCTCGGGCGAGGCCTGGTGATAGTAGACGGCCGTCCAGTCCTTGCGCGGGCCGCCGGCGTTCTGCGGCATCGGCGCGTAGTGGTTGCCGCCGATCAGATGGTGCAGGCCGAGCGGCATCGTGTAGTTCAGGTACGTCTCGCGCGAGCCCATCATCAGGTCCGTGATCGTCGCCAGCGTCTGCGCGTCGACGGTGAACGTCATCCGCGCCCACTCGTCGGCGATCTGCGCGGCCGTCAGCTGCGGGTTCCAGGCGAGCCGGCCCGACGCGTACCAGTTCGACTGCGAGAAGTGGTGGCCGCACCAGTTGCGATCGCTGCCGGGGTTGGCCACCGACACGAATCCGGTGACGCTGTACGGCTCGATCTCGCCTTCGATCGCCTTGGCGACCGTCGATCCACGGCCCTTCGCGTACGTGTCCGACTGCAGGAACTCCTCCCACATCGTGCCGAGATAGACGAGGTGCTTGGCCTGGCCGAGATATTCCTGCGTCGCCTGAATCTCGGCGAGCACCGGCGTGTGCTTCATCGCGCCGAAGAGGGGATGGAACGGCTCGCGCGGCTGAAAGTCGATCGCGCCGTTCTTCACCTGGACGAGCACGTTCGGCTTGAACTGGCCGTCGAGCGTCGTGAATTCGATGTAGGCCCGCTTCGCGCGATCCGGATCGACGTCGTCGTCGTAGACGAACGCGCGCCAGATGACGCTGCCGCCATGCGGCGCGAGCGCGTCGGCCATGACGTTGGCGCCCTCCGCGTGCGTGCGCTTGTAGTCCTTCGGGCCCGGCTGGCCTTCCGAGTTCGCTTTGACGAGGAACCCGCCGAAATCGGGAATCGCGGCGTAGAGCTCGTCGGCCTTCGCCTTCCACCACGCGGCCACCGTCGCGTCGAGCGGATCGGCGGTCGCGAGCTTCCCGAGCGTCACCGGCGCGGCGAAGTTGACCGAGAGATACAGCCGCACGCCGTACGGCCGCCATACGTTGGCGAGCGCCGCTTCCTTGGCGATGAACTCCGGCGTCAGGAACTGGATCTGCGCGTTGACGTTGTTGACGACCGCGCCGTTGAGGCCGATCGACGCCATCGTGCGCGCGTAGTCGGCGTAGCGTGGATCGATCGTGCCCGGCAGATCTGTCCAGTGCCACAGCGATCGTCCCGCGTAGCCGCGCTCGATCGTGCCGTTCAGGTTGTCCCAGTGGTTGATCATCCGGAGCTTGACCTTCGGCTGCTCCGTGACGTTCAGGCGATCGATGGGCTGCGCGGTCTGCAGCAGGCGCAGGAAGTGGAACGTCCCGTAGAGCGCGCCGAGCTCGCCCGCCGAGGCGATCGCGATGACGCGACGTCCGTTCACCGCCGAGCGCCTGATGACGAAGCCGTCCGGGCCCGCGGCGTTGAGCTCGTTGGTCCAGCCGAGCGATCGAATCGCGGGCGACGAGTCCGGCGTGCCGACGACGATCGCGTTGGCGACGCTCACGGTCGCGCTCGACGGCGCGGCCGCGCCGAGCATCGACGCGAGCGCGTCGCTCAGTTCCTTGCGGACGATCGCGGCCGTCGGCGACGTGCCCTGCACGACGATCTGACGGATCGTCTGCCGGTACTGCGCGGCGATCGCGCCGGGCGGCGCGTAGCGCAGCCACAGCTTGTAGCCGTCTTCGTCGGCGGGCGCGCCCTGCCACAGCGCACGCGCGTCGAGCGTCCGTCCCGCATACAACCCGGCCACGCCGGCCACACTCGTCGTCACGAACTCGCGTCGATTCAAAGGCACGGACGATGTCTCCTCTCGGTCTGCGATCGGGCGGCCACAAGGCCGCCCCTACGATGTAGCCCGTGGCCTGTGGCCCGTAGCCCTCGTAGGGGCCGCCCGTTCACTACACCGTCCTGAACGTGTATCCCAGCGTCTGCAGATACGCCTTGCTGATGCGCGCGGTCTCGAGCGGCGGCATCACCATCGGCCGGCCCTCGGACGGGTCCAGCTCGACCATGATCATGATGTCGTTGCCGGACTTCTCCAGCAGATCGACCACGGCCGGGACGTTGACGCGGCCACGACCGAGCGGGCAGTAGCCGAGAAAGTCGGGGCCGCCATCGTAGTCCTTCAAATGCACGTGATGGACGATCGACTGGAAGTCCTTCACGACCTGCACGGGATCCGATCCGCCCTTCTGCAGCTGGCCGACGTCCGGGCCGAACTTCACGTAGCGCGTGTTGACGGCTTCCATCACCGCGTACGTCTCGTCGCGCGACTCGACGCACGTGCCCGTGTGCTGGTGCAGCACGCCGGTGACGCCCGTGCCGTCGAGCGCCTGTCCCATCTCGTTGAGCGCGGCGATGATGTCGGCCTTGTGCGCGGCGAAGTCGTACGTCTGGCGGGGCACGCCATTCGGGCCGAGCACGGCGATCGATCCGCCGCACTTCTTGATGAGCTGCGCCCAGCGCACGAGCTTCGCGACTTCGTCTTTGCGCTTGGTCGGATCGGTCAGGTTGAGCGGGCAGTAGGCCGAGCGCAGCGGCAGATGCTGCGCGTCGAGAATCTGGTTGAGCCCGCCCTTCGCCTCCCAGCTCTCGAGCACGTTGCCGAACGACTCGTAGCCGTAATAGCCGAGGCTCGCGACGTCTTTGATCGCCTGCTCGGCGTTCGGCGGCGCAAAGCCCCACGTGATGCCGGTGTGGCCGACCTTCAGCCGGCGCGCGGTACTCTGCGCGAGTACGTCCGGCGCGGCCGCGGCTGCGACCGTCAGCCCGAGCGCCAGCGTCCTGGAGAACTCTCTCCGCGTCATCGACTCCGTCATGGATGGCTCCCGCCGAGATCCTAGTCCAACTCGATGCACATTTGCGCTGGATGTCCGATAGGTTTTCCAGTACAACTGCGGGCGCACGGGAAAGACAGGCGACGGACTACGGGCTACGGGCTACGGACTCGAAACGCCGGGTCTAAAGACCCGGCCTACATTTGACGGCCGTAGCCTGTCGCCCGTAGCCGATTGTAGGCCGGGTCTTCAGACCCGGCGAGAGGTCCTCTGGATGAAACGCGCACGATCGGGATCGCGACGACTGACGACGACGCTCGTCGCCGCAACGGCAGTGTTGGTGGGCGGGGCCGCGCTCTTGACGTCGGCGCGCGCCGACCTCGACTGGCCGACCTTCGGCGGCACGCCGGACAACTCGCGCTACGTCGAGGCGACGCAGATCACCAAGACCAACGTCGCGCAGATGACCGTCGCGTGGAATTATCCGTTCGCCGACACCAGCTTCAACCCGACCATCGTCCACGGCATCATGTACGGCCGCGGCCGCAACGGATCGCTCGTCGCGCTCGACGCCAGGACCGGCAAGGAGCTCTGGATCCACGAGAGCCTGCAGGGCATGACGACGCGCGGGCTGAACTACTGGGAAAGCAAAGACGGCCGCGATCGGCGCCTGATCTTCAGCGTCGCGGACTACCTGCAGGAGGTCGACGCGCGGACGGGCAAGTCGATCACGACGTTCGGCACGAACGGCGCGGTCGATCTGCGCGAGGGCCTGGGCCGCGAGAACGTCACGCGCATCCAGTCCGGCACGCCCGGCGAGATCTTCGAGAACCTCATCGTCCTCGGATCGGCGACGGGCGAGGGCTACATGTCGCCGCCCGGCGACATCCGCGCGTTCGACGTCATCACGGGCAAGCTCGTGTGGCAGTTCCACACGGTGCCGCATCCAGGCGAGCTCGGCTACGACACGTGGCCGAAGGACGCGTACAAGTACGTCGGCGGCACGAATGCGTGGGGCGAGATCACCGTCGACGCCAAGCGCGGCATCGTGTTCGTGCCGACCGGTTCGCCGACGTACGACTATTACGGCGCGGATCGCGTCGGCGCGAATCTGTTCGCGGACTGCCTGCTCGCGCTCGACGTGCGTACCGGCAAACGCCTCTGGCACTTCCAGACGGTGCACCACGATCTGTGGGACTTCGACAACAACGCCGCGCCGCAGCTCACGACGATCCGCAAGGACGGCAAGCGCATCGACGTCGTTGCGATGGCGAGCAAGAACGGCTTTCTCTACGTCTTCAACCGCGACACAGGCGAGCCGATCTGGCCGATCGAAGAACGGCCCGTGCCGAAGAGCGAGATGCCCGGCGAGCAGAGCTGGCCGACGCAGCCATTCCCGACGGTCGTGCCGCCGTTCGCGAAGCAGTCGTTCTCGCTCGACGACATCAATCCG
>CAZNMF010000302.1:0-1567 GCA_964573795.1 uncultured Solibacteraceae bacterium
GGTCGTCGTCTTGCCAACGCCGCCTTTCTGGTTGGCGATAGATATGACCATGGACCGCCTGTGGATAGCGAAACTGAGATCGGTCGGCCCATTCTAGGGAGGGGCTTGGGGCCTGTCAAGAAAAGGACGCTACATCTTGTAGCCGAGATCGTCAGGATCGAGGCTCTCGAGCCACCGCTGCAGCCGTTCGCGATCGACCTGGTCGGACGACACCTCGACGGTCCTTGCCTGATCGAGCACGCTCGTGTCGACGAACACGGGAGACTTCGTCCGGATGGACAAGGCGAGCGCGTCGCTCGGACGCGCGTCCACGAACACGACCTCGCCATCGAGCACGAGCTCGAGATAGGCGTAGAACGTGCCGTCCTTGAGATCGGAGATGATGACGCGCACGAGCCGTGCGCCCACGCCGGCGAGCAGATTGCGCAGCAGGTCGTGCGTCATCGGGCGAGGCGGCGCGACGTTCTCGATCTGCAGCGCGATGGCGTTGGCCTCCACGGGCCCAACCCAGATCGGCAGCGTCCGCTGGCCGTCTTCGTCGCGCAGGATGACGATCGGCATGTTCGTCATGGGATCGATCATCAGGCCCTTGATGGACATTTCGATCAGCATGCCGGCCCTCCGACGACCGCCGCAGCGGCATCCACGGCTTCCCCACGCAGGCTGTTCGGCGCCGCGTCAGTGATGCGGACGCGGCGCAGGCTGCCCAACCAGTCCGACGGACCCGGGAAGTTGACGATCGTATTGCTGCTCGTTCGGCCCGCGACCTCGGACGCGCGGCGACGCGAGATCGAGTCCACGAGGACGTCCTCGATGGAGCCAATCGCCTGCTGAAACCGCTCGGCCTGAATGTCCTTCTGAAGCTGCTGCAGCGCCACGATCCGTCTCGTCTTCTCCGCCTCCGGCACGTCGTCCGGCAGACGCTTCATGGCGAGCGTGTTCGGCCGCGGCGAGTACTTGAACGAGAACAGCGAATGAAAGCGTACGCGGCGCACCAGATCCAGCGTGCGCTCGAAATCCGCGTCGGTCTCGCCCGGAAATCCGACGATGAGGTCCGTGCTCAGCGCCAGCCCTGGAACGGCCGCGCGCAGGCGATCGACGAGATCGAAGTACGTCGCCGCCGTGTGGCGCCGCCGCATCGCGGCCAGAATGCGATCGGAGCCGCTCTGCACGGGCAGATGGATGTGCCGGCAGAGCTTGGGCAGATCCGCGAAGGCCGCGATCAGCCGGTCTGACACGTGCCTCGGATGCGGGCTCGCGAAGCGAATCCGGTCGATGCCGTCGACGGCATGAACGCGCCGCAAGAGCTCCGCGAAGTCGCACGCGGGATCGTCGGGCGCCTGGTAGTGATTGACGATCTGTCCGAGCAGTTGCACTTCGCGACGCCCGCGCTCCGCCGCGTGCCGGACTTCGGCGACGATGTCCACCGCGGGGCGCATCCGCTCGTGCCCGCGCGTGTACGGGACGACGCAGAACGCGCAGAACTCGTTGCAGCCTTCGATGATCGTCACCCACGCCCGGACGGGATCGGAATGCCGAACCATGCCGAGCGGGAACGAGACGTCCT
>CAZNMF010000303.1:0-1532 GCA_964573795.1 uncultured Solibacteraceae bacterium
GGAGCGCGGCAATGCCGAGGTAGGATGTGGTCTTCCCGTGCATGCCCCTCGCCGTCCCGTAACGCCCCCCGGCCGTCTTCGCTCATCGTGGCGAAGGCGTGGAACGGCGGCGGCCCCTCATCCCTGCGTCCAGAAATACAGCCTCGCCCCGACAGGGTCCACGCGCCCCGCCTCTACCATTTCCATGCACGGTTAACCGCCGCGCGCTATTGTTGGGTCGGGGGTCTGCAATCGTACAGGGAGGGCGGCAGCCATGCAGCCGACGCGTTTCGAAATCCCCGAACAAATCCGCGAGGCCGCGGAAAACAGCGTGAAGCAGGCTCGCGCCGCCTTCGATCAGGTGCTGGACGCGACCCAGAAAGCCGTCGCCGGCATGGGTGGTTCCGCGTGGTCGCTGGGGGAGGGCGCCGCCGACCTTCAGCGCCAGTCGCTGGCCTACCTTGAGGAAAACATCGCCGCGAGTTTCGACCTGGCGCAGCGCCTGGTTCAGGCCCGTACGCTGGAGGAGGTCGCGGCGCTTCAGCAGGAGTACCTGCGCCGCCAGATGACGGCGCTCGCCGAGCAGGGCAAAGCGCTAGGCGCCATGGCCACCAAGGCAGCCGCAGAGACACCGCGGAAGAAGAAGTAAGGCGAACAGCCCCGCCGGCGGACCAAGGCGCACTGTCCCGGACAAGCGCAGTGTCACCCTCACAAAATGGTGCATCGCAAAAAATATGTTGCAATGCACCATTAGGCCGCTTATATCCTTTCCATCCAAGGCAGGCAGTGGCCTGCCCACCCTTTCGAGGATTGCCATGACCACCGCCACCACAGCCAAGAAGGCCGCCAAGGCCGCCGCCTCCGCCACCCCGTTTTCCACGAACGGCACGCCGTTCAACGGCACGTTCGAAGCTTTCAGCTTCCCCACCCCGAGCTTTGAAGTTCCGGCCGCTGTCCGCGAGTTTGCCGAGAAGTCGGTGAACCAGGCCCGCGACGCCTACGCCAAGCTGAAGACCTCCGCCGATGACGCGACCGCGCTGGTTGGCGAGACGCTGGAAACCGCTCGCGAGGGCACGCTGGCGATCGGCCTCAAGGCCGTCGACGCCGCCAAGGTGAACAGCGACGCCTCCTTCTCCTTCGCCCGCGACCTGTTCGGCGCCAAGACGATGTCGGACGTCATCGAGCTGCAGAGCGCCTTTGCCCGCAAGCAGTTCGACACGCTTGCCGGCCAGTTCAAGGAATTCCAGGCGCTCACTGAGAAGCTGGTTACCGACACCACCAAGCCGGTTACCGACAAGGTGCAGAAGACCTTCAAGGACCTGAAGGTCGCCTGACTCTCCTCCTCCCGCGACTGACCACAAGGCCCGGACGCCACCAGCGTTCCGGGCCTTTTCTTCGGCCTTGAACGCGTCCGCCTATCCGCCTAACTTCCGCGGCGCCTGAAGACCCGTGCAGCTGTAGCTCAGTTGGTAGAGCAACGGATTGTGGATCCGTGGGTCGCTGGTTCGAGCCCAGCCAGCTGTACCAGTCCTCTCCCGTCGAATCGCATTTCT
>CAZNMF010000304.1:0-3907 GCA_964573795.1 uncultured Solibacteraceae bacterium
CGAGGCGGTGCTCGACGACATCAGGCAGCAGCTTCGCAGCCCGCAGTTCAAGCTGCCGCCGGGGACGATCAAGCTGTCGCCGGTGCCGTTGACGGGCGGCACGGTGAAGCTGCTGGTGCTGGGGCAGGAGAGCCCGTCGCCCACGCCGCCGCCGAGCAGCGGCGGGCCCGCACCCACGCCGGCGCCGTCAGGCGTGCCGAAGTTCGTGACGAAGATCAGCCACGACGCGCATCCCGAGCTCTACGGCGACAACCAGGCGGCGTTCTCGGTCGCGCTCGACCAGTCCGGCGTCACGGTGATCGAGCAGGCGCTGGCCGGCAACATGGCGCCGGTCGGCGTCGTCTACTCGCTGCAGTTCCTCGGCCTGCGGCCCGCGTACTCCGTCCATCTCAACATCGACTGGGACCGTGTCCAGAAGCACATGGACGAGCACTTCGGCGTGAACACGCTGTTCACGTCGATCGACATCGACAACGCCGTCGACGAGCTCGTCGAGAGCCGCGCGATCGTCCTCGAGGCGGACACGTTCGTGCCCGAGGGCGAGGACACGGCCAGCATCATCTCCAGCCGCGACCGCGCGCTCAACGAGGTGCGCGACATGATCACCGACGCGTTCTTCACCTCGTCGATCGATCCCGTCAAGCCGCGCGCGGGCGACTGGGACAAGGCGATGGAGGTGGCGGGCCGCATCGGCGGGCTGATCGCGACCGGCGGCTGGGGCGGCGTGGGCATGTTCAGCTACACCAAGCAGAACTACACGCGCGTCGACCGGAAAGTGCTCGACGTCAACATGAGCGAGCGCACGACCGTCGAGCGCAGCATCTACCCTCAGGGGCACCTGACGGGCCTGTTCCAGGTCCTGCGCGACCAGCATCTGTCGCTGGCCGACTTCGTCACCGAGGTCAATCTCAACGACCCGTGGTTCCAGCGCCGGCGCGTGAAGGTGATCTCGCGCGCCAACTACGACGCCGACCTGGTCGGATCGGTCAACGTCAACCTGACGTACGGAGCCGAGCCGCACAACGTCGTGCTCGACAAGGCCAACGCGACGCAGGAGGTGCAGTGGCTGAGCCGCGTGACCGGGGGCGCGATGGAGCTGCCGGTCACCGTCCAGTTCGCGGTCAACTTCCAGGGCGTGGACGGCACGCAGCGGCCGCTGCGCCTGGAGTCGCCCTCGTCGGTGGTGACGGTCGAGAACGTCGAGATCGAGCCGCGGACGCTGTACTCGATCGTCCCGATTCCGATCGCCGTCCCGAATCCCGCGACGTTTCCGTGGACACGCTATCCGATGGTCGAGGTGCACGCGGAGTACGAGGACCCGGCGCACCATATCCACAATCAGACGATCGCCTTCCTCAAGTCCGACACGGCCGAGACGTCGTGGCCGCTTTTCGTGCAGGACACCGGCGCCGTGGCGTTCCGCTACAAGCTGATCTATCGCGGCGCCGACAACAAGGACTACGAGACGGACTGGAAGACGACGGACGCGCGCGAGGTGATGGTGCGCGATCCGTTCCCGTCGAAGCGGACGGTGACGATCGTGCCGCCGACGGTGTGGACCGCGCTCGATCAAGTCTTCGTCGACGTGTCGTACGAAGACCCCGCCAACGACGTCCACGAAGAGGCGTCGTTCAACTTCACCGAAGCGGACCGGCCGAACAAGACGTTCTCCGTCGACCTGCGCAACCCGGCGGAGCGGCGGGTCGCGTTCAGCGTCACGTTCGTAGACAAGAACGGCGGCGCCTTCGAGGTGCCGCGGTCCTACACGCTCGACAACCGCATCATCGTCCGCAGCGACATGCGCGGCCACCGCATCGTCGACGTCCGCGGGCCCGCGATCGCGTTCGACGCCAAGAAGATCAAAAACGTGCAGGTCGACCTGCGGTACGTCGACGCGGACGCGGCGCTGCAGTACGCGGGGCAGGTGACGCTCGCGTCGCCGAGCGATGCCGGCACGTTCGAGTTCGACTACGTCGACCCGGAGAAGGCGGCCTACGAATACAAGCTGTCGGCGTTCTTCAAGAACGGCATGACGCAGGACACGGACTGGCGATCGGGATCGGCCGACGATCTCCACGTGGAACTCTGACGCGCCGCGAGGATCTCATGCTGCTGCTCAACTCCGAACGAAGCATCGTCGTCGACGGCGTGACCGTGTTCCCGGATCACGCCGATCCGAATCAGTTCTGGTATCTGCCGGGCCCGGTCTCGCTGCAGACGCGCGGCGATGGACGTCCCGCGTTCACGCTGATGAAGTACAAGCCGGCAGCCGTCGCGAGCGGCGTCAAAGGCGGCGGCTTCGCGATGTTCACGACGTGCCTGAAGCTGCCGGCGAAGACCGAGCAGAAGATCAAGAGCCAGTTGAGCGCGTTCGCGCACGGCGAGCCGCGCCTGCAACTCGTGCAGTTCGATCAGGGCACGGTGCAGTGCGTCGCGCTGAATCTGCAGGGCGCGGGCGGCACGACGGCCGAGCCGGCGCCGCCAGGCGCGTTCAACGCCGTGACGAAGATTCTTGGGGCGCAGACGCCGTCGATGCAGGGCGACGAGGACGCCGTCTTCAGCCTGGTGCTGGACCAGGAGGGCGCGATCCTCCTCGAGCAGGCCTACAAGCAGGACGCGGCGCCGATCGGCGTCATCTACAACTTCACGTTCACAGGCCTGCGGCCGAACCTGCACGTGAAGATCACGGCGGACTTCAAGCGCGTGTACGACGGCCTCAGCGCGAGCCTGGCCGGTCAGTACTACTTCTTCCAGGCCGGCATCGACGCGGCGTTCGAGAAGCTGAAGCAGGACGGCGTCATCAAGATCGACGTCATCGACTTCACCGGAAACGACGACAAGGGCGAGAAGGAGAAGTGGGCGCTCGACTTCTTCAAGGACGACCTGCTGGCGAAGTGGTTCGAGCCGACGCTGACGCCGGGGCAGCCGGCGGTGACGACCGCGTCCGCGTCCGGGATTCCGATGCCGACGTTCCCGCCGATCGGCGGCTCGTCGACACCCGCGCCGACCACGACGCCCGCTCCGACGACGACGCCAGCGCCAACCGCCTCGCCCGCGCCAACGACGACGCCCGCGCCGACCGCGACGCCCGCTCCAGCACCGACGCGTCCAGCGGCCGCGCTGCACGTGACGACGAGAGATCCGAATCCGTCGCCGAGCGGTTACGACATCCAGCACACGCCCGCGGCCACGGGCACGACGGAGACGCTGCGATTTCCTGGCGGCGACACGCCGCCGCAGGTGAAGGTCGACGACGGCGCGTTCCAGACATTGGGCGCCGATCGTCAGCTCACGGTCGACGTGCAGCCGGGCACGTCGCACACCGTCGTCGCGCGCTGGAACCAGCCCGCGTCGACCGATACGTTCGAGTTGTTCTTCAGCTACGAGAAGCCGCACGAGCAGGGCTTCAGCACGGCCTCGACCAATCCGCTGTTCCGCTCGTACATGCTGGGCACGGTTTCGGACGATCCGATCTACAGCCACAACCATCGCACCGGAAGCTCGGCAGCCAATCAGGCGCAGGCGTTGCGGGCGTGGGTGCAGGCGCTGCCGGCGGGCGCGAACGGCCGTCGCACCGTCGACGCGGACGCGCACGCGAGCTGGGAAGGCGACGACAGCAAGAGCGTGTCGAACTCGAACCTGTCGTCACGGCGCCTGCAAGTGGCGCTTGGATTGCTGCGTCAGAGCGATCCGAACATCGTGTTCGGCAACGGCGGCGTCTTCCTCGGCCACTCCGAGGCGAGGGCGGCCAATCGCCGCAGTCAGCCGAGCGACAACGCCGACGGCTCGCCGAATCCCGACCGCGTCGTCCGCATCCATCCGTCAGCCGCGGCCGGCGCGCAGACGGTGTCGATCACCGCCACGATCGATCGCGGCGCGATTCCCCCGACACCGACCCCGCCGCCGC
>CAZNMF010000305.1:0-21157 GCA_964573795.1 uncultured Solibacteraceae bacterium
CTCGTCAACGCGGAGGGCCGGCCGTTCTTCGATCGCGGGTACACGGGCAAGATCGCGCTCGTCGTGCGCCTGCCGGGCCGCTCGCGGATCGGCACGCTCATCCGCTATCAGGACGGCCAGCCGTTCTCGCGCCTCGCCGACGTCGACGGTCTCAATCAGGGACCGGAGCCGATCAGCGCCTACGCGCGCGGCCGCACGCGGTTCACGTTCGTCTCGACGGTCGATCTCCGTTTCCAGAAGCGCCTCGGCAACGACACGCGGCGCACGACCGTGTTCGTCGACGTGTTCAATCTCTTCGACGCGCAGCGCGAGGTCGAGGAGCTCGTCGCGACGACGCCGGCGTTTCGCAGCATCTCGGCCGTCGAGCCGCCGCGCGGCGTGCGCGTTGGATTGCGCGTGGATTTCTGAGGAAACTTCGAACTTCGAAGTTCGAACTTCGAAGTTGACGCCGCGCCGTCAGGCGCGGCGTCGAGCCATGTCGGCAAACCGACGATGTTCGCCAAGTCCGTCGCCGAAAACGCCGTCACCCAGCGCACCTCGCGGTATTTGACACCGTGACTCTCGGTGGCACTTGCCTTGCAATCCTTGGCGGCCATGTCGTTCGATCGCGTCGTCCCGCTCGTGCCCCATCGGACGTCGCTGCCACGCGAGCGGCGTCGCCAGATTCGCGTGGACACGCTCGGTCAGGTCGAAGCCCACTCCGTCTGGAAGCTTCAGCCGATGTGGCTCCGCGAGATCAGCCTCACCGGCTTCTCGATCGAGACGACGACGCCCTACGAGATCGGCGCGTCCGGCAAGTTCCGCCTGACCGTCGACGGCCAGGATCGATCCGTCGTCGTGCAGGCGCAGGCGAAGTACTGCACCGAGCTGCCCGCTGCGGCCGGCAGCCTCACCATCTACGTCGTCGGGTTCGAGATCATCGCACCGACCTCCGCCGTCCTCCGTGAATTGACCGTCTTTATCGACTACGCTGAATCGCTCTGGGTCTGATCTCCCTCTGCGGCTTCGCCCTGCTCGCCGGTTTCGTCGACGCCGTCGTCGGCGGCGGCGGACTGATTCAGCTTCCTGCGCTGCTCCTGCTGTTGCCGCCGGAACAGTCGCGGGATGTCGCGGCCGTGCTCGGCACGAACAAGATGGCGTCGATCTGGGGCACGGGGATGGCCGTGGTCCGCTACGCGCCGCGCGTGCGCATTCCGTGGCATGCGATCGTGCCCGCCGCGGCGACCGCGTTCGTCTTCGCCTGGCTCGGCGCGACGGCCGTGTCGCATCTCGATCGCACGATCCTCGAGCCGATCGTGCTCGTGCTGCTCGTCGCCGTGACGATCTACACCGCGCTGCGCCCGCAGCTCGGCGATCTGCACGCGCCGGCGCTCACGGCGCGGCACGAGCGCGTGGCGGGCGTGATCGTCGGCGCGCTGCTCGGCTTCTACGACGGGTTCTTCGGGCCGGGCATGGGCAGCTTCCTGATCTTCGTCTTCATCGGCGTGTTCGGCTTCGACTTCCTGATCGCGTCGGCGAGCGCGAAGGTGATCAACGCCGCGACGAACCTCGCAGCGCTCCTGCTGTTCGCGGCAACAGGACGAGTTCTCTACCGCTACGCGCTGCCGATGGCGGTCTGTCAGATCGCGGGATCGGTCGCGGGCACGCACATGGCGATGCGGCGCGGCAATCGTTTCGTCCGCGTGCTCTTCCTCGTCGTCGCGACGACGTTGATTGCGCGGTTCGGCTGGGAAGTGCTGTCGTAGCGGCGGCCGAACGTGAAGGTTCGGCGCTCCGAAAGGCGACCTCAGGCCGACGGCGTCACGTGCCGCAACTTGTCGGGATTGCGCACGACGTAGATGGCGCGAATGCGATCGCCCTCGATTTCGAACGCCGTGCTCTGGATGGATCCGTCGTCGCCGTGGATGATCAGCCCGGGCAGTCCGTTGATCGTCGCGAACCGCAGCGTCACGCCCGCGACCAGCCCTTTCCGGATGGCGCCGGCGACGAAGCGCGCGGTGCGATCGGCGCCCTCGATGACGTTGAGGGCCGCGGGCACCTTGCCGCCGCCGTCGGCGATGAACCGCACGTCGTGCGCCAGCAGGTGCATCAGGCCGTCGACGTCCCCGGATCGCGCGGCGTCGACGAAGGCTGACAGGAGCTGGCGGTGCTTCGCGCCCGCGGCGGCGTCGCGCTCCGCCGTCGCTGGCGCGTCCTTGCGCAGCCGCGCGGCGCGCACGTGCACGCGAGCGCGCGCCGCCAGTTGCCGGCACGCCGCTTCGCTGCGGCCGAGCGCGCTGGCCAGCTCCGTGAACGAGCAGTCGAAGACGTCGTGCAGCAGGAACGCGGCGCGCTCGAGCGGCGACAGCCGGTCGAGCGCCAGGAGCAGCGCGATCGACAGATCTTCGGCGAGCGCCGTCTGCGCGTCGGGCGCGAGCGCATCGGCGTCCAGCACGGGCTCGGGCAGCCACTCGCCGACGTACGCTTCCCGTTTGACTCGCGCGGATCGCAGCACGTCCAGACAGATCCGCGTCGTGGTCGTCGTCAGAAACGCGCGCGGATTCGCGACGGCGTCACGATCCGCCTCGTGCCATCGGAGATACGCCTCCTGCACGGCGTCCTCGGCCTCGGCGATCGAGCCGAGCATGCGATAGGCCAGGCCCAGCAGACGCCGCCGATGCGGCTCGAAGGTCGACGCAGGATCGCTCATGAGGCGCGGCTCGCGGGACGATCCGACGCCAGCGTCAGCGATCTCGCGATCTGCTCGCGATCGATCGCCACGGGCGTGCCGCCGACGACGACGCGCGAGCAGATGTGGCCGTGGCCCGTCGCGTACTTCACCGTCGGATAGATCCGCGCGGCGGTGATCGCGAATGCCAGCGTGATCACGGCGCGCCGGCCCCAGCGCTCGACGATCTCCTTGCGATAGCGGTCGGCGGCCGGGTCGTGCGCCAGCGTCGCGCGCGTGAAGCGCCACGCGAGCGCCACGTCGTCCGGCATCGACGCCACGTCGTCGGTCAGCACGGCGCGCAGCGTCTCAGGACGCACGCCTTGCTTCTCCGCCATCGCAACCGCCAGCTGCGTGCACGGTCCGCAATCTTCGGCGCGCACGGCGGCAATGCCCGCGGCGAACAGCGCGGCGGGCGGCACGTCGCGACGATAGCTGCCGATATTCGCCGCGCGCGAGAACAACCACGCCGCACGAGGGCTGACGTCGATGATCTCTTTCAGATAGCTCGCGTCGTAGCTCCACTTCCGCTCGAACGACTCGGTGACGCGCCGTAGCAGCCATCTCATCATGGTTCCCTCCCGCCTCGTTCGGGACGAGGCATCGTGCAGCGCCGTGCGGCGCCCTCGAAGGCAAGACGAAACAGGCCTCACAAGTGTGACGTCGGTCGTCCGGCGCCGGCTGGCGACTCGAACGCAGGGCAGGAACCGCAGGGGCGGCGCTCGTGGCCGCTTGGCACTGCGCTCCCGGCGATCGGCACGGATCGGGCGTCACGCTCGTCGTATCGGCGCTGCCGGAACGCACGTCACCATCCCGAAGCCGGTTCGCGACGCAACGCGCCCTGCAACTTTCCCGGCGGACCGGGGTTCGCCAGGCATGAGCGCCCTGATCCGCGTCGCTGCCGCCCTCGTCCTTGCCCTTCCCCTGAGCGCGTGTCTGTCGATCGACATGCCGGACGCCGTCGAGCGGACCGTGACGAAGACGTTCACCATCCAGCCCCACGCCACGGTGCGCGTCAAGCTGCGCGGCGGCGGCATCAGCGCCGAGACCGGGGATCCCGGCGCGGTGAAAGTGACGCTCGTCGAGCGCGTGAACGCCTCGTCCGACAGCCAAATCGAGGCGCTGCTCGCCGACTACGACATCACGCTGCGGCAGGAAGACGGCGACGTCGTCGTCTCCGCGCGCCGGCGATCGGACGACGACTGGAAGCTGTGGAAGGCCAACCGCGTGCACATCTCCGCGCGGCTCGTCGTGCCGTCGGACGTGAAGCTGGCCTTCGACACCAGCGGCGGATCGATTGCCGTACGCGGCGATCGCGACGAGGCGCTGAAGGCCGACACGAGCGGCGGGTCGATCAGCGTCGACGGCGGCCGCGGCGAGCTGGACGTGGACACGTCGGGCGGCAGCATCGCCATCAAGCGCGTGCTGACGTCGCTCAAGGCCGATACCAGCGGCGGCTCGATCACCGTCGGCTACGTGGGGCCACACGCCACGAACATCGACCTCGATACGTCCGGCGGCAGCATCCGCGTCGGCGTGGACGACGAGGCGTCGCTGCGCGTCGACGCGGGCACGAGCGGCGGCGGCGTGGGCGTCGACGGTCTCTCGATGTCGGATGTGGACCAAGGCCGATCGCACATTCGCGGCTCGATCAACGGCGGCAGCGGACGCCTGCACGCCAACACGAGCGGCGGCAGCATCACGATCAAGGCGGCGAGGGAGTAGCGGCTTGCGGCTTACGGCTTACGGCTACTTGTCCACCGTAGCCTTGGCGAAGGTGGACGGCTTACGAGGGCAAGGTATTGGCGTGGGGCTTGAGGCGTGAGGCTTGAGGCGTGGGGCAGATAGCGAGCTAGCCCGATAGCGAGATCTCCAGATAGTGCGATAGCGCGCTAGTGAGATAGCGCGATGCGACGCCCTCGTCCCTTGGTCCCCTGGTCCCTTCGTCCCCTCGTCCCTTCGTGTACGCTTTGTCCCATGTCCATCGACATCTTCGCGTCGGAGTCCGACGCGATTTACGACGTGCGCACCCGGGCGCGCGGGCCGGAAGGATCGCTGCCGCTCACGGCCGAGATGCTGCGCGACCGGCCCAGCGGCGATCTGTTCGGTCTATCTCAGAACGCGGGCATGGGCTGGACGCCGAGCGAAGCGGCGCGCACGCCGTTCCTGATTCTGAGCACGCAAGGCGGCCTGCGCGCGCCTGACGGATCGCCCGTCGCGCTCGGCTATCACACGGGGCACTGGGAGATCGGCCTGCTCGTCGACGCCGCGGCGCGCGAGCTCAAGCGCGCCGGTGTCGTCCCGTTCGCGGCGTACTGCTCGGATCCCTGCGATGGACGCACGCAAGGCACGCCGGGCATGTTCGACAGCCTCCCCTATCGCAACGACGCGGCGATCGTCTTTCGCCGGCTGATTCGATCGCTGCCGACGCGCGCGGGCGTGCTCGGCATCGCGACGTGCGACAAGGGCCTGCCGGCGATGATGATGGCGCTCGCCGGCGCGAAGGGCTTGCCGTCGGTGCTCGTGCCCGGCGGCGTCACGCTGCCGCCGGAGGACGGCGAGGATGCGGGCCGGATCCAGACGATCGGCGCGCGCTTCTCGCACGGCCTGCTGTCGCTGCAGGACGCCGCCGATCTCGGCTGCCGCGCGTGCGCGTCGCCCGGCGGCGGCTGCCAGTTCCTCGGCACGGCGGCGACCTCGCAGGTGGTCGGCGAAGCGCTCGGCCTGTCCCTGCCGCACTCGGCGCTCGCGCCGTCGGGACAGCCGGTCTGGACCGATCTCGCCGTGCGATCGTCGCGTGCGCTGCTCTCGCTCGCCGCGCGCGGTTTCACGACCGCCGACATCCTCACCGCGTCGAGCCTTCGCAACGCGATGGCCGTCCACGCCGCGTTCGGCGGCTCGACGAATCTGCTGCTGCACATTCCCGCCATTGCGCACGCCGCGGGTCTTCGTCGTCCTACCGTCGACGACTGGATCGCGATCAATCGTCAGGTGCCACGCCTCGTCGACGTGCTGCCGAACGGGCCGACGCACCATCCGACCGTGCGCGTCTTCCTCGCGGGCGGCGTGCCCGAAGTCATGCTGCACCTGCGCGATCTCGGCGTGCTGGATCTCTCGGTGATGACCGCCGCGGGCGTGACGCTCGACGACGCGCTCACCGCGTGGGCGGCGTCGGACCGGCGGCGGCGCTTCCGCGAGATCCTGCGCGAGCAGGATGGCGTCGATCCGGACGACGTGATCATGTCGCCGTCGCGAGCGGCATCGCGCGGACTGACGCGGACGTTGACGTTTCCGATCGGCAACCTCGCGCCGGAGGGATCCGTCATCAAGAGCACCGCGATCGATCCGTCCGTCGTCGACGCCGACGGCGTCTATCGCATGCAGGGCCCCGCGCGCGTGTTCGTCCGCGAGAAGGACGCGATTGCGGCGATCAAGCGCGGCGAGATCCACGCCGGCGACGTGATCGTGCTCGCGGGATGTGGGCCGCTCGGCACGGGCATGGAAGAGACGTATCAGCTGACGTCCGCGCTCAAGCACCTGCCGTTCGGCAAGCACGTCGCGCTGATCACCGACGCGCGGTTCTCGGGCGTGTCGACCGGCGCGTGTCTCGGCCACATCGGGCCGGAAGCCCTCGCGGGCGGGCCGATCGGACGGCTCCTCGACGGCGACCTCGTCCGCATCGTCGTCGATCGCACGACGCTCGACGGCCGCGTGGATTTCGTGGGCACGGCGGAACGGCCGTGCACGCCGGAAGAAGGCGCGGCGATCCTCGCGTCACGTGGCCCGCGCGCGGATCTGGCGCCTGCGGACGGACTGCCGGAGGACACGCAGTTATGGGCGTTGCTGCAGCAGGCCGGCGGCGGCACGTGGGGCGGATGCGTGTACGACCTCGACGCGATCAGGGACAAGCTTCGGTAAAGGGACGAGGAGACGGCGTATCTCGCTAACGCGCTATCGCGCCAGCGCACTATCTGGCATCGGGCTATCTGGCTATCTGCCCCATGCTCCAAGCCTCACGCCCCAAGCCCCACGCCGCCGTGAACTTTTCGGCGCCGTTTTTCGTCTGACGCCAGTGGGCTACGCGGCGTGGGCGTCAGACGCACGTAGACAGAAGATCTCCGGGCTACGGGCGACAGGCTACGGGCTACTCAGAACCGAGAACGCAGAACCGAGAACCTCAGAACCTCAGAACCTCAGAGTAATAGGACACACACTGGCGTCCCGGCTTCGATCAACTCCCCTTGCGGCGTGAGCGCGCCGGTCGTCTCGTTGATCCGAAAGACCGCGAGCGTCCCTGAGTCCTGATTCGCAGCGAGGAGCCACTGGCCGCCTGGTGCGATCGCGAAGTGACGCGGCGTCTTGCCGCGCGTCGGCACGAAGCCCGCCGACGTCAGCGCGCCATTCGCGCCAATCGAGAAGATCGCGAGGCTGTCGTGGCCGCGATTCGATCCGTACAGGAACGTGCCGCTCGGATGGACTTCGATCTCCGCCGTCGAGCTCTGTCCGTGAAAGTCCGCGGGCAGCGTCGACACGGCCGTGCCCGCGGCGAACGTCCCGTGCTCGCCGTTCCACGACAGCGACGTGATCGTCGATCCCATCTCGCTGATCACGAACGCGCGGCGGCCGTCCGGGTGAAATGCGACGTGACGCGGCCCCACGCCCGGCGCGACGTTGACGCCGGGCGGCGTGTTCGGCGTGAGCGCGCCAGTCGCCGCGTCGAAGCGGAAGACGTCGACGCGATCGATGCCGAGGTCGACGCCAATCAGATAGCGATTGTCGCGGCTGAAGATCACCTGATGCGCGTGCGGCCCTTCCTGCCGCGCCGCGTTCGGACCTTTGCCTTGATCGGTGATCACGTGCGCGGCGGGTCCGAGCGTGCCGTCGGCGCCAACCGGCAGCACGGCGAACGTGCCGCTCGAGTAGTTGGCGACGGCGAGGAAGCGGCCGGTGCTATCGAGCGCGAGATGACACGGGTCGGTGCCCTTCGACGCCTGCACGCTCAGTTGCGTGAGCGTGCCCGTCGCGCGATCGATCGCGAACGACGTCACGCTGCCGGACGCCTCGCCTTCGTACGTCTTCAGCTCGTTGACGGCGAACAGGAATCGTCCGTCCGCGCTCGCGACGAGGAAGCTGGGATTCGGCGTCGCGGCCGCGAGACCGAGCGGCGTCAACGCGCCCGAGCGATCGTCGAAGCGGAACGCGTAGATGCCCTGGCTCTTCGCGTTCGTGTACGTGCCGACGAAGACGAGCCGGCCGGCGGCCTGCGCGGCCGGTCTCGCCGCGGCGGCCAGCACGAGCACGCCCATAAGGCCCCACATCGCGAGCAGCGCGTGTTTCATGCGCGTGAGTATAGCGGACGTTCGTAAGTCCTTACGCCGAACGTAACGATCGACGCGGCGCGGTCCGCGCGAAGCCGCGATTTTCGACGGCCCCGCCCTTGCACAGGCGTCGGCCGTGATCTCAACGACTCGTCTGTGCGTCTTCGTCGCGTTCTCGCTCTGTCTCGTCGCCGCCACCGCACCTCGCGCGTTGGCTCAAGATCCCGCGCCGGCCGAACCAGCGGCATCCTCGCCCGCGCCGGCGCCGGCGCCCGTGCAGAACGACGATGACGACGACGCGGTGCTCGATCCCGCCGAGCCGGACTTCACGATCGTCAATCTGCCGACGACGATGCCGCTGCCGGTCCACAAGAGCAACTTCCGGCTCACGCACCGGTTCGCCGGCAACTTGCGCAACGGCACGTTCGCCCAGAACGCGAGCAATCTGTTCGGCCTCGATCAGGGCGCGACCATCGGGTTCGAGTACCGTTTCGCGCCGGTGCGTCACGTCCAACTGGCCGCCTATCGATCGAGCTTCGACAAGACGATCCAGCTCTACGGCAAGTACGACGCGATCCGGCAGCGCGGATCGATGCCGGTGTCGATCTCGGCGCTCGTGTCGGTCGAAGGCACGAACAACTTCCAGGAGCACTACGCGCCCGCGATCGGCGTCGTCGTCTCGCGGCTGGTCGCGGGACGCGTCGCCGCGTACGCGACGCCGATTTGGGTCCACAACACGGCGGCTGCGCTCGACCGTGACGAGAACACGTTCCTTCTCGGTCTCGGCGGGCGCGCGCGCATCCATCACACCACGTACGTCGTCGCCGAAGTCACGCCGCGGCTCAGCGGCTACGCGCCGGATCAGGTCGAGTACGGCTTCGGCCTCGAGCAGCGCGTCGGCGGCCACACCTTCGTGCTGACGTTCACGAACACGTTCGCCAGCACCTTCGGACAGCTCGCGCGCGGCGGTCCCGCCGACGCGTTGTATCTCGGCTTCAACCTCGGGCGGAAGTTCTTCTGACGCCCTTCGACAAGGAGACTCCTGTGAAGATTCGTGCAGCCATTTTGATCGTCGCGTCGACGCTGGCGCTCAATGCGTGCGGCAAGAACGAGTCGCCGACGCAGCCAACGACGACGCAGAGCCAGGTGAAGCTCACGGCCACGATGCTGCCGGCCAACGAAGTGCCGGCCGTATCGAACGCGGAGGCCAGCGGCTCGGGCACCGTCACGATCACGCTCAACCTGACGAAGGACGCGTCCGGCACCATCACCGCATCGAACGTCGACTTCGCCGTGACCGCGACGGGATTCCCCAGCGGAACGACGTTGACCGCCGCGCATATTCACCCCGGCGTGGCTGGCACGACGGGAACCGTCCTGGTGCCTGCCGGTATTGCATCGGGAGAAGTGAAGTTTGCGGACGGCAGCGGCGGCTTCACCAAGACCAACCAGACCATCACGGCGGAACAGGTCAATCAGATCCTGGCCAATCCGGCCGCGTTCTACTTCAACATCCACACCGCGCTCAATCCGGGCGGCGTGGCGCGCGGCCAACTGCGCCTCCAGTAGAGGGCCCTGCACGCCTTGACTCGCCGGCAATCGCGCGTGATCGTGACCGCGGGTGTCGTCGTAGGCTTGGCGTTGATCGCGGCCGGGCGCCGAGCCGATCGGCTCGCGCCCGGCCGCGTCGATCCGGCGCTCGCGCTCACGGCGCATGCCGCCGTACCTCCCGATGTGGCGGACGTCCTTCGACGCGCCTGCTTCGACTGCCATTCCAACGACACGCGATGGCCGTGGTACACGAACGTCCCGCCGGCCTCGTGGCTGATCGCGCACGACGTCGACGCCGGACGCGGTCAGATCAATTTCTCGCGATGGGGCGAGTACAACCCGTTCGATCGCGCGGACATGCTCGACAAGATGTGCGACCTTGCGACGAAGCGGAAGATGCCGCTGTGGCCCTATCGCCTGCTGCACCGCGACGCGCGGCTGGGCGACGCGGACGTCGCGGCCCTCTGCCGCTGGACGGACGCGGAGGCGGCGCGGTTGGTGAATGGAGGCACGTAGGGTGAAGTTCGAAGTACGACGTTCGAAGTTCGAAATTCCTGGACCTGCGCGCGTTCTGATCTTCGCCAGCGCCGCGATCTTCGTGGCGAGCCTCGGCGTGGCGATGGCGCAAGGCGACCGGTCCGACGGCTGGCAGATTCCTGCAGGTGCCGCCGACGAGCAGAGCCCGATCCAGCCGACGCCGGACGTGCTGGCGAAGGGCAAGGCGATCTTCAAGTCGAAGTGCCAGCGCTGCCACGGCGCGACCGGCGTTGGCAACGGGCCGGATGCCGATCCCGACCATTCGCCCGGCGATCTCACCGACGGCCGCCGCGCATCGCGCAATCCGGACGGCGTGATGTTCTACAAAGTCTGGAACGGCCGCGCCAAGCCGAAGATGCCCGCGTTCAAGACCGACATCTCGCGCAGCGACGCCTGGGCGGCGGTGCTGTACGCGAGAACGCTCAGGCGCTGAAGGACGTCGCCGACATGGTCTAGCATGTCGAGGCACGATGCCGGCCGCGTGCGGGGGCAGCGTCGCACGCGGAGACGTCTTTCGGATGGAACATCACGCCACGCTGCTGATCACGATCGCCATGGCCTTCGTCATGGCGTTCGCGTTCGGGTTTCTCGCCACACGGCTGCGGCTGCCGCCGCTCGTCGGCTATCTCGTCGCCGGCATCGTCATTGGCCCGTTCACGCCGGGCTTCGTCGCCGACAGCGGCGTCGCGAGCCAGCTCGCGGAGATCGGCGTCATCCTGCTGATGTTCGGCGTCGGCCTGCACTTCTCCACCGCCGATCTGCTGGCCGTGAAATGGATCGCCATCCCCGGCGCGGTTGGTCAGATCGTCATTGCGACCGCGATCGGCACCGGCATGGCGATGGCCTGGGGCTGGTCGCTCGGCGGCGGGCTCGTCCTGGGCCTCGCGCTCTCGGTCGCCAGCACCGTCGTCGTCCTCCGCGCGCGCGAGGCGCGCGGGGCCGTCGAGGGCGCGAATGGCCGCATCACCGTCGCCTGGCTCGTCGTCGAGGACCTCGCGACCGTCCTGACGCTCGTGCTGCTGCCGGCGCTGGCCGGCATGCTCGGCGCCACGCCGGCAGACGCACACGCGGCCGGCGAGCCGCACATGAGCCTGTGGCTGCTGGTGTCGCTGACGCTCGGCAAGGTCGCCGTCTTCCTCGTGCTCACCGCGGTGCTCGGCCCCCGCGTCGTGCCATGGTTTCTCCGCCAGGCCGCGCGCACGGGGTCGCACGAGCTCTTCACGCTCAGCGTGCTCGCGGTCTCGCTCGGCATCGCGTACGGCGCGTCCGCGCTGTTCGGCGTCTCCTTTGCGCTCGGCGCCTTTTGCGCCGGCGTCGTGCTGAGCAACTCGGAGCTCAGCCATCGCGCGGCCAAGGAGTCGCTGCCGCTGCAGCACGCGTTCGCGGTGACGTTCTTCGTGTCCGTCGGCATGCTGTTCGATCCGTCGATCCTCGTGCGTGAGCCGATGGCCGTGCTGTCGGTCCTGCTGATCATCCTGATCGGCAAGTCGTTGGTCGCGTTCGCGATCGTGCAGGTGATGGGCTATCCGGTGAGCACCGCGTTGATGGTCTCGGCGAGCCTCGCGCAGATCGGCGAGTTCTCGTTCATCCTCGCGGGCCTGGGCATCGCGCTCGGCCTGATGCCGGCGGAGGGCCGCGATTTGATCCTGGCGGGATCGCTCCTGTCGGTGACGCTCAATCCGCTGGCGTTCGCGACGATCGCGCCGCTCCAGCGCTGGATTGCGAAGCAGCAGCGCGTGATGGTGCGCGTCGAAGGCGCGCAGGCGCTGCGGCTCGCGCGGCTGCAGGCGACGCTCGACGCGAACCGGCACGAGGGCGCGGCCATCCAGCCGGACGCGCTCATCAGCAAGTGGGCGGTGTTCGGCGATCTCGACTATGAAAAGCGCACGGAACTGCTGACGTTGTTCAAGCCGCGATCCGCGGTCCCGGGCGATCGCCTGATTCACGCGGGCGACGCCGCCGAGGATGTGTTCTTCATCTCATCGGGAGCGGTCGAGGTCGCCGTGAACAAGCGCAAGATCACGCTCGGCCCCGGCGACTTCTTCGGCGAGATGGCGCTCCTGAGCGGCGCGCCGCGCTCCGCCGACGTGACGGCAATCGACTACTGCCAGCTCCTGACGCTCAGCCGCCAGGACTTCCACACCTTCCTCACCCGCCACCCAGACCTGCGCGAGCGCATGGGCCAGGTGGCGAAGGCGAGGGAGGAGATGAACAGGCAGACCGAGGTCGTATCTCACTAACGCGCTATCGCGCTAGCGCACTATCCGGCATCGGACTATCGCACTATCTGCTGACCATCGAGCTATCTGCCTATTTGGCTCTGGCGCACGGCCCCAGATAGCCCGATGAGATCGCCCGATATCGAGATGAGAGGCAGATAATCCGATAGCCAGATGCCAGATAGTGCGTTAGCGCGATAGTGAGCTAGCGCGATACAGCGTCAGTATCTGTAATGCTCGGCCTTGTACGGTCCGTCGACGCTGACGCCGATGTACTTCGCCTGATCCTCCGAGAGCTTCGTCAGGCGCACGCCGAGCTTCTCGAGGTGGAGACGCGCGACTTCTTCGTCGAGCTTCTTCGGCAGCATCAGCACCTTCCGGCCGATCGACTCGGCGTTCTGGTGCAGCTCGAGCTGCGCGAGCACCTGGTTGGTGAACGACGCGGACATGACGAACGACGGATGCCCCGTCGCGCAGCCGAGGTTCAGCAGGCGGCCTTCGGCGAGCACGAGCACGCTGTGGCCGTCGGGGAACTGCCACTCGTCGTACTGCGGCTTGATGTTGACCTTGGTGATGCCGGGCAGCTTCTTCAAGCCGGCCATGTCGATCTCGTTGTCGAAGTGGCCGATGTTGCCGACGATCGCCTTGTCCTTCATCCGCGCCATGTGCTCGACGGTGATGATGTTGAGATTGCCCGTCGCCGTGATGAAGATGTCGGCCTTGCCGATGACGTCCTCGATGCGAACGACCTCGTAGCCCTCCATCGCCGCCTGCAGCGCGCAGATCGGATCGATCTCGGTGACGACGACACGGCAGCCCTGGCCGCGCAGCGCCTGCGCGCAGCCCTTGCCGACTTCGCCGTAGCCGAAGACGACCGCGAGCTTGCCGCCGAGCATGACGTCGCTCGCGCGCGCCAGCCCGTCGGGCAGCGAGTGCCGGCAGCCGTAGATGTTGTCGAACTTGGACTTGGTGACCGAGTCGTTGACGTTGATGGCCGGGAACAGCAGCGTGCCGGCCTTCATCATCTCGTAGAGCCGGGGCACGCCCGTGGTCGTCTCTTCGGAGACGCCGCGGATGCCCTTCGCGATCGTCGTCCACACGCCGGGACGCGCCTTCAGCTCCGTGCGGATCGACTCGAGGATCACGCCCCACTCCTCGGGCTCGCTCGCCTCGTCGAACGCCGGCACCTTGCCCGCGTGCTCGAACTCGTACGCCTTGTGCACGAACAGCGTCGCGTCGCCGCCGTCGTCGACGATCAGCGTCGGGCCGCCGTTGTCCGGCCAGCCCAGCGCTTCCGTCGTGCACCACCAGTACTCCTCGAGCGTCTCGCCCTTCCACGCGAACACCGGAATGCCCTTCGGGCTCGCGGGCGTGCCGCCCGTCTCCGGACGACCGACGACGACGGCCGAGGCCGCGTGATCCTGCGTCGAGAAGATGTTGCACGAGACCCAGCGCACGTCGGCGCCGAGCAGATCGAGCGTCTCGATCAGCACGGCGGTCTGAATCGTCATGTGCAGCGAGCCCATGATCCGCGCGCCGGCCAGCGGCGTCTTCCCCGCGTACCGCTCGCGGAGCGCCATCAGTCCGGGCATCTCCTGCTCGGCGAGGCGAATCTCCTTGCGGCCCCAATCGGCCAGGTTGAGATCGGCGACCTTGTACGGCTCGCGTCCCGCTTTGCGAGCGATGTCGAAGGCGTGTTCAGTGGCGAGGGCAGTGGACATGAGTGATTCCTTGATCCTGAATAGGTTCCGGGTTCCGAGGTTCTGGGTTCTAGGTTCTGGTTCCGGGTTCTGATTGAGCCCTTTTTCGAAGTTCGAAGTTCAAAGTTCTAAGTTCGAAGTTCGCTCTTCGCCGCGCCAGCGGCGAAGAGCGCCGGTCCTTTCGCGTCGGTCGCCGGGGCGAGCGCGACGATGCGGATGCTCGTGAAGCCGGCCGCTTCGAGCAGGCGCCGCATCTGGTCGTCGGAGAAGCCGAGCCAGACGTGGCCCATCTGCTGGCGGTACTCCTCGCGCTCGTGCGGCGTCATGTCGACGATCAGCAGACGGCCACCGGGCTTGAGCACGCGCGCCGCTTCGCTCAGCGCGGCAGCCGGCGCGGGCAGATGGTGCAGCACCAGCATCATGACGGCCGCGTCGAGCGACGCGTCGGCCAGCGGCAGCGACTCGAGCGATCCGCGGCGCAGCTCGACGTTCGTCAGATCGCGGACCCGCGCGCGCGCCGACGCCAGCATCTCGGCCGACGCGTCGACGCCGACGACGCGTGCGACGTGCGGCGCGATGGCGCCGAGCGCGACGCCGGTGCCGCAGCCGAGATCGCCCACCGTCCAGTCCGGCGGCAGCAGGCCGAGCAGCGCCGGCGCCGAGAACTGGCCGCCGAACAGCTCGTCACGCAGCCGATCCCACTGGCTCGCGGCGGTCGCGAAGAACTGCTGCGACGTCTGGCTGCGCTGCGCGAGCACGCGCGCGAGCCGGCGCGCGTCCTGCTCGACGCCCGCGCGGCCCGCGAGCTGCTGGCGCGTCAACTGCCAGATCTGCGCGCGCGCATCGTCGCGATGATCGATGCCGAGCGCGTAGTACCGGCTGGTCCCATCGCGGCGCGAGGTCACCCACCCCGCGTCCCCCAGCGTCTTCAACTGCCGGCTGACGGTCGACTGCGGCAACTGAATGACCGCGCAGAGCTCGGAGACGGTCAGTTCCTGCTGGTCGAGCAGCGCGAGCATCCGGCACCGCGTCTGGTCGGCCAGGGCCGAGAAGGAGTCGAGCAGAGACGAGGCGGCAACGGCCATCTATCCGTAAATCCGGATGGATGATATCGGCGGGATTGGGGCAAGTCAAGGCTTGGGGCTTGGGGCTTGGGGCTTGGGGCTTGGGGCTTGGAAAGGCTTACGGCTTACTTGTCCGCCGTAGCCTTGGCGAAGGCGGACGGCTTACGAGGACGATCGTAGCCGCAGGGCTTCAGCCCTGCGGACTTCGAAGCTCGAAGTTCAAAGTTCGAAGTTAGTTCTTCCCAGCCCCCGCCTCGGCGGCGATCTTCTTCGCTTGCGGCAGGCTGACGTCGCAGGATGGATCGTTGATGCGGCATTGCGCGACCGTGAGGCCGCAGCCGCACGAGCAGTGCTCCGTGTTCATCTGCGCCAGCGCCTTCTCGCGCTGGGCGGGCGCGAGCGACTTCAGATCGACGCCCGGGATCTCCGTCGCGTACGCGGCGTTGGCGAGGAACACCTGGCCGGTGTCCGCGACGGTCTGCACCACGGCGTCGCTCGACAGCCCCGCGAGCACGCGCACTTCCTGCTCGGTGCGCGCCGGGTCGAGCATGCCGACGTGCCGCTGCAGCATCTTCCCCGCCGGACTGACGACGTAGGTCGACGGAATCGCCGGCGCGCCGCCGAACGCCTCCACGACGTCGTCGCTGACGACGGCGACGGGATAGTTGATGTGGTACTGCTCGGCGAACTGCTTCACTTCGGCCGGCGGACGCGAGTCGATCGACAGGCCGAGGATCACGAGCTGATCCTTGTAGCGCTCCTGCAGCGCAACGAGCGACGGAATCTCCTCGCGGCACGGCCCGCACCACGTCGCCCAGAAGTTCGCGAGCACGACCTTCCCCTTCCAGGATGCGGGATCGATCGCCTGCCCGCTGACGTCGGTCAGCGCTACCGTCGGCATCGCCACCGGCTTGTCGGAGAACTGCAGCGTGATCCCGCGGCCCGATGTCAGCGGCGCCTCGGCCGGCGACGTCGCCGCGGCTCCCGCGCGCCACGCCGGAACGCCTTTCGACACCACGACCGCAAGCGCCGCGACGACGATGACGGACAGCGACGCGAACAGAGACGTACGTCTCGTCATGAGGTCCCTCAGGGAAATCGCCGCGCGACCTCGCGCTCGGCCTGAGCCCGCTCCGGCGCGAGGGCCAGGCGCTCGACGAAGAACTGCATCATGCGCGCGAACGGCACCGAGCTGTGCTCGAGATCGGCGCCGACCTGCACGTCGATGCTCTTGCCGGCGCGCGCGCACGCCTGAATGAGCTGCAGCGCGTTGCTCGGATGGACGTTGTTGTCCGCGGTCCCGAAATAGACGAGCAGCGCGCCGCGCAGATCGCCCACGTGCGTGAGCGCGCTTCCAGCGTCGTATCCCGCGGCATTCGCGTCCGGCGTGCTCATGTAGCGCTCGGTATAGATCGTATCGTAAAGACGCCAGTCGACGGGCGCCGAAGACGCCGACGCCGCCGCGAAGACGCCGGGATAGCGCAAGAGCGCCATCAGCGACGCGTACCCGCCGTAGGAGGTGCCGTAGATGCCGACGCGCGCTGCGTCGACGTACGGCCGAGACGCAATCGCGCGCACGCCGGCGGCCAGATCGTCCACCTCGGTCTGGCCGAGCTTCAGATAGATCGAGTCCAGCACGCCTCGTCCCAGGCCCGGCTGCGCGCGCGTGCCCAGCGACAACACGAGGAATCCGTATTCCGTCGTCGGGCTCGGCATGACAAACGTCTCGGTGGGGACCTCGCTGTCCGACTCCGGCCCGCCGTACACCCTGAGCAGCACGGGATAGCGCCGCGACGGATCGAACGTGCTGGGAAACGCGATCGTGCCGAACAATCGCGTCCGGCCGTCAGCGGCCAGATACGAGAACTGCTCGACGGGCTTCAGCCCGAGCTGCGTCATCCGCGAGACGTCGCTCGTCACCAGCTCGGCGACGACGCGGCCGCGATCGTCGACGAGGCGCGAGGCGGGCGCGTCGGCGTGTGTCTGATAGACGTCGACGAAATGTCGTCCATCCGGCGCGAGACTGACGCTGTGCGTGAACCGCGGATCGGTCAGCCGCACGTCGTCGCGCCCGTCGAGGCCGACGCGGTGCAGCTGCCACTTCAGGAAGCTGTCGCCGTCGCGCGCCATGTAGAACAGCACGCCGGCCTGCTCGTCGACGCGAATGATCGGTCCGGCCTCCGCGCTCGTCAGCCGCGTGATTGGCGCGATCGCGCCGGTCTCGTAGTCGGCCAGAAAGTAGTTGCGCCAGCCCGTGCGATCGGAGCCGAGAATGAAGCGCCGATTGTCGGACAGCGATCGGATCAACGGACGGTTCTCAACCCAGCCCGTCGTCGAGGCCTCGCGGACGATCACGCGGCAGGGCGACGAGGACAGCGGACACGCGACGTACTCGAGATGCCGCTGGAGCCGATCGGTGCGGAACAGCCTGATGCTGCGGCTGTCGGGCGCCCAGTCGATCCCGTAGACGTAGTAGCCGACGACTTCGTCGCGGAACGGCTTGCCGTCGCGCACGTCGAGCGTCATCGTCTCGTGCGTGTCGAGATCGTAGACGCGCACGTCGGCGATCGGATTGTCCGTCCCGGCCTTCGGGTACGCCTCGACGTCGATCCGCGACTGCACGCGCGTCTGATCGAGCGTGAGGTAGTAGTCCTTCACGCGGCTCTCGTCGAAGCGATAGAACGCCAGCTTGCGTCCGTCCGGCGACCACCACATCGCCGTCGTCTGATCCAGCTCCTCGCCGTAGACCCAGCTCGCAATCCCGTTCTTGATCCGCGTGCGCTCGTCGCCGTCGTGTGTGACGGCGACCTCGCGCCTCCCGCCGGCGTCGCTGAGATACACGTTGCGATCGCGATAGAACGCGCGGCGCGTGTGGTCGGGCGACGGCTCACACGCCCGCTGGCGGCCTCGCGCAACGGCGGCGGGCGGGCACGGACTGACGGCGACCGGTGGCGCCACCGGCTCGACGCCGCTCGGCGCCGGGCCGCTCGCGAGAGGACCGTCGACGATGGCGTCCCGCGCCGTGGCGATGTCGAAGCGATGCCGCTGGCGATCCCGGACGTAGGAGAACGACCCGCTGTCGGCGGCCCACTGCACCGACAGCGCGCCCGTCACGAAGGGCGGCGCCTCGCGCAGCCGCTGCTGCAGACGCGCGTACGCGTCGGCGCCGGGCACGTCCGACGCGCGGTCGAGCACCTGCGCGCGGCCGGCCGGCGCGGCCACAGCCGCCACCGCGGCGATCACGACGATCACGAAGTCCCGGAGCGCACGACGCACGAGGTCTAGCCTAGCGGAGAACGGTCCGGCCCCGCATCGATCGCCGCTGATTGGCTGCGCGCACCGGCGCGCGTATACGATGGCACGCAGCACGGCGCGCCCCGAGCCGCGCCAAGGGCGTGTTTCAGAACTGTCAAGTGCGCCGAAGGCGCCACATCAGTTTCGAAGTTCGAAGTTCTCAGGCGCACTCCAAACGGGAGGACGGACACGATGACGGGAGTATCGGCAGGAGGATCGCGATGACGCTGGATCTGACCACGGCGCTGTTCGTGTTCATGCTGGCCACGTTTCTCGGCATGGACATCATCCGCCGCGTGTCGCGGCTGCTCCATACGCCGCTGATGTCGCTGACCAACGCCATCTCGTCGATTGCCGTCATCGGCGCGGTGATCATCGCCGGCGAGTCGCACGACGCGCTGAGCACGTGGCTCGGCGCGATCGCGGTCTTCGCCTCGACGACCAACCTCGTCAGCGGCTACCTGATCACCGACCGCATGCTGCGCATGTTCCGACGTCGCGAGGCGCCCCGTTCATGAGCACCGCGACCGAGCTGCTCTATCTCGTCGCCGCGGCCCTGTTCATCCTCGCGCTGCGCTGGATGAGCCGGCCGGACACGGCGCGCCGCGCCGTCGCGGCCGCCGTCACCGGCATGCTGCTCGCCGTCGGCGGCACGCTCCTGACGCCGGAGATCGTCACCTACAAGTGGATCGCGATCGCGGCCGTCGCCGGCACGCTGCTCGGCGTCCCGCTCGCCCGCGTGCCGCTCACCGCCGTGCCCGAACGGACGGGCCTGTCGCAGGCGTTCGGCGGCCTGGCCGCGGGCCTGGTCGGCACGGCGAAGTACTACCTGTGGCTCTCCGAAGGCCAGCTCACCCACTTCCGCATGGCCGTCGTCGCCGGCGAAGTGATCCTCGGCTGTCTGACGTGTACCGGCGGCCTGCTGGCCGCGGGCAAGCTCGCCGAGTGGATGACGACGCGTCCGATCACGTATCGCGGGCAGAACGTTGTCAGCTTCCTGCTGCTCGCCGTCGCGGCGTCGCTCGGCGTGTGGCTGACGATCGATCCGACGCAGTCCTGGGCGTTTCCGATCGTCATCGCGCTCGCGCTCGTCTTCGGCGTGCTGCTGATCCTGCCGATCGGCGGCGCGGACATGCCGACGGTGATCTCGTTCCTCAACTCGTACGCCGGCCTGTCGGCCGTCGCGATGGGCTTCGTGCTCGAGAACAAGCTGCTCATCGCCGCGGGCGCGCTCGACGGATCGTCGGGCTTCGTGCTCTCGATCATCATGTGCCGCGCGATGAACCGATCCGTCACCAACGTGCTGTTCGGCGCGTTCGGATCGGTACAGGCGGCCGCGCAGAAGACCGAGCAGCGCACCGTGAAGAGCGCGACGGCGACCGACGCCGCCGAGCTCCTCGCCAACGCCGATCGCGTCGTCGTCATTCCCGGCTACGGCATGGCGGTCGCCCAGGCGCAGCACCGCGTGCGCGACCTCTACGATCAGCTGACGAAGCGCGGCGTCGACGTGCGGTTCGCCGTCCATCCCGTGGCCGGCCGCATGCCGGGCCACATGAACGTCCTGCTCGCCGAAGCCGATATCCCCTACGATCGACTCGTGGAGATGGACGACATCAACCCGGAGATGCCGCAGGTCGGCGTGGCGCTGGTCATCGGCGCGAACGACGTCGTCAACCCGGCGGCGCGCACCGACGAGAAGAGCCCCATCTACGGCATGCCGATCATCGACGCGGACAAGGCGCAGACGGTGCTCGCCATCAAGCGCAGCATGAACCCGGGGTTCGCGGGCATCGAGAACGAGCTGTATTACGCGCCGAACACGCTGATGCTGTTCGGGGACGCGAAGCAGGTCATCGGAGACGTGGTGAAGGAGCTGGCCGGCGAGACGTCGGCCCACTGACACCTGCCTGCCGCCGGTGCCGGCCCGCCGACACCGGGCGGACTGGCGGCGCCCCGCCGCGACGGCGCGGCGGTCCAGATTCGCATGGACGTGCCGCTCGCGGCGTGGCACTTGTCTTGCCTTTCCCACGCCAGCACTGTCTGGGCCGAACAGCCCCGTGCGTGCGATAGGTGCGACGTTGTGACGGATCAACAGCGGCAAACAGACTCCTCGGGGACGGGCGACATGCCCGCGACCGGCGTGCCCGGCGGCGCGAACCGCCGCGCGCACGCACGGCTGCGCGCCGAAGATCTGAAGGACCTCGGCGCCCGGCTGGCCAGCGGCGCGGAGATCCGGCTCATCGACCTGTCCCGCAGCGGCGCGCAGTTCGAGTGCGACCGCCGCTTCCTGCCCAACTCCACGATTTCCCTTCGCCTCGTCACGTCCGATACGACCTTCGTCGTCAGCGGGCGCGTGGTCCGCTCGCGGATCGTGCGGCTCGATCGCGGCGGGCTCGGCTACAACGTCGCGGTCGCCTTCAATGAGCTGCTGCAGAATCTGCTCGAGGAAGTGCCGCCGGCCCCCGATCCTGAGGCGTTCGCGCCGGAGCCGCCGGCAATGGACGCGGCGGCGATCGTCGACGAGCCCGGCGTCATCGAGGCCTCGAGCGACGTCCCCGAGAGCGAAGCGGCCGCGTTCGATGCGGCGGCCCAGCCGGGCTCCACGGTGCTGACCGTGACGGCGTCCCTGGATCAGACGAGCGACGATCTGCGCGATCTCTTCAACGGCAACAACTGGTGACGGCGGAGCCGGACGTTCTCATGTCGACTGCGGTGGATCTCACGATGAAAGCGCTCTACGTGAAGGGCACGACGCCCGCCACGGACG
>CAZNMF010000306.1:0-9667 GCA_964573795.1 uncultured Solibacteraceae bacterium
CTCGAGGAAGAGCACCGGATCGTCGCAGCGGATCGCCGTGCGGAGCAGGCCCGCGGCGTCCTGCGCCGTCGACGGGAACACGACGCGCAGGCCGGGGCAGTGCGCGAAGATGCTCTCGCCGGACTGGCTGTGGTACAGCGAGCCGCCGCGCAGGTAGCCGCCGATCGGCACGCGCACGACCATCGGGCACGCGAACGCGTTGTTCGAGCGATAGCGCAGCATCGAGATCTCGTCGCGCAGCTGCATCATCGCAGGCCAGATGTAGTCGAAGAACTGGATCTCGACGACCGGCTTCAGCCCGCGCGTGCCCATGCCGCACGCGCGTCCGACGATGGCGGCTTCGGCGAGCGTCGAGTTGAACACGCGCTCGGATCCGTACTGCCGCTGCAGATCCAGCGTCGCCTTGAACACGCCGCCCTTGCCCATGCACTCGGCGAGCGCCGCGTCGTTGCTCGCGTCCGCGACGTCCTCGCCGAAGACGACGATGCGCGGGTTGGCCGCCATCTCGTCGTGCAGCGTGCGATTGATGGCCGCGACCATCGTGTCCGCCTTGCCGTCGGGATCCGCGGGCGTGCGAAACGCGCTGCTCGTCGGATCGATCGTCGGCGAGTAGACGTAGAGTCCGGCCGTCGACGGATCCGGCTTCGGCGCCTTCAGCGCGGACTCGGCGGCTTCGGCGATCTCGTGATCGACCGCGTGCGCGATGTCGGCGAGCTCGTCGTCTGACAGGATGCCGCGCTCTTTGAGGAACGCGGCGAAACGCGTGATCGGATCGCGCGCCGCTTCAGCCGCACGTTCCGCCGCCGTCTTGTACCAGCGCTCGTCGTCGGAGTGCGAGTGCGAGTACGGGCGCGTGACGTTCGCATGGACGAGCGCGGGCCCGCGGCGATCGCGGCACCACGCGACGGCCTCCGTCATGGCGCGGTAGCAATCGAGCACGTCGGTGCCGTCGCAGCGGCGCACGTGCAGGTGCGGGAACGACTCGACGAGGTGCGAGATGCTGCCGCCGGACGTCTGCACGCGGACCGGCACCGAGATCGCGTAGCCGTTGTCCTCCACGACGAAGACGACGGGAAGCCGGCGGAGGCACGCGACGTTGAGGGACTCCCAGAACTCGCCCTCGCTCGTCGCGCCGTCGCCGACCGAGACGTAGACGACTTCGTCCTTCTCGAATCGCTGATCGCGATCCGGGATGTCCGTGACGCGCTCGTAGATCAGGCCGGCTTCGGCGCAGCCGATCGCGTGCAGGCACTGCGTGCCCGTCGCGCTCGACTCCGAGACGATGTGCAGCTTCGGATCGCCCCAGTGCGACGGCATCTGACGCCCGCCGCTCGTCGGGTCTTCGCTGGAGCCAACGCCCGCGAGGAACATCTCGCGCGGCGTCATGCCCAGCGTCAGGCAGAGCGCGCGATCGCGATAGTACGGATAGAACCAGTCGTAGCCCGGCTTCATCGCGCACGCGGCCGCGACGAGAATCGCCTCGTGTCCGGCGCCGCTGATCTGGAAGTAGAGATGGCTCTGGTTCTTGAGCTGGATCTCCTTGTCGTCGATCCGGCGCGACGTCAGCATCAGGCGATAGATGCGGACGAGGTCGTCGGACGTGAGATCCTCGGCAAACGAGAGAGGCGCTTCGGTCGTGCTGCTCTTCATCCGGCAGAACCCTTTCCCGCGTGGGCCGTTGCCTGGGCAACCGCTCGATTATACTCCTCGACAATTCGCCGATGCCCCCTGAAATCCTGCTGTTTCGTTGGGATGCGCTGCCGCTCGACAAGGTCACCGAGATGGTCGCGTGCAAGACCGTGTCCGGCGCGGATCTGCGTCTGACGCAGGCGTATTTCAAGAAGGGCGCGATCGTGCCCGTGCACCGCGACGAGGCCGAGCAGTTGATTTATCCGCTGCAGGGCGCGCTGCGCGCGCGCGTCGACGGGGAAGAGGTCACCGTCCGCGAAGGCGACGTCCTCGTCGTGCCGGCCGGCGCGACGCGGCAGGCGGAGATGCTGGACGACACATTTCTGCTCACGATCGCGCGCGTGACGTCGGACACCTGAGCGCGCCCGCGCCGTCAGTGCACGCGATCGTCCCACGGGCCGCGTCCGCCCTGGTGCACGTTGAACCGCCGGCGCATGCGCTCCATCCGCCACTTCGTCAGGCGGTACTTGAACGCGAGCTGCAGGTCTTTCGGCCCGCGAAGATAGATCCAGCCAATCAGCAGGCCGCCGAGGTGCGCGATGTTGGCCACGGGCCCGCCGCTGGCCTGCACGGCCGAGAGAAACGCGATCGCGCCGATGATGACGACGAACACCCACGCGGGCAGCGGGAAGATGAACATGAACAGGATGCGGCGGTGCGGAAACAGCAGCGCCCACGCCGCAAGCAGGCCGTAGATCGCGCCGGACGCGCCGATCGTCGGCCGCACGTACGTCGACAGCGTCGACTCGAACGGCAGCAGCGACACGGCGATCGTGCAGAGTCCCGCGCCGACGCCGCAGATGAAGTAGTACTTCGTGAAGAACCGCGTGCCCCAGCGGCGCTCGAGCTCGACCCCGAACATCCACAGCGCCAGCATGTTGAACAGGATGTGGCCGATCGACGTCGGCGAGTGCAGGAAGAGATAGCTCGCGACCTGCCACAGGCGTCCCTCGCGCACGACGGCAATCGGCGTCAGCGCGAAGAGATCGATCAGGCGATCGGTCAGCGCCGCCGGTCCAAGCGTCATCGCGAGGTACACGACGACGTTGGCGATGATCAACGCGCGGACCGCTGGCGTGATCGGCCCTGGACCGAACGTCATCACCATGTTCGACGGCGGCATGCGGCGCACGATCAAGACTCTAACAGGGACTTGGGTTCTGGGTTCTCGGTTCTCGGTTCTCGGTTCTGGGTTCTGGGTTCTGGTTCCGGGTTCTTCAACGGTCTGCGAACCGAGAACGGAGAACGGAGAACCCAGAACCCAGAACTTGCAGCTTCAGCTCTTCCGCCGAACGACCCGCCTCAATAACGTCGTCGCATCGAAGATGCCGAGCCATTGCGCGCCGAGCAGGTAGAGGCTGCCGAAGACGCCGAGGATCACGACGCCGCGGACGACGAGCAGGTGCGGCGGGATGACCCAGCGCAGGGCCGTGGCCACGGCTGCAGCGACGGCGGCCGACGTCCAGGCGCGGCCGATCACGCGTCCGGGGCGGCCGATGCTGCCGATGCGGGCGCGCAGGAAGTGCCGCAGCAGCAGGAACTCGATCCATCCCGAGATGCCGGCGGAAATCGTCAGACCGGCGCAGCCCTCTTCGAGCGGCAGGCCCAGCAGCCGCGGCACGGGCAGCGCGAGAACGTAGCCGAGGCCGCCGACGAGCAGCACGCGGAGCGACGCAATGCGCGTCGGCGTCTTCGTATCGCCGAGCGCGTAGAACGTCGACACGTACAGCCGCCCGATGGTCGTCGCGAGCAGACCGACCGACGCGCCGGCGAGGATGCCCCACACATAGAGCGTGTTGTGGTGCGTGAACTGGCCGTGCTCGAGCAGCATGGCGATCATCACGTCACCCAGCGTGAGAAACGCGACGACCGACGGCACGACCAGGGCCGCGATCGTCTCCTGGCCGATCGCCAGCCGCGTGCGCAGGGCCTCGGGCAGATTCGCCGCGACCGCCGTCGACATCGTCGGCAGCGAGGCCGACGAGACGGCCATGCCGAACAGCGAGACGGGCAGCAGACTGAGCTGCTGCGCGCTGGCGAGCCCTGCCGCCGCGCCCGCGCCGAGCCACGTCGCGATGTAGTTGTCGATGTAGCTGCTGACCTGCACGACGCCGCGCGTGAAGATGACGGGCAGCGTCGAGACGAGGACGCGGCGCACGGGCCCCGCGATATCGGAGGCGACGTGGGTCCAGTGTCCCGACATCAGGCGCCAGACGACCGGCGCCTGGATGGCGAGTTGCAGACCGGCCCCGGCGACGGTCGCCCACGCCAGCCGCACCGCGAGCCGCGACAGCTCGTCGTGACGAAAGATCCAGAGCACGGCGACGATCGCCAGGTTCCAGCAGATTGGCGCCGCATACGAGAGGAAGAAGCGATGGTGGCTGTTGAGGATCGCGAGGCACCACGCGGCGAGGACGAGCAGCCCGACGCCGGGAAACATGATCCGCACCAGGGCCGTCGTCAACGCGAGCTTCTCGCCCGTGTAGCCGCCAGCGACGAGCGGGACGAGATAGGGCGTCGCCGTGATGCCGATCGCAACGACGATGGCGGTGATGAGGGCGATGACGGCGAGCACGGCCCGCGCCATGCGATCGGCGCGCGCACGGTCGGTCACCATGAGGGCCGAGTACTCCGGGATCAGCGACGCCGACAGCACGCCTTCGCCGAGCAGGTTCTGCAGGAAGTTCGGGACCTTCAGCGCCTGCTGGAACGCGTCAGCCGCGTCGGACAGGCCGTAGACGGAGGAAAAAAGCGTGATCCGGACGAGACCGGCGATTTTGCTGAGGAAGATACCCGCCCCGACGAGGGCGGCGGAGACGGATAGTCTGGTTCTCGCCGTCTGGTGCGGCGGCTCGAGCGACATGTGGGGGCAATTGTAACGGGCCGCGGTCTGCGGCCCGCAGTCTGCGGGCGGCGGCTACGGTCTGCGGGCGACGGTCTGACGTCGACGAGCAATGTTACGTGCGAAGCCCGGCTCGTCTGCCGTCCGGCCTGTAGCCCGTGGCCTGTAGCCTGGAAAAAGGGGCCTCAACCCCTGCGATTGAGGCCCCTGCCCGGAGGATGGATGAGAGGCGCTTGCGTGCCTTTCATTGAACTTAGACGGTCGCTCGGGCAGAAAGTTTGGCGGCGGTCAGCCGGCCAAGCGCTTTTTGACGGCCTCGCTCAGGGCTTTTCCATCGACCGACAGGCCGGCCAGCTTGGCGGTCGACGCCTTCATGACCTTTCCCATGTCCTTGGGGCCAGCCGCCCCGGTCTCCTGAATCGCCGCTTCGATCGCCTTGGCGATGGTCTGTTCGTCGGCGGCCGGCGGCAGATAGCGCTGGAGAAACGTAATCTCGGCCTGTTCCTTGTCGGCGAGCTCCGGCCGGTTGCCGGCACGAAACTGTTCGGCGGCATCGCGGCGCTGCTTGACCAGCGAGTTCACCACCTGAATCGACTCGCCATCGTCCAGCGCCCGTCCTCGCTCGACTTCCTTGTTCATGAGCGCGGCCTTGAGCATCCGCAGCGGCCCCAGCGACGTCTGGTCCTTGCGCTTCATCGCGTCGCCGATGTCCTTGGTGACCTGTTCGAGGAGGGACATGGGGGAAGTGTAGCAGGCTGCGGGACCGCGGTCCGCAGCCTGCTACAGGCCACGGGCTACGGGCTACGGCGTCAGGCCTCCACGCCGGTCCCACGCCTCAAGCCTCAAGCCTCAAGCCGTAAGCCGTAAGCCCCAAGCCTCAAGCCCCAAGCCCCAAGCCTCAAGCCCCAAGCCTCAAGCCCCCGAATACACGCGATCGTACGCGCGCTTGACGGCATCCGGGCTGAATCGCTCGTGGACGAGCCGGGCAGTTTCCGGGCGCGTGCGCCGCGGCGCCGCGAGCCGCGCGGCGAGCGCGTCGTACAGCCGCGCCGTGTCGTGCTTGGGCACGACCTCGACGTCGTCTCCAAAGAGCGCGTGGAGCTCCTGGCCGCCGGGATGATCGGCGGAGACCACGGGCGTGCCCGCCGCGAGCGCTTCGACGGCGACCGTCGGCAGCGCTTCGAGCAGCGACGGCAGGACGAAGAGGTCGGCGATGGCCGCGTACTGCGCCACACGATCGTTGGGGACGAGGCCGGCGAACGTGACCGCGCTCGACACGCCGAGCCGTGCCGCCAGATCCTCGAGGTCCCCGCGCAGCGGTCCGCTGCCGCAGATCACGAGCCGCACGTCGGCCCGGCCGCGCGCGATCTTGGCAAAGGCTTCGATGAGCGTCGCCTGATCCGCGAGCGGGTGCAGCCGTTTCACGTTGAGCAGAACGCGCGGCTCGGCGATGCCGAGATGCGCGCGCCACGCCCCGCGCGTCGCCTCGTCGGCGGGCACGAACGCGGGCGAGACCGGCGGATAGATCACCGACAGGGCCGGCCGCGCGAGCCCGACGGCGCTCGCGCGCGCCATCAGACGCTCGCTGTAGAACGTGACCGCGGCCGCGTGTCGATACGCGCGCGTGAACGGATCGATCGGCCAGCGGCGGCGATAGTGCCAGATTTCCGTGCCGTAGAGCGTGAGGACGTAGGGTTTGCGATGCCGCCGCGCCCAGGCCGCTGCGATCTCGACGATCAGCCCGTTGCTGTGCAGGTGGAGCACGTCCGCGTCGCGCGCGACGTCGCTCAGCGCGGCGGCGATCGATCGGCTGCGCCGGAGCGTGTCGACGCGCAGCCATCGTGACACGCGCGACGACGACCGCGCGCTGACGCGGCGCACGGCCCCGGGCAGCGCGTCAGACGACGCGCCGCCCTGGCTCGGCGGCTGGGTGACGAACGACACCGTGTCGCCAGCGTCGTGGCTCCAGGCGCCAAGCTGCGCCGGCAGCAGGGCGTTGGCCGCCTGGTCGGGCGGCAAATGCGGCGAGACGTGGCAGATGTGCATGCGCGCTCATCCCGCCGCGCGATCCGCCGCGAGCGAGATCGAGCCCGCATGGCGATCGGCGAGCTCGCGGAAGGTCATCGGCGTTGCGCCGGCCTCCTGCGTGGCGAACGCGAGAAACCGTCCCAATCGATCGAAGAACGCGGAAAGCTCCGCGTCGGTCCTGTTGTACGGGCTGCCGCCGACGATCGCCTCGCTCGAGTGAAACAGGAGATTGAGGATCGGCACGCGCCGCCGGATGAGCTGCCGGGCGAGCGCGATCATGTCCTCGGCGGACGAGTACGACGGTCGCAGCCAGCGCACCGTGACGATGCGCGAGAGCCGCAGCACGCGCTTCGTCGTGTACGGCCACGGCGCGCGGCCGTAGAGCGACGCCGCCCATCTCGGCAGCCGCCGATTGAGCGCCGCCGACACCGGCAGCTCGAGCACGCCGCTGGTGCCGGGCCGCGTGGCGGAGTCGTACGCGAGGTAGTACGGCGCCGGCGGCGCATCGACGAAATCCGGTCCGCCTTTGTGCGCCTCGTAGAAGAGCGGCGTCACGCTCGAGTCGACGCGATAGCCGGCGCGCTCGAGCGACGACACGTGCGCGGCCGAGAATCCGAATCGGCCCGATCGATACGACACGGGCCGCTCGCCGACGGCGTCGGCAATCGCGTTGGTCAGCGCCTCGAGCTGCGCGTCGAACTGGTCGATCGGCAGCGACAGCGCGTACGGATGGCGATCGACGTCCGCCGGCTCGCACGGCGGCGTCTCCCACGCGTGATGGTGCGCGCCGATCTCCGCGTCGCCGCGAGCGACGATACGCCGCAGCGCGGCCGCCGATTCGGGATCGCGCGCGACCGGATACGTCACGACGTACGTCGGCCGCACGCCGTGCTGCGCGAAGAAGTCGTGCAGACGCTCGAGCGCGCGTGTGTTCGCGAACGTCTGGCGGCGGCGGGCCTCGCGGTCCCACTGGTTGTCGCCTTCGGTGTCGATGGCGACGAGCAACGCCGGACGGGGCGGCGCGGTCATCGATCCAGATCGGAGTCGCCGAGCGTCACGTGCCAGCGATCGGTCGACGCGTAGAACGCTTCGGGCACCGGCGCGGCGTTGATCTTGGCGACGAAGTCGACCGTCGACTTGACCGGATAGTAGCCGGATTTCCGCAGCAGCTTGCGAAAGCCGTCGTGCAGCGCGAACGTGCGAATCTTGTCCGTGTCGGCCGCGCGCGCTTCGCGATCGACCCAGCGCAGCAGCGTCAGCATCCCGGCGGCGTCGTCCGGATCGGCGAGGAAGTCGACGAGCACCGTCACGCGGCCGCGCGGCTCCTGCTTGTGGCGGTAGACGGCGTAGCCGGCCGGCTCGCCGTCGCGCACGAGCGCGGCGATCGCGTAGCGCACGTGCGGCGCCTGGATGTACTTCCAGTTGAGATAGGCCGCATCGCGGCGGACGGCGAACGTGAATCGCGGCGCGATCCGATCCCACAGCCGCGTGAAGCCGTCGTCGAAATGCCGGATCATCCGCACTTCGCCCTGGAGCGGCTTGGCGCGCGAGACCAGGCGCACCCAGGGGAGCGTGACGTACGAGACGAGCCCGTTGAGCGCGACGGGCCACGTCGGACGCCGCAGCGCGCGCCGGCTGAGCGGCTTCACGAAGCACGGCAGCGGGCCGAGATCCGGCCAGCGCATCTTCTTGAACAGGCGATACGACGACTCCGACAGGCCGAGCCCGAGCGCCGCGCCGGTGTTCCGATCCCATGTCCGGAACAGCACGTCGCCGAGGCCCTGGCGCTGCCGCTCGGGCGCGACCATCACGTCCATGCCCCACGACGCGTCGATGTCCTGTCCCTGCGCGTGCAGCGTCACCGGCATCGTCGCGTATTGCCCGACGATCGTCGCGCCTTCGCGTGCGATCCAGATCTGCGGTCCGTCGGCCGGGGCGTTCGGGTTGCGGCGATATTGCCAGTCCCAGCGCAGGCGGCTCGCGTCGGCCGCGTCAGGACCGAAGACGCGGCGGTACAGGGCATCGACCTGGCGGCGATCTTCGGGGCGATAGCGATCGATGTCAGCCATGGTCGCGTGAGGGCCTGGGAGACGCGGTCAGGCCGCGCTCAGCACGTATTCGATATTACTGATCAGCGCGTCCTGCGTCAGCGGACTGTCGCGCACCCATCGCGCCAGGGGCGCCGGCAGGCGGCGGACGGTCGACGTCACGTGCAGCTCCTCGCGCACGATGTGCAGGCCGGCCGCCGCGATCTGGCCGCGCAAGCGCGTGACGCGCACCTTCTCGAGCAGATCGTCGTGCTTGGCGATGCCGAGGCGCGCGTCGCGGATGAACGAGTTCTCGTGCGCGGGCTCGCGCAGCGTCCACGGCGCGCGACGTGCGAGCACGCGGAACGTGCGGAACGCCACGGCGCGGCCGGCGATCAGGTGCAGCGGCACGGGCACGCGCAGGCGCGGCAGGTGCGCGCCCGCGAACGAGAGATACGGCGCCGTCGAGAGATAGCAGCGGCCGCCAGGGGCGAGCACGCGGCGGCACTCGCGCAGGTACCGTGGCGCGTCGGCGACGTGCTCGATCACCGCGTGCGACAGGACGAGATCGAAGGCGCCGTCGGGAAACGGCAGCGCCATGCCGTCGGCGCGTGCGAAATGCAGGTTCGTGAGGCCGCGCTCGCGCGCGAGCACCACGCCGGCCTGGCCGAAGCGATCGATCGGATCGATGCCGACGACCTCGCGCGCGTGCTCGGCCAGCGAGAGCGGCATCCCGCCGCCGCCGCAGCCCGCGTCGAGCACGCGGCCGCCGATCGTCACGCCCGCGCGCTCGAGGAACGCGAGGACCTTGGCGCTGCGGTAGTACTCGAACAGCGCGTAGTCGTACTCGGATCGGAACCGCCGGTCGGCATGCGCCTTGATGAGGTCGTCTCTAATCTCGCGCATGCGGCTCGTCGCCCGGCATCTTGTCGATGAGCACCGCGCGATCGGGGGCCGGCGTCTCGTCGACCGTGAACGTCGCGACGACCCGGCGTCTGGGATAGTGGTCGAGGATGCCCTGGATCAGGCCTGACCCGTCCGAGCTCTCGTAGCCAATGCGGGGCAAATCGTAGGTCAGTAT
>CAZNMF010000307.1:0-8008 GCA_964573795.1 uncultured Solibacteraceae bacterium
TGACGACGCGCGCGGATACGCGGCTGCGGCAGTGGGCGACGACGGTCGTCCTGCGCGACCGCGACGTCCGGCAGCTGTCGCTGCGGGCGGAGCGCGCGATGGCCGCGCGCCTCAGCCGGCAGGCGCAGCGCTTCGACGCGCTGCGCCGCCGGCTCGAAGCGCGCGACATCCATCGCGTCGTCGCGACGCTGCGCACGCGCATCGTCGCGGCCGACGGCCGGCTGGCGGCGGCCATCGGCCGCCGCCGGCAGTCGGCGAGCGCGCGCGCCGCGACGCTCGCGGCGCGCCTCGACGCGCTGAGCCCGCTCGCCGTGCTCGCGCGCGGCTACGCGGTCGGTTGGAACGCCGCGCGGACGCGTATCATTCGCTCAGCATCGTCAGTGACGTCGGGAGACACCGTGCACGTCCGGCTCGCCGAAGGCGAGCTGACGTGCGAGGTGAGAGAACAGGCGGCCTGGCCGAACCTGAAGGTTCGGCCCACCGAAATACACCCCTGGCCCGTAGCCTGCAGCCCGTAGCCCGTAGCCTGTAATGTCCGACTCCATCAAAGACTTCGAATCCGCCATCGCCGAGCTCGAGCGCATCGTCAAGCAGCTCGAGGAAGGCGATCTGCCGCTCGACAAGTCGCTCGCGCTGTTCGAGCGCGGCGTGACGCTGTCGCGCTACTGCCACGATCAGCTCGGCGCCGCGGAGCGCCGCATCGAGCAGCTCACCGAGCGCGGCGACGTCCGCGACGCCTCGTCGCTCGTCGACGACGACCGCTGATGGCGGACGCCGTCCCGCTCGATCGCTATCTCGGCGATCTGCGCACCGACATCGACGCCGCGCTGGAGCGTGTGCTCGACGCGTCGCCGGCGCCGGCCGTCATCGCCGGACCGATGCGCTACGCGCTCATCGCGCCCGGCAAGCGCCTGCGTCCGTGCCTCACGCTCGCGGCCGCGGAGGCCGCCGGACGCGCGCTCGATCTGACGTCCACCACGGCGCGCGCCTTCGCGCTGCCGGCCGCGTGCGCCGTCGAGATGATCCACTCGTACTCGCTCGTGCACGACGACCTGCCCGCGATGGACAACGACGACATGCGGCGCGGACGGCCGACAACGCACGTCGTGTATGGCGACGGGTTGGCGATCCTGGCGGGCGATGGCCTGCTGACCGACGCCTTCGACGTGCTCGCGACTGCGCCGTCTCCAGCGTCGGAGCCGAACGCGCCGAGCGCGCCGGCCGATCGCCGCCTGCGCGCCGTGCGCGTGCTCGCGCACGCGGCCGGCGCGACCGGCATGGTCGGCGGCCAGGCGATCGATCTCGCGGCCGCGGGCGCCGCGGGCGCGTCACAGGCGTCGCTCGACGCGGCGAGCCTCGAGGACATGCACCTGCGCAAGACCGGCGCGCTCATCCGCGCGGCGACGACGATGGGCGCGATCCTCGTGGGCGCGAGCGACGCAGCCGTCGGCGCGCTCGACGACTACGCGCGCGAGATCGGCCTCGCGTTTCAAATCGTCGACGACATCCTCGACGTCGAAGGCTCGAACGCCGATCTGGGCAAGACCGCCGGCAAGGACGCCGCGGCCGGCAAACCGACGTTCCCGGCGATCTACGGTCTGACCCGATCGCGCGAGCTCGCCGCCGCCTGCGTCCAGCGCGCCCGCGCCGCCCTGGCGCGCGCCGGCCTCGAAGGACGGCTCGGCGAGATCGCGGAGTGGAGCTTGGGGCGAAAGAAGTAAATGTTGACAAGTTAAAAGTCAAAAGCCAGAAGCCAAAAGTCAGGAAGGTGCAGGTTCCGAACTTCTGGCTTTTGGCTTGTAACTTTTGACTTGACGTGCCTTTGTCCATGCCCAAGTCCCGTCTCGATCTCCTGCTCGTGTCGCGCGGCCTCGTGGCGACGCGTGAGCGTGCGCGGGCGGTGATCCTGGCCGGCGACGTGCTGGTGAACGGCGCCCCAGTGACGAAAGCGGGCACGGCCGTCGACAGCGCGGCGACCGTGCAGCTGCGGCAGCCGGATCATCCGTGGGTCGGGCGCGGCGGGCTGAAGCTCGATCATGCGCTCACGGCGTTTGGGGTCGATGTCACCGGCACGTCCGCGCTCGACATCGGCGCGTCGACTGGCGGCTTCACGGACGTGCTGCTCGCGCGCGGCGCGGCGCACGTCGTGGCGCTCGACGTCGGCGAGGGCCAGATGGACTGGCGGCTGCGCACCGATCCGCGCGTGCTCGTGCTGGAGCGCGTGAACGCGCGCTACTTGACGCCGGCCGCGCTGCCCGCCGATCGCCGCACGTTCGACGTGATCACGATCGACGTCTCGTTCATCTCGCTGCGGCACATTCTTCCGGTCGTCCCGCCGCTGCTCGCGCGCGACGGCCGCGTCGTCGCGCTCGTCAAGCCGCAGTTCGAGGCCGGGCGCGGCGAGATCGAGTCCGGCGGCATCGTGCGCGATCCGGCTGTCCACGCCCGCGTCGTCGAGGCCGTCACCGCCGAGGCGCATCGGGTAGGATTGGTGCGCCTCGGGCTCGAGCCGTCGCCGATCACCGGCGCCGAGGGCAATCGCGAGTTCCTGATGCTGCTCGCCCATGACCGCTAGTCCGTCGTCTCCCATCCGCCGCGCGGCGCTGATCGCGCGTCCGACCATGCCGGCCGCACTCGAAACGCTGACCGAGGCCGCGGCGTGGCTCGACGCGCGCGGCTGCGCGCCGACGATCGAGGAAGCGAGCGCGCGCGCCGCGGACATCGGCGATCGCTGGCCCACGGCCACGCGCGAGCAGCTCGCGGCGTGCGGCGACGTCGTCCTCGCCTTCGGCGGCGACGGCACGCTGCTCGACGCCGCGCGCGCCGTGGCCAACTCGTCGAGCGACGCGCCGCTGCTCGGCGTCAACCTCGGCCGTCTCGGCTTTCTCACGGAAGTCGGACGCGCGGAGATGACGACGGCGCTCGACGCGCTGCTCGCGGGGCAGACGCACGTCGAGACGCGGCTGATGATTGCCGGCGCCATCCGGCGCGGCGGATCGGCCGACGCCGCTCGTCTGGCGCTCAACGACATCGTCGTCACGCGCGGCGCGTTGTCGCGGATGATCGAGATCGACGTCATCGTCGACGGCCAGTTCGTCTGTCACGTGAAGGCCGACGGCCTGATCATCGCGACCGCCACCGGATCGACCGCGTACAACCTCTCGGCCGGCGGCCCCATCGTGCATCCGTCGCTCGACGCGCTCCTGCTCACGCCCATCGCGCCGCACACGCTGACGAATCGCCCGCTCGTGCTCCCCGCGTCCGTGCGGATCGAGCTGCATCCGGTCGTCGAGCCGCAGTCGGATCTGCTCGTGACGTTCGACGGCCAGCTCGGCGTGCCGCTGACCGCCGGCGACATCGTCGACGTCTCGCGCGCCCCGCGCCAGCTCCGCCTGCTCCACACATCGTCCCGGACGCACTTCGATATGCTGCGGGAGAAGCTGAAGTGGGGAAATTCTTGAACCGGCGCTCGATGCAGACGCCGGATCGTCAACTTTGAACTTCGAACTGCGAACTTCGAAACCCAACCCCTTCTCGCGTCGCGACAGTTCCCATTTCGAAGTTCGAAGTTCCAAGTTCGAAGTTTTCAGGGACGATGCTTTTTATCCCTGAAGTACTGCACCTGCCACTTCGCCACGTTCCGTCCGTGCTCGGCAAGCGTCGTCGCGAAGGCGTGCGTGCCGTCGTTGCGGCTCACGAAGTAGAGATAGGGGACGTCGGCGGGATGGATGGCGGCGTCGAGGGACGCGCGGCCGGGTGACGCGATCGGGCCGGGCGGCAGGCCCGCGTAGCGGTACGTGTTGTACGGCGAGTCGATCTGCAGATCCTGCTTCGTGATGTTGCCGTGCCAGCGGCCGGCCTGCATCAACGCGTAGATGACCGTCGGATCGCACTGGAGCGCCATCTTCGCGCGGAGCCGGTTGCGATAGACCGCGGCCACGAGCGGCCGTTCGTCCGCCGATGCCGTCTCCTTCTCGACGAGCGAGGCGAGCGTGACGGCCTCGCGCGACGACAGCCCGGCAGCCGCCGCGTCGGCGCGCAGGCGCGCGTCGAACGCGCGCTCGAACGACGCGAGCATCGTGCGCACCGTCATCCCGGCCGTCGCGCGCCGCGAGAGCGAGTACGTGTCCGGAAACAGATAGCCCTCGAGCGTGGGCGCGTCGGGATCGAGATCGGCGACGAGGCTGCCGTCCGACGCAGCCGCGACGAAATCGCTCGCGGCCCCGAGGCCGCTGCTCGCGAAGATCGCCGCCATCTCGCGAATCGTGAGCCCCTCCGGAATCGTCAGCACCCGCTTCGCGACGTCGCCCCGCGCGAGACGCGCGACGATCTCGGACGGCGTCGCGGGATCGGCGAAGCGATACTCGCCCGCCTGCAGCCGCCGCTCCGATCCGGACAGCCGCGCCGCCAGACGGAACGTGTACGGATCGACGACGACGCCCGCGTCGGCGAGCCGGCGCGCGATGCCTTGCACACCGGTGCCGGCCGGCAAGTCGACGAAGATCTCGGCGTCGCTGAAACCGCGATAGGGCGTCTGCAATCGCGCACGCACCCACACGGCCGCCCCAACGGCGGCGAGAGACAGGAGCACGACGAGCAGGACGAGACGTTTGAGGAATCGGATCATCGGATCATCGGGTCATCAGGTCATCTCGACATCGGGACATCGGGACATCGAGCTATCGGGGCATCTGGGCGTCGAGGTAGTCCTGCAGAATGATCGCGGCCGCGGCGGCATCCAGCTTCTTCTTGCGGGCGCGCCAGTCGGGCTCGCGCTCGCGCAGGCGCAGGTCGGCTTCGTGGCTGGTCAGCCGTTCGTCCTGCAAGAACACGGGCAGGCCGCTCGCCGCGCCGAGGCGCTCCGCAAACTGCCTCGCCGGCGTCGTCTGCTCGTTGTCCTCGCCGTTCAGCCGACGCGGCAGTCCGACGACGACCGCGTCGATGGCTTCCGAGCCGAGCGTCGATCGCGCGAACGCGGCGATCGCGTCCGCGACAATCGCGGCCGACGCCGCAGGCGTCGCCCCAGCGGCCACGACCTGCCACGGCCGCGCGAGACGCCCCTCCGCATCCGACAGCGCCAGGCCGATGCGCTTGCGGCCGAAATCCACACCCAACAGACGCACGGGCTAAGCCTAAGGCAATTTCGAAGTTCAAAGTTCGAAGTTCGAAGTTTTGAAAAGTCCCATAGCCAAGGCCCAGCCGCCCGCCGATAATGGAAGCATGTCTGGACGGACCCGCACGCTGGTCTTTCTCGTTTCGACGCCGCTCGTCGTCATCGTCGCCGTCGGCGGCCTGCTGGGCGCGGTCTCGCCGGCCGCGCAGCAGGCGATGCCGCACCTGGCCGTCTTCAACGACGTCGTGCGCCTGATCCAGAGCGCTTATGTCGAGCCGCCGAACATGAGCCGGGTCATGGACGGCGCGATGCGCGGGTTGGTCGACGGGCTCGACCCGGACACCTCCTATCTGACACCGGACGACGTACGCACGGTGGAGGCGCAGAGCGCGCTGCCCGACGGCGACGTGGGACTTGTCATCGCGCGCCAGTCGTATCTCCGCATCGTCGGCGTGCGCGACGGATCGCCGGCGCAGCGCGCGGGCCTGCAGTCGGGCGATTTCATCCGCGCGATCGACGACACGCCGACGCGCGACATGTCGTCGGTCACGGGCGCGCGGCTGCTGCGCGGCGCGCCGGGCTCGAAGGTCACGCTGCTGATCATCCGCAACGGCGACGTCGCGGATCCGCGACCCGTCGAGGTCGTGCGCGAGACGCCGAAGACCGATCGCGCGTCGGGCAAGCGGCTGCCTGGCGGCGAAGCCTACGTGCGCGTCGCGAGCTTCGGGCCCGGGGCGGCCGCGGCGATCAAGTCGAGCATCGCGGCAACGGGCGCAGCGGGCAACACCGGCGTGATCATCGATCTGCGCGACGTGGCCGATGGCGCCAACGAGGAAGGCATCGAGGCGGCGCGGTTGTTCGTCAAGTCGGGCACGCTCGCGATTCGCGCCGGACGGCCGGCGCGCGGCGCGGGACAGCCGCAAACGGCGGCTGACAGTGCCGCGGCACCGGATGACAGCGCGTCGAACGCGGCGCCCGCGCGTGGACGCGGCCAGCGGCCGCTGCCGATTCCCGCCAACGCCGTGCGCACGGAAGCCGCGGCAGGCGACGGCGCATTGACGATGCCCGTCGTGCTGCTCGTGTCGAACGGCACGGCGCACGCGGCGGAGATCTTCGCGTCGGCGCTCGCCGGCAACCACCGCGCGGCGCTCGTCGGCGAGCCGACGGCCGGACTGGCGGGCGTCCAGCGCCTCGTCCGGCTCCCGGAAGGCTACGCGCTGCAGATGACGACGGAGCGGTACCTGCAGAACGACGGATATCCGATTCAAGGGCGCGGCCTGCGGCCGACGGTCTTCGTCGAAGGACCGCGGGTCGGATTCGACGAGACGCCGCCAGCGGCCGATCCCATCCTCGAGCGCGGCATTCGCGAGTTGAAGTCGCCGACGCCGGCCGACGCGACCTCGGCGCGCGAGACGACGAGCGACACGGCACCGACTACGACGCGGCCCAATCCCACGGCCCTGCCGCCGCCGGACGCGCCGATCCCGCCGGTCCAGCCGCAAGAGCTGCCGAAGAAGCCACCGTTCGACCCGTCGAAGCTGCCGCAGCCGCCTTCGCAACCCGACGGTCGTTGACGCTGCGATTTTGGCGACGGTATACTGATCGTTCGTCAAATGGCCGGACGTGCCGGCCTAGGCAGTCGACATAGGCATGTAGCTCAGCTGGTTAGAGCGCCTGCTTGACATGCAGGAGGTCGGCGGTTCGAGTCCGCCCGTGCCTACCAACCTTCGCCAAGCGCTCGCTTCGCTCGCGGCTACGGTTGGCAGGCCTTGTCCACCGAAGCGAACGAGCGCAGCGAGTGGCTTTCGCGTAGGTGGAACCTCCCTCAGTCTTCATGTCCGACATCACCATCACCCTTCCAGACGGTTCCCAGCGTGGTGTGCCCCGTGGCACGTCGGTGCGGGAGTTTGCCGTCTCGGCGCTGCCGCAGGGGATCGTGAAGAAGGCGCTGGCGGCGACGCTCGACGGGAAGATGGTCGATCTGACCGCGCCGATCGAACGTGACGCGAAGCTGACGCTCGTCCTGCCGGACGGCAACGACGCGCTGGCGCTCTATCGCCATTCGACCGCGCATCTGCTCGCGGCGGCCGTGACGCAGCTCTATCCCGGCGTGCAGTGCGGCATCGGCCCGGCAACCGAGGACGGCTTCTTCTACGACTTCGTCGTCCCGCACCCGTTCGTGCCGGAGGATCTGGAGCGCATCGAAGCGAAGATGCGCGAGCTCGCCTCGCAGGACCTGCCGTACGAGCGGCAGATGTGGCCGCGCCAGGACGCCATCGACTTCTTCACGAAGCGCGGCGAGCCGCTGAAGGTCCAGCTGATCCAGGAGAAGACTGCAGGCCAGTCCGAAGTGTCGTGCTACACGATCAAGGATCGCGACACCTTCGTCGACTTCTGCGTCGGTCCGCACGTGCCGTCGACCGGACGGCTGAAGGCGTTCAAGCTCGTCGGCACGTCCAACGCGTACTGGAAAGGCGACGCGCGCAATCAGCCGATGCAGCGCGTCTACGGCACCGCGTTCTTCAAGAACGACGACCTCGAGCAGCACCTGCAGCGGATCGAAGAAGCGAAGAAGCGCGATCACCGCAAGCTCGGCAAGGACCTCGGGCTGTTCATGTTCCACCCGTGGGCGCCGGGTGCGGCGTTCTGGCTGGGCAAGGGCACAGCGCTCTACAACCATCTCGCGAACTACATGCGCGAGGTGCTCTTCCCCGCCGGCTACACCGAGGTGAAGACGCCGCTCATCTTCAACAAGAGCCTGTGGGAGACGTCAGGACACTGGGAGTACTACCAACCGAACATGTTCATCGTCAGCGTCGAGGACGCCGAGATGGGCGTCAAGGCGATGAACTGTCCCGGCCACATGCTGCTCTTCGGCAGCGAGATGCGGAGCTA
>CAZNMF010000308.1:0-4758 GCA_964573795.1 uncultured Solibacteraceae bacterium
CGATGCGCGCCTCGATCCGCACGCCGCCGATCTCCGTGGGAAGACCGCCGGGATCGGCCGCGAGATGCGAGGGAAGATGCTCGCGGCACGCGCGCGCTTCGTCCTCGATCGCCTGGAGCAGCGCGATGGCCTCGCGCTGAACGTCCGGATCGGATTCGAGCTCCAGCAGACGTTCGAGCCGGGACGACGACGGCACCGCCTCGAGCCTCTCGCACACGGCCTGCACGCGCCGCCAGCGCTCGCGTGCGGAGCTCGTCACGCCGCGCCGCCGGGCTGGTCCGCGGGACGCAGCCGCTGAAAGAGCCACGCGCGGGCCAGACGCACGCGACGATCGACCGTCGCCTTCGACAGGCCGGTGAGCGCCGCGGCCTCCTCCGACGTGCATCCCAGCACGAATCGCGCGTTGACCAGCTCGGCCTGCTCGGGATCGAGCTCGTGCAGCTCGTCGAGCGCGCAATCGAACGCCAGCATGTCGTCGCCGCTGGCGTCGACCCACGCCAGATCGTCGTGCAGCGGCACCCGCTGGCGATCGCCGCCGCGGCGCTCGGCCTGGGTCTGGCGGTAGTGATCGACGAGCGACATCCGGATCACGCGCGCGGCCAGCACGTAGAAGTGCCGGCGGCTTTCGAGGCGTTTGGGCTGGCGCGTCAGCAGTTTGATGAAGAGATCGTTGACGACGGCGGTGGTCTGCAGCGTCACGGGACGCGTGCCCTTCCGCAGATATGCGCTCGCCAGCGCGTGCAGGTCCGGATAGACGTACGGCAGCAGACGTTCCAGCGCCCCGGGCTCGCCGCGGACCCAGTCGTCGAGGAAGGCCGTGACATCAGCCTTCGGCCGTCCCGAATTCGATCCGTCGGCGGTCATAGGTTTGGACGGGCTCGCGGCCGGGCGCTCCCGGCCGCGAGCGAGGATACCAAACGAGCGCCGCGGATCCGCTAGCGATCGATCGAGAACGCTCGGTCGGTCGGGTACTCGACGCGGCTGCCGGCGGCGTTGATTTGGACCGATCGGTTGTTGTAGCTGAGGCCGCTTCGCCAACCCCAGAAGACGAAATCGGGATTGGTCTTTGTTTAACGGGTGAGCCTACTGCAGCGGTGCTTGCAGCGTGAGCGGCACGATGGGGGTCGGCGCACGTAACAGTGTGACGAGGATGGGCGTGGGATCGAGGGCTCGTTGATGGGCCGTGCGGAGCAGAGACGTGAGGACTTGTTGCGTGGTCGCACCCTGTGCGCTGCGGTTGCCACCACAGACCTTGCGCATCACCACGGCGGGTCGAATCGCGTGCTCGGCGCGCCAATTCGTGGCGTCGACCGCGGGATCGCCGAGAAACGTGAAGAGAGCCGATGCTTCGCGCGTCAGATGGGCGACGAAGCGCTGGACCGCTGGAATGTCGGATCGCGTGCGGGTGAGCAGGTCGAGCGTCTGGTCGAGCAGACGTCCCCGCGCAATCGCGAGTCCGTGCGCGGACACCGCGCCGGCCGCGTGGCGATCGCGCAGCGCGAGCGCCTGCTGGAGCCGGTGCTGGAGGCGCGCCGCGAACGGGCTCCGGGGATGATCGATCCGGAGCAGCCGACAGCGACGCAACAGATGCGCGAGACAGGTCTGATGCTCGGCGTGGACGAAGCGGCGGTATGGCGCCCAGCCGTCGCGGGCGAGCACGCCCGCAAAGTCCTCGCCCAACACCGACGCGGCATCGTCATACCCGCGGCCGGGGCGAATCGCGTAGACCGTGGTGTCGGGGGTGGCGAAGGCCCAGAGCCAGTGCAGCGTGCCCGCCACGTTCCAGCCCGTCTCGTCGGGACTCACGAGCGGACTGCCGCGGACCTGCGCGCACAGCGCGTCGTAGGTGGGCGTGGCCCGCGCCGCCACCCGCGCACAGACATGCACGAGCGCCCCGCGTGTCACGCGAATCCCAAACCGATCGCGGAGGAGCCTCGCCACGTGCGCGAGCGGCAGGCCGAAGCTTTTGTGCAGCACGACGACGAGCGCCGCGGCCTCCGGGCCGATCTGCACGGCCGCCGCGCCGAGCGCGTCCGAGGTCTGCAGCCGATGCCGGCCTTGCACGCGGCGCCCGCACTGGGTGCACGCGCCCACGTGGACGCGGAACTCGCGGATGACCGGTCGAACGACCGGCAGATCTTCCTGGTACTGCGACACCACGTGCGTCTCGTGCACGTCGCCGCCACAGCGAGGGCACGCGGCGGGCAGCGCCGCGTCGTGGGTGTCATCAATCCGTTGGGGGACCGGCCGCGTCCCATGGCGCCCATACGTCGCGCCCGCGCGGCGGCCGGGCGGATGGCCGCTCCCTTGTCGATGCGGCTTGGCGAACGGCGCGGCCTGGCGAAAGCCCGCGCGGCGCGCCGCGTCGAGCTGATCCTCAAGGCGCTCGTTGCGGCGCTTCAGCCGCTCTCGCTCCTGCTCGGAACGTTTCAACGCGTCGCGCAACCGCGCGATCTCTTCTTGCTGTTGCTTGATCCGCGCGTCGCGATCGTCTGGCCCCGGCGGCGTGCGCACATCCGGCACACGCTGGTTATGCCAGAAGGGCGAAATCTGTACAAGTACGACATATTGGATCTGCCCCGCTCACGCGCCGTGACCCGTTAAACAAAGACCGGGATTGTTGGCCTGGACTTCGTCGACCTGCGCCTGGATGCCGAGCCAGTAGCGCACGCCCGGCGCCGCCGTGAACGGGGTGTCGAGGGTGACGTGGTACTTGTACGCCGCGATGCTGGTCGAGACGGGTGTACAGATGCCCGTGAGTGTCTGCTCGAGGGTCTCGGCGACGCGCGCGATCGGATAGACCGTGCTCACGATCGGCGCGACGTTGTTCGGGTTGTTGGCCGCGTCCGGGTAGAAGCCGATTTGGAACCCGGTGGCAACGGGCGACGATGGGGGCGCGTCCGCGACCACTTTGCAGTAGATGCCCTGCCAGGTCAGGCCGGTGATCACGACCCCGTCCGTCGACACGAAATCGTCGAAGGTAATCGTCCCGGAATTCTCCGGCGTCCGCATCGACGTCCGGGCATCCATGTTCGCCGGGCTGGTTGGCGGGTTGTTCGTGTTGACGAGCTTCTCCGGCTGAGGCGTCGGCGCGACGGGCGACGACTTCTTCTTGCAACCCGCGCCGGCGAGCGCGGTGGCGGTCAGCATCAGACAGACGGACGCCAGCAGCGGCCGGCGGAACGAGCGAAACGGGTGCGGCATGTGTCACGGCTCCAAGTGGTTGGTGGTCCCGGCGTGCGAGAACGGATTCCCACCAACACATTCGGAGCTGACGAGCGGAATGCCTCACTGAGGCGATCGCGGACGTGCGAGGCGGGCGACGTCTGACGACACGCGCGCGCCATGACGCCTGTCGTGCGGTCGAATGCGGCCTACAACCAGTAACCGCGCAGTCCTGCCTATTGGCCCGTGACTTCGCGCCGCTCAATTCTTGCGCGCATGCGCGCTCCGACTACGCTGCGATGCAGCGTCGCCGCTCTCCTCCTGGCCGCCGCGTGCGGTTGCGGCGGCTCGCCGTCCACGTCACCGACGACGCCGACGGCACCTCCACTACCGCCGCCCCCGCCGGCGGCGTCGCCGATCCAGGTGAACGCCTGGATCACGTCGTCGGGCTGTCTGTTTACCCTCAGGAAGGACGGTGCGCCGCTGGCCGGGGCGCAGGTGCTCGTCAACGGCCAGGTGGTTCCGGAGAAATCGCCGGGAAGCTATCAGCAGCTCTCGTTGACGCCCATCGGACCGGGCGGTCAAGTGTCGATCGAAGTCCGATCAGGCGATCAAGTCGTGAGCGGCGTCGGCGGCGCACCCCAAATCCCGACGGTGATCACACCCAGAGACGACGACGTCGTCACACCCGGCACGCCCTTGCACATCGCGTGGACGTTCGACGGGCCGGCCGATTGGTTCCTGCCCACGCTCGATTACGACGCATCGGGAGGCGGGCACGGCGTCGCGCTCAACGGCGGTACGAGGCGAAGCGTCGACATGGACATTTCGTTCATGCCCGCGGACGCCAGAAATGTCCGGCTGACCCTCCAGAGCTGGGTGGACGTCGTCACGTTCACGGGCCCCGCCGATCCGGCGTCGGTCGTCCATCTCATCCAGGAGTCCGCGCCGGTGTCGCTGCGTACGCCTTCGTCACAGCCGCCGCCACCACCGCCTCCAATCCCGGAGACCACCTTCCGCGTCGATGGCATCACCTACAGAGTGATCCGCGGGTGCGACGGATCGGCCGAGAACGCCGAGTATCACTTCCGCACGCGCGTCTCGCTGCCCACGCAGGACATCGATCTGCACGAGACCACGGGGTATCCGGGGAAGGACGCGAACCCGTTCCTGGACGCGCTCTCGCTGGGCCAGGGGCAGACCGCGACGTTCCCGTTGTTCTTTGCGACGCCGATCCCGGTGTCGCCTGCGCCGGTCGTCCGCGTCTGGTTCCGCGCCACCGAGTGGGACACGCTGGGCTCGAACATCTGGGTCCGCGATGCGAACATGAATGATCGCGCGCTCTACATCGAGCACCGCTACATCAGCGGTTCGTGGACGAATCTCGGCCCGCAGACGATCACGCTGGGCGACGTCGGCAGTTGCCAGGTGTCGAGTAGCTACTCGGCGAGCAATCCGGTCAAGTAGCCTAATGCCTTTGAGCTTTTTTAATAACTGTAAAGTGCGCCGAAGGCGCCACGTCAATTTCGAAGTTCGAACTTCGAAGTTTTGAAATGCTCTTGGGGTCCCGGGGCGGCCGGGCACGCCGACGAC
>CAZNMF010000309.1:0-6767 GCA_964573795.1 uncultured Solibacteraceae bacterium
CCCGGCGTGCGCGCCGTGCCGTCGCTGCGCTACCTGCAGGTCGCGCCCGCCTTCGTCGAGCACTACTTCGAGTCGGAAGACGACGGCGACGAGAGCGTCGACGCGGGCCCGACGGGCGGCCTCACGTGGGACGGCCGCGTCGATCGCGGCCGCGATCAGGCGCGCATCCCGCTGCTGTCGCCGTTCGAGATGGCGAATGCGAGCGAGGCGGCTGTCGTCGACGCCGTGTCGCGCGCCGCGTACGCGGGCGATCTGCGCGCGCTGTTCGGCGACGACGTGTTCACCCGCCCCGAGCGCGCATTCGTGGCGATCGGCGAGGCGCTCGAGGCCTATCAGCAGACGCCGGACGAGTTCTATCCGTACACGAGCAAGTACGACGCCGTGCTGCGCGGCGAGGCGACGCTGACGCCGCGCGAGCGGCGCGGGCTCGCGCTGTTCGAGGATCCGGACAAAGGCAACTGCGCGCGCTGTCACTTCAGCCGGCCCGGCCGCAACGGCACGTTGCCGCAGTTCACGGACTTCAGCCTCGTCGCGATCGGCGCCCCGCGCAATTGGGCGATCGCGGCCAACGCGGATCCGGACTACTACGATCTCGGAATGTGCGGGCCGCTCCGCACGGATCTGACGGATCGGTCGGAGTACTGCGGCCGGTTCATGACGCCCACGCTGCGCAACACGGCGACGCGCGAGGTCTTCTTCCACAACGGCGCGTTCCACCGCTTGCGCGACGTCGTCGCGTTCTACGCCGAGCGCGACACGAATCCGGAGAAGTGGTACTCACGCGGCCCGGACGGCCGCGTGCGTGCGTTCGACGATCTCCCCGAGCGCTATCGCGACAACCTCGACATGGATCCACCCTTCGGCGGCCATCCCGGCGATCGTCCCGTCCTGACGTCATCGGAGATCGACGACATCGTCGCGTTCATCGAGACGTTGACGGATGGGTATGAGGCGCGGCGGCGTCCCATCGCCGCCGCCGCGCCGGCTACGGGCTACAGGCCACGGGCTACGAGGGACCACACGCCCCCCAAGCCTCAAGCCTCAAGCCTCAAGCCCCAAGCCCCAGGCCCCAAGCCGTCCACCTTCGCCAAGGCTACGGTGGACAAGTAAGCCGTAAGCCGCCCTCACTCCTTCCGAATCGCCTCGTTCGGATCGAGCGCCGCGGCGCGTCGCGCCGGCAGCCAGCCGGCGACGATCGTCGCGAGCAGCATGACGGCGGCGGCGGCGATCAGCACGCGCGGATCGCGCGCGGTCAGGCCGAACAGCAGGCTGCCGAGCAGCGGTCCGGCCGCGATCGCCGCGGGCGCGCCGATGACGACGCCGGCCAGCCCGAGGACGGCGACCTGTCGCAGCACGAGCCGGCGCACGTGCGACCGCGTCGCGCCGAGCGCGAGCCGCACGCCGATCTCGCGCGTGCGGCGGACGGTCGCGTACGACATCACGCCGTAGAGGCCGATGCCCGCGAGCACGAGCGCGGCGGCGCCGAAGCCCGTGAGCGTGGTGGCGAACACGCGCTCGCGCGCGATCGTGTCGTCGATCTGCGCCAGTTGCGACGTGTAGTCGGCCACCGAGAACGGCGGGGCGACGGACGAGACGATCGTGCGAATCGGCTGCTCGATCGCCGCGGCCGGCCGCGACGCACGCACGATCACCGCGATGCCGCGCGTGCTCGGCCGCTGCGACACGTCGTCGAAGAACGTCGGCCGAATCGCGTCGCGCAGGCTCGCATAGCGCGTGTCGGCGACGACGCCGGTGACCACGACGTCCTTCTGGCGGACCGTGCGGCTCATGACGTCGAAGTACGACGCCGAGAAACGGCGTCCGAGCGCCGCGCCGTGGAAGACGGTCCGCGCGGCGGTCTCGTTGACGACGACCTCCGAGGTGCCCGCGCGCGCCAGCCGGCCCGCCACGAGCGGAATCGCCATCGTCTCGAAGAACCGCGGCCCCGTGGCGTTCATCCACATGCGGACCGGCGCGCCGTCGACCGTCGCCGTCGTGTTCGAGCTGACGCCGCTGACGAGCGCGTTCTCCGCAAGCGTCGCCGACGCCACGCCCGGCATTCGTTCGAGCGACGATCGCACGCGCTCGAACGCGACGGCGCTCTCGCGCCGATCGACCGGCGCGGTGGTGCGCAGATTGAACACGACGAGTCCATCCGGGTGGAAACCCAGGTTGACATCGTGGAGATTGCGGACCGTGCCGATGAGCAGCGCGGCGCCGGCGACGAGCGGCACGGACACGGCGATCTGCAGCACGAGCAGCGCGTGCGCCGTGCGCAGCCGCGGCGCGACGCGCTGGCTCGCGCCGGACAGCGCATGCGCCTTGTCGCGTCGTGTGGACAGTCGCCACGCGGGCACCAGGGCAACCAGAATCGTCGTCGCGGTCGCGAGCGCGGCGGTGACGACGAGCTCGCGCACGTCGAGTGGATAGTCCGCGACGGTCGTCCCGAGTCCGGACGTCAGCGCGGCCAGCAGCGCGCGCCGGCCCGCGAGCGCGACGATCAGTCCCGTCATCGTCCCCGCCGCCGAGAGCGTCGCGCTCTCGACCAGGACCAGCCGCGCCAGGCGCCAGCGCGACGCGCCGAGCGCGGCGCGCACGGCCAGCTCGCGCTCGGACGCAAGGCCGCGCGCCAGCATCAGGCCGGCCAGATTGACGCACGCGAGCAGCAGGACGACCGCGGTGGCGATCGCCAGGATCGAAATCGACGTCTCCGTCCGCGTGCGCGTTGGATGCGACTGGTCGAGCCCGCGCGCGCCGGGGACGATGCGCGCGTGAACTGCCGCCACGGAGATCGACTCGGCGAGGTGCGCGTCGACGACGTACCGGCCGAGCGTCGCGTTCAACGCCGATGTCCACGCCGGCCGAGAGGCCTGATCCGGCATGCGAATGACGACGCGCAGCCACTGGGAGAGATCGCTGGCGGAGAGGGAGCCGGACTCCGGTGTCCACGCGGGCGCGACCCAGGGCTGCGCGCTCAGCGGCAGCGTGATTGCCGTGGGCGTGGCCGCGAGCCCACGAAATCCCGCGGCCGTGACGCCGACGATACGCACCGCGCGGCCGTTGACGAGGAGCGTCGCGCCGAGGACGTCCGGGGCGCGGGCGAACGCGCTCGACCAGAGCGCATGGCTGATGACGGCGGCCGTCTCGGCGTCCGGACGATCGTCGCGATCGTCGAGTGCGCGACCCATCGTCAACCCGGGTTGCACCACCCGGAAGTAGTCGCCCGACGCGAGCAGGCCGGCGACGATCGTCGACGGCTGTCCTTCCGCGCCGACGCTGACTGCCGGCACCGGCGCGAATGCCGCCACCTGCGCACCTGGCGGCGTCGTGTCCTGGATGAGGCGATAGGCGGGCGTGCTGACGTTGCTCGTATAGGTCAGACCATCGCCCGGATCGCGCATGTTCGTCGCGCCGATGTTGGACACGCGGTCGTCGACGGTGCGGCTCCAGTCGAGGAACCCCAGCTCCGTCGGCCGATTGACCGGCAGCGGATCGAACAGCACGGCGCGCGCGACGGCGGTGACGATGACGTTGGCGCCGATCGCGAGGCCGAGCGAGAGGATGGCGACCGCCGCGAATCCGGGGCTCGCGCGCAGACGCCGCATCGTGTGCCGAAGGTCGAGTGGCATGGCGCTCCTTGGACGACAGAATCGTATGTGCGGTTGGCTCGGCGGTCTTTTGCGCGCTGCGGAATTGCCGGTCGGAGGGCCGAACCTTCAGGTTCGGCCGCAGGGGACGGATGCGAGCGCAACTGATGCGCGTCCTCCTTCCTGGCGGCGGGATGTAGAAACGGAAGGCGACTGTGTAGAAGCGCCCGAGTCCGTTTCGATACACACTCACGGGTCCCGCGAAAAATCCCGCGATCGCAGGCTGGCATGCGGCGTGCTAAGGGGAATGGTCTCGGATCCTTGCCGCCGTGGTTCCATCCCGCGCGGCGCGCCAGGACCGGGACGGCAGGAGTGCGGGGCATTGCCGCCCGGGAGGGGGTGTCAGTGACCCGCCTTCTGTCGAATTGATTTTGGGGGTTCTCGGTTCTCCGTTCTAGGTTCTAGGTTCTGCGGACCTGAGTCCAGACCTCAGAACCTAGAACGTAGAACCGAGAACCTCAGAACCGTCTCGTTTTCATCCCCTCAAAAATCAAATATCTCGACCACGTCTGGATTCTGACGTCCTCGAACCCGGCTGCGCGCAGGCGTGCGTCGAGCGTTTCAGGCGGTAGTGGGACGAACGTGTCGCCGAGGTGAAACAGGCGCAGCAGCAGGCTGGATGGCGCTTCGGCGCCGATGACCGTGCCGCCGGGGCGGAGCGTGCGCGCGATCTCGCGCAGGACGAGGTCCTGCTGCGCCGGCGCCGGCACGTGGTGGAGCATCGCGAAGACGGCCGCGGCGGAGAAGACGCTCGTCGCGAACGGCAATGACGTCGCGTCGCCGCGCACCACGCTCGCGCGATCGCCCATGCGCCGCCGGACGGCCGCGATCGCGGCGTCGTCGAGATCGACGACCGTGACGCGCGGCACGCGCGCCGCGAGCAACGGCGTCATCGCGCCGCGCCCTGCGCCGATTTCCAGCAGATGATCGCCGAGCGCCGCATCGGCCGCCGCGCGCGAGAGCAGTTCGCCGACCTCGTGCGTCCAGTGGGACGAGCGACAGTAGACGGAGTGGAGGAGATTCACGTATCTCGCTATCTCACTATCGCGCTATCGCACTATCTGGACATCGGGTTATCTTGCTATCTGCCGCCAAGCCGCCAAGCCGCCAAGCCGCCAAGCCGCCAAGCCGCCAAGCCGCCGGAACCCGGAACCCAGAACCCGAACCCAGAACCTAGAACGGAGAACCGAGAACCTTGTCGATGACGTCCTCAGCCCGATAACTCGTCGCCCCAGGCGCGAGGAAGCGCGTGATGCCGGCGAGATCGTCGCCGGACGTGATGATGGCCGGCTCGGTCGTCTTGCCGCGGACCTGGCCGAGGCCGATCGCGGCCATCAGCGCGTTGCACACGCACTTGCGGCCGACGAGATCCTCGGGCGCGCCGCCTTTCGAGAGGAACGCGGACTCCGGCTCGGCGGCGCAGCGGAAACCGACCGCGCCGCTCGGCGTGCGATACGCCTCGCGCAGGTAGCCGAGATCGCAGACGCGCGGGCGCTGCGCGTAGATGGTCTGGTCCGACAACGTCCCGTCGATCTGCGCGACCTTGAACGGAAACGACGTCGGCGAGGCGAGCGGATCGGTGAACACGCGCGCCGTGCCGGCGATCGCCTCCTGCAGCAGCGCGCGCTTGTAGTCTTCGCGCAGCCCCGACTCGTCGCAGCACGCGAACGCGGTTCCGATCTGCACGCCCGCGGCGCCGGCCGCGCGCGCCTCGGCAAGCCTCTCCGCGGTCGCGTATCCGCCCGCAAGCCAGAACGGCCGCTCGAGCGCGCGCATCTTCTCGAGATCGACGAGGTCGCGCTCGCCGTACACCGGCTCGCCGTCGTTCGTCAGTTGCAGCCGGCCGCGCGGCGGCGCGTTGTGGCCGCCGGCCGTCGGCCCCTCCACGATGAAGCCGTCGACGACGCCGTTGGCGCGCTTGAGGAGCGTGGCGGCGAGCACGTGCGACGAGACGATCGCCAGGAAGCGCGGGCGCTTCAGCGGCGCGCGATCCAAACGATCGACGTCCGGAATCGACGCCGGATCGAACGTCGCCAGCGTCTCCGTGCCGGCCGCGTCGCCGACGACGTGCAGCGGGTACGTCACCGCCTCGTGTTGCACGAGACGATCGAGCACGCCGGGAATCTTGAACGGGATCCCGGCGCCCATCAGCACGTAGTCGACGCCGGCCAGCATCGCGCCGTAGACCGACGCGAGGTGCGGCAACTGGATCTTCTCGAGGTAGTTGATGCCGACGGGATGGCCGTGGCCTTCGCGCGCGAGCCAGACTTCGACGAAGTTCGCCGCGACCATCAGGTCGACGAGCACGGCCGGCTCGACGACGTCGTGCAGGGGCAGCGGCGCGTACGGCCGCGTCGCCGGCTTGCCGCCGTCGACGTAGAAGCGCGCGAGGAGGCGATCGGCGATCGCGCGCGACGGAAAATGGGCGAGCGCGCGGCGCATGTGGCCGCCGGGATCGCCGTCCTGCAGGCGACGCGCGAACACGACGTCGAGCGCGGTGCCGGAGACGACGCCGAGCTGGCCGCGCGACGACACGGCGTTGGCGAGCCGCCAGTTCGACACCCCCACGCCCATGCCGCCCTGAATGATGACGGGAACAGTCGACATGACCGCGATCGTACACCGGCAGCCGGCGCCGGATCGGCGCTGTGTCACGAGTTTGTCCGTTATTCACATGGAGACATGGAGGACGTGGAGGCGGCGACCTGGCGAGCCCGGCTCCGCCGGGCTGCGAACGACTGGGAACATCACACACATGAGCGCTTGGCGTGAAGTCATGACGCGTTCATTTGTGCGATGTTCCCAGTCGTCCGACGCCGCTGAAAGCGGCGCGCCAGGTCGCGGCGTCGTTCGTCTCCTCCATGCCCTCCACGCCTCCATGTGAACATTCCGAGGGCGTCCTCACGCTAGAATGCTTCGCGAGGTAATCAGTCATGGGCCTGACCGACTTCATCAAGAGCCAGTTCATCGACATCATCGAGTGGACAGACGACTCGCGCGACACGCTGTCGTTCCGGTTCCCCGATGAGGACAAGGAAATCAAGAACGGCGCGCAGCTGATCGTCCGCGAGTCGCAGGCCGTGCAGTTCGTCTACCTCGGCCAGTACGGCGACCTCTTCG
>CAZNMF010000310.1:0-2524 GCA_964573795.1 uncultured Solibacteraceae bacterium
GAGCGGCGTCGCGGCGTAGCGGCGATCGTAGAAGAACTCCTGCCACTGCCGGACCATGCCGAGGTAGCCGTTGTTGATGATCGCGATGTTGACCTTGACGTTCTCCTGCACGATCGTCGCGAGCTCGGCCATCGTCATCTGAAAGCCGCCGTCGCCGACGACCGCCCAGACCTCGGAGTCGGGACACGCCATCTTGGCGCCGATCGCCGCGGGCAGCGCGAAGCCCATCGTGCCGAGTCCGCCCGACGTGATGAGCGATCGTGGCGTCTCGTGGTGGTAGTACTGCGCCTCCCACATCTGGTGCTGCCCCACGTCCGTGACGACGATCGCCTTGCCGTCGGTCGCGCGCCAGATGTCATGGATCACGTGCGCCGCGTACAGATGGCCGTCGTCGGGCATGTTCTGGATGTCGCGGACGGCCGAGTCGCCCTTGAGCGCCTTGATGCGCGCGCTCCAGTCGGAGAGATCGAGCTTCTGCAGCGAGCCGCGCCACGCGTGCAGCACGTCGCGCACGTCGGCGACGATGCCGACGTCGACGGGAACGTTCTTGCCGATCTCGGCCTGATCGATGTCAACGTGAATCTTCTTCGCGTTGAGCGCGTACGTCTTCAGGTTGCCCGTGACGCGATCGTCGAAGCGCATGCCGAGCGCGATGAGCAGGTCGGCTTCCTGAATCGCCGTGTTGACCCACGCTTCGCCGTGCATGCCCATCATGCCGAGGTTGTTCGGATGCGAGGCGGGCAGGCAGCCGATGCCGAGCAGCGTCACCGCGATGGGCACGCCGGTGATGTCCGTGAACGCGCGGATCTCGTCGGTCGCGTTGGCGAGCATCAGGCCGTGGCCCGCGAGCACGAGCGGCCGCTTCGCGTGGCGGATCAGGTCGAGCGCCTCGCGCATCTTCGCGTCCGACAGCGCCGGCGGCTGGCGCACGATCGACGGCGACGGCGCGGCCGCGTCCCAATCGAAAATCGCCGACGACTGCTGGGCGTCCTTCGTGATGTCGATCAGCACCGGGCCCGGACGGCCGGACTGCGCGACGAGGAACGCCTCGCGCACGGCGGCCGCGACTTCGTCGGCGCGCGTCACGAGATAGTTGTGCTTGGTGACGGGCAGCGTGATGCCCGTGATGTCGGTCTCCTGGAACGCGTCGGAGCCGATCAGCCGGCTGCCGACCTGGCCCGTGATGCAGACGATCGGCACCGAGTCCATCATCGCGGTGGCGATGCCGGTGACCATGTTGGTCGCCCCCGGCCCGCTCGTCGCGACGGCGACGCCGACCTTGCCCGTCGCGCGCGCGTAGCCGTCGGCCATGTGCGTCGCGCCCTGCTCGTGCCGGACGAGCACGTGCCGAATCGGGTACTTCAGCATCGCGTCGTAGGCGGGAAGGATCGCGCCGCCGGGATAGCCGAAGACATCGGTCACCCCCTCGCGCACGAGACATTCCCAGAGAATTTCCGCACCAGTCAGGCGTTCCATGTCCACTCCGTTGTGACCCGCACCCCGGCAACCCCGGGCTCCACCGGCGGGTCCAACCCTTATATCGGGCGGAGTCATATTTGGCAATCGAATAATGTTTGAATCTGAATCAGTTATGTTTATGGCTTACGGCTTACGGCTTGGGGGGCTCTTCGGAGGGGCGGACCTTCAGGTCCGCCCGCTGCAGGCCGAACCTGAAGGTTCGGCCCTCCGAATTTCGCAGAAGGACAGATAGCCCGATAGCAGGCAGATAGCCCGATAGCCCGATAGCCCGATGCCAGATAGTGCGATAGCGCGATAACGAGATAGTGCGATACAACAATCTTCAATGTCCCCTTCCACCCTCGAAGATCTCCGGCGCGAGCTCGATCGCATCGACGACCAGCTCGTCGACGTCCTGGCGCGACGGCAGCAGGTCGTCCACAAGGTCGCCGAGCTGAAGACGCACACGAGCGCGCCGCTGCGCGATCCGCTGCGGGAAGCGCGGCAGATCGCGCGGCTGGCCGAGCGCGCCAAGACGCTCGACCTGGACGAGTTGCTCGTCGCGCGCGTGTTCCGCGAGGTCGTGGATTTCTCCGTCCGCACGCAGGAGCTGCACCTCGGCGCGAGCCGACGGGGCGATCTGGGCCGGCCCATCACCGTCGTGTTCCAGGGCGCCGAAGGCGCGTTCAGCCACATCGCGGGCCGGCACTTCTTCGCCCCGCGGCAGTCGACGGTGGCCTACCGCGGCCTGCCGACCTTCCGCACGATGCTCGAGGAAGTGCGCTCCGGCGCCGCGGACTACGCGATGCTGCCGATCGAGAACACGACCTCCGGCTCGGTGCACGACGCGTATGACGCCCTCTCCCACACCGACCTCGCCATCGTCGGCGAAGAAGTGCTGCGCGTGGAGATGTGCCTGGTCGGCATCGCCGACGTGCCGCTCGAGAGCCTGCGGAAGGTCTACTCGCACCCGCAGGCGCTGTCGCAGTGCACGGCGTTCCTGGCGTCGCTGCCGCAGTGCACGGTCGAGACGTTCATCGACACCGCGATGAGCGTCGAGCGCGTC
>CAZNMF010000311.1:0-6143 GCA_964573795.1 uncultured Solibacteraceae bacterium
GCTCACCAGATGCGGCCAGCGGCGATGACGCAAGTTCGACTCGACGCCGACGTCGGTCGCGCCGGCGACGATCTTCGCGCCGGGATTCGTCTCGAGAATCTCCAGCGTCTCGGCCAGCGATGACGGCCGCGAGAAATCGTCGATGTGAATAGCGCCGAGTGGAGGTGCGGATTGCGCCAGACGATCGCGAAGCGGACCCGCCGGGGGCGGCCCCAGCGACTGCGCGGCATCGCGAATCGGCCGGTAGCCGGTGCAGCGGCAGAGATTGCCGGCGAGCGCCAGCGGATCGCATGGGCCCACGCGATCGGGACGGTGCTGCTCGGCGAACAGGCTCATCACGAAGCCCGGCGTGCAGTAGCCGCACTGCGACCCGCCGGCGGCGGCCATCGCCTGCTGCGCGTCCGTCAGCGTGCCATCGCACGCGAGCCCCTCGACCGTGTAGATCTCCCGTCCCGCGGCCATCGGCAGGAGCATCAGACAGCTATTGATGACGCGATAGGCGCTGCCGCGATCGTGCGGCGCGACGATGGCGACCGCGCAGGCGCCGCACTCGCCTTCGGCGCAGCCTTCCTTCGCCCCCGTCAGCCCGCGCGCGCGCAGGCATTCGAGGAGTGTCGTGTGCGACGGCGCGTCGCGAAGCGTCACGAGCTCGCCGTTGAGGCGAAACGCGATCACCCCGAGGATTGTAGCGCGCGATCGTGCGTCGCCACGGAATACGAGCGGCGACGTTTTTGTCGCGAGGCCGACATGGCTAGTGACCGCCGACTGGAGCGCGGCCACCTTGGACGGCTGACTCACGCCCTAGTCCAGAGCTTCCAGTTCAGGCCGATTTTGCAGTACCGTCCCATCGCAACATGACAAACGTGCAGATCTCGGCAACTGGTGGGAACCCGTCCACAAATGCACGGCAGCGCGTCGCACGTCGCTCGCTGCCGATTGACGTCTGTCTGTGCCCTGAATCACCGTCGCGAGGATCGCGATGAACCACAAGAGTATGGACGTCTTCTCGCTGCGCGATTGGATCATCGACGACTACCAGAAGTTCGCCACGTCGTTCACGACGATTCATGCGGAGGATATCCGCACGCAGGTCGAGAAGATTTACTCGGAAGGCCGCTTCCCGATCGTGAAGCGCAAGGACGAGGCGGCCTATGGCGAGTACCGCACCAAACGGCTCATCCTCGAGATCTACGACGCAATGGCCGAGGCCGCCCACACAGGCATCCCGTACGAGACACGTCTCCACCCGCCGCCGGCGAGGCAAGCCTGATGGCGAAACGCCCGAGCAAACAGCCGGCGGTCGACGCGCGGAAAGTCGCTGCGGTGCGGCGACAATCTCTGGGCGCCGCTGGTAAGGCACGCCGCCACTCAGGCGTCGAAATCGAAGCCGACGTAGTACGTCTCGTGAACGAGCTCGGCGTCATGATCGACGCCGCGCGGCAGCAGGTCGCGGTCACCGCAAACGCGGCCCTCACCACGTTGTACTGGCAGATCGGACACCGGGTCCAGACCGAAGTGCTCGCCGGAAGACGGGCGGATTACGGTGAGCAGATTGTCGCCGCAGTGTCGCGACAATTGGAAGCTCGGTACGGCCGCGGCTTCGGTGAAAAGAACCTGCGTCGCATGATCCAGTTCGCGACCACGTTCCCCGATCAGGAGATTGTCGCCACACTGCGGCGACAATTGGGCTGGGGGCACTTCAAGCTGCTCATTCCGCTAAAGGACGAGTTGACGCGGTCCTTCTACGCGGAGATGTGTCGTGTCGAGGGATGGTCCACGCGCGACCTCGATGAACGCATCCAGAGCATGCTCTTCGAGCGCACGGCACTCTCGACGAAGCCGGAGACCCTTATCCGAAAGGAATTGTCGGCGCTTCGCGAGAAAGGCGATCTTTCGCCGGCCCTCGTGTTCCGGGATCCCTACATGCTCGATTTCCTCGAGCTGGCCGATACCTACAGCGAGAAGGACTTCGAGTCGGCAATTCTTAGGGAGATCGAGCACTTCATCCTCGAGCTGGGCTCGGGCTTCGCCTTCGTCGAGCGGCAGAAGCGCATCACGCTCGACGGCGACGACTACTACCTCGACCTTCTCTTCTTTCACCGGCGCATGCAGCGCCTCGTGGCTATCGAGCTCAAGATCGGCGACTTCAAGCCAGCTGACTCCGGCCAGATGGAGCTGTACCTGCGCTGGCTGGATCGCCATGAGCGCCAGCCCGCTGAGCAGTCCCCACTCGGCATCATCCTCTGCGCCGGCAGGAAGCGAGAGACGGTCGAGTACCTGGATCTCGATGCACGCGGCATCCACGTCGCCGAGTATCTGACAGAGCTACCGCCGCGAAAAGTGCTCGAGGAACGCCTGCACCGCGCCATCGAAGCCGCCAGGAACCGTATCGTGCTCGGGACTGGTGTGACCACGCTGGGCGAGCCCCCGCAGACTCGGAGCACGCGCAAGGGACGAAGGAAGTGACCCCAGCGCTGTCGCCCATCGTCGTTTCGCTCTCAGAGAAGGCGGCAACGGACAACGGCTTCGATCGCGCGTTGGAACGAGAGGGCGACTGGCTTCCGTTCGCCAGCACGCTGTGTCCGCTGCGCTTGTGGCTCGGTGCACGCATCGCCGGCGAGTTCGTCGCCGCGCTGTCGCAACACAACGTCCTGCACGCCCTCGGCGAGCACGGCAGCCTGGTCACCGTGGCATTACCGGTAGGTATTGCGGGAGCCAGAGCCGTCCCCGACGTGCCCGCGCTACACCGGCTTCTCCGGCGTGCATTCCAGCTCTCGAAAGCGCTACCGGACGAACTGCTCCACACGTTCCAGAAGCGAATCACTGCCCTGCCCGCGACCACTGAGGCCGAGCGCCTCGTGATTCAGCGAATCGGCCAGGACGTCTTCCGTGATGGTCTGCTGGACCTATGGGAGGGCCACTGCGCCGTGACAGCGCTTACCGTTCCTGAGCTCCTCCGAGCGAGCCACATCAAGCCATGGGCTGATTGCGAGACCGATGCCGAACGCCTCGACGTCTACAACGGCATCCTGCTGGCGCCGCACCTCGACGTGGCCTTCGATCGAGGCATTGTCACCTTCGACGATGCCGGAGTGCTCATCGTCAGCGACTCGACGATGTCGCCCGTACTGTCCTTGGCCTCGACACGCCGCTTCGCATGCGGCAAATCGAAGTGGAACATCGACGATATCTGCCGTGGCATCGCGAACGGGTGTTCCGGTCCTCAACGCTGCTCTGAGTGGAACGGGGGCCAGCCAACGCCTACACACGCTCTGGCCGATAACGTTCCTGCTTCGTGATCTGATGTTCAAGTGCCCGAAGCGTCAGATGCTTCGATTCGTCAAGGTGTTTCCCAAACGCATCCCTTCCTACCTTTTAACCCGAAACGGCACGAGCGCGCGCTCCGTCTTCTCGTCGGCGCCGACTTCGACCTCGAAGACGTAGTCCCCTTCCGCCATCGCGGCGAGATTGAGGTCGACGGCCACGGATGCACCGGACTCGGACGAGGCGTCCGTCATCGCGGCGCCGAGCGCCAGGGGTTGGCCGCGGCGATCGAGCACGCGCACGGCACGGCGATCGACGGGCGCGCGCAGCGGCCACTCGACGTGCACGCGATCGCCGCGACGGAACTCGAGCGCAGCGACGGGCTCGAACGACGCGCGCGGCATTGCCGGCGCACGCGTCACGCGCGGGGCGCTCAGCAGCCCATCGCCTGGCGCGTCGATCTCGATCCGATCGTCCAACTGCCCGGCGTTGCCGGCGGCGACGTTCACGAACGCGTGCCACGGCCCGCGATCCGCGGCGTCGCGCGGCACACGCACCTCGACGCTGCGCCGTCCGGCCTCGAGGCGCGCGGTCGCCGACTGCTTCCCTCCCGCGTCGCTCACGACGTCGACGCGCACGTCCGCCCCATCCCGCCATCGCCCTTGATTCCACTCGCGATCCGCGATTTGGACGACGAGATCGAAGACGCCGGCGCGCGCGACGCCGGAGGCCGCCACGCCCGCGTCGGCGTCCACGCGACTCAAGCGGCCGATCGCCTCCGCGACATCGACCGGCACGGCCGCGCTCGCTGCGACACCGGAGGCGGGACGACGCGTCTCGGCCGTCGGCGCCATGTAGCCGCGCCTCGCCGTGACGCTCACGCCCGGCGTCTTCACGTGCACGGTAATCTTGCGATACTTGCCGTCCGCCTTCGGGTTCGTCGTGTAGTAGCCGAGCAGGTAATAGCCGGACAAGCTGTCGGTGATGCGCTGGAACGCGCCGCCGAGATCGTTCGAGTCGGACGTCGCGAATCCGTCGGTGTTCTCGGCCAGCGCTCGCAACGTGTCGCGCGAGACCGGGCTCGCGACGGCGTCGCCGGACGCCGTCGCCTGATACGTGCGCAGCCCGCCGACGTCGATCGGATAGAAGCTGACGTTGGCGGCGTTGGCGCGCTGCAGCAGCTGTTTGAATCGCTCTTCCGGATCGAACGCCCGCAGCCGCAGCAGCATCGGCCCGCAGTTCGGCAGTTGTGCTGCCACCGCGTCGCTCACCGGTCCGCGGAATTGCACGTCGCGCCGCGCGCCCGCGCCGCCTCCGATGCGCGTCGGCGGCACCACGCCGATGCCGCCCCTCGTGTTGATCCAGCCTTCGGACAGGAAGATCACGCTCGTGCGCTCGTCGCGGAGGCTGCCGAGCCGCGCGATGAGCGACTCGAGGCTGGTGAACAGCACGAGATCGCGATGGCGCCGGATCAGCGCATCGTAGCCGCTGCGCGCGTCGCCGCACTGCGCCAGCGCCTCCTCGCCCGGTGTCCGCAGCACGATCGGCGGCTCAGCCAGGCCCCAGGCCCAGTAGCGCTCGATCTCGGACGACAGCGTGTTCAGCGTGCGCGCGAACGCGATCTCGCTCACGGGCGTCTCGGGCGTCATCACGGCGATCACGTCGGACGGCCCGACCGTACGGCTCAGGAACGACACCATCGGTCCCCGCAGCGCGTGCGCCGACGAGCGCGTGATGTGGTAGAGGTCGAGATAGACGATGAAGATGCGGTTGTTCGGATCGGCGATCCAACGCTCGGCTTCGTCGCGATTGCGCGGATCGCGCCGCTCGGCGGCGCCGCCAGTGGGCGTGCGGACCAGCTCGAACGTCTGAATCTGCTGCGGCTTGCCGTCCTCGAGGACCTCGAAATCGGCGGCGGTCAATCCCTCGACGAGCCGATCGCCGCGACGCGGGTAGACGTCGACGTAGACGAAATCCGTCGCGCCGCGAAAGACCTGGCCGGATTGCGCAGGCGCCTGCGACGGCGGCGGCTGCGCAACGAGCACGACCGTCGCCGCGACGAGCGCGGCGGCGATGCCAACGGCCCGCAGCGCGCGCAGCCTCGCCACGGCCTCACTCGCGCGCGGCCGACATCGTCCACCTGTCAGACACCGATTTGATGCGCCCGACGGCGTCGACGATGTTCGCCAGCGAGTTGGCGGCGCTGAACCGGAGATAGCCGTCGCCATACTCCCCGAAGGCCGTGCCGCTCAGGCACGCGACGCCGGCCTCGTTCAGCAGCAGATCCGCGAGCGCCTTCGACGACAGGCCGGTGCCGGTGACGTTCGGAAACGCATAGAACGCGCCCGCCGGCAGCGCACACCGGAAGCCGGGCACCTCGTTCAATCCGGCGACCATCGCATCGCGCCGCTTCCGAAACTCCGCCACCATCGTCGTCACCGCGTCCTGCGGCCCCTGGAGCGCGGCCATGCCCGCGCGCTGCGTGAAGCTCGCCGTGCACGAGTTCGAGTTGACCGTCAGCAGGTTCACGGCATCGGCCAGCCACTTCGGCATCACGCCATAGCCGAGACGCCAGCCGGTCATCGAGTACGTCTTCGAGAAGCCATCGAGGATGATCGTCTTCTCGAGCATGCCGTCGCAGCCCGAGATCGACACGGGCTCCTCTTCATACCAGATGCGCGAGTAGATCTCGTCGCTCAGGATCATCAGGTCGCGATCGCGCAGCATCGCCGCGATCTCGTGGATGTCGTCCTTCGGGATCACGCCGCCGGTCGGGTTGCACGGCGAGTTGAGGATGACCAGCTTCGTGCGCGGCGAGAGCTTCGATCGCAGCACGTCGAGATCGAACGAGAACCCGCGCGACTCGACGAGCGGGATCG
>CAZNMF010000312.1:0-2660 GCA_964573795.1 uncultured Solibacteraceae bacterium
TGCTGCGCCAGACGCGCGAGGCCGACCTCGCGCTGTTCGTCGAGCTCTCGAAAATCGGCCGGCCCGCGTCGCCGCAGGACCTGCCGATGCGTGTGGTCATTCCCGCGTTCGCGATCTCCGAGCTGAAGACCGGTTTCCAGATGGGCTTCTTCCTGTTCGTGCCGTTCCTGCTCGTCGACCTCGTCGTGTCGACCGTGCTGCTGTCGATCGGCATGATGCAGCTGCCCCCGATGATGATCTCGCTCCCGTTCAAGGTGCTGCTGTTCGTGATGATCGACGGCTGGAACCTGCTCGTGGGATCGCTGGTCAGGAGCTTTCTATGAGTGACGTAGAAAAAGTTCGAAGTTCGAAGTTCGAAGTTCGAAGTTGCGAGCGTCGCCATGTCTGAAGCCCTCGTCCTTGGTGTCGTGCGTCAGGCGATCGAGACGGCCGTGATCGTCTCGCTGCCGATGCTGCTCGTGGGCCTGATCGTGGGCATCGTCGTCAGCGTGCTGCAGACGGTGACGTCCATCCAGGACAACATCCTGGCGTTCATCCCGCGCGCGGCGGCGATCTTCCTCGTCTTCGCGTTCACCTTCCCGTGGATGCTGCGCATCGTCACGGGCTTCGCCGAGGCGCTCGTGCGGCGCCTGCCGGATCTGGTGCGATGACGAGCTTCGCGACGGCCGCCGGCATCGCGCTGCTGCTCGTGCGGCCCGGCATGATCGTGATGGGCACGCCGTTTCTCGGCGCGCTGAACGCGCCGCCGGTGATGCGCGTGGGGCTCACGGTGCTGCTCGCGCTGCTGATGGCGTCGGCCGTGCCGGTGCCGGCCGAGCTGCCGGCCGTCGGCCTGACGGTCGTCGTGCTGCGCGAGCTGGCGATCGGGTTCGCGCTCGCGCTCGCGGTGCGCGTGCTCATCGCCGGCGCGGAGCTCGCCGGGCATCTCACGGGCTACCAGGTCGGCCTCTCGCTCGGATCGCTGATCGATCCGCAGTCCGGCGTGCGGAACAACGTGATCGCGCTGCTGTACGGCAATCTCGCGGCGGTCATCTGCCTGGCGACCAACGCGCACCACGCCGTGCTGCGCGCGCTCGTCGACTCCTACACGTGGCTGCCGATCGGCCTCGGCGGCGTCGGCGACACGCTGTCCTCGTCGGTGGCGCGCATCCTCGGGATGATCTTCCTGCTCGGCATGCGCGTCGCCGCGCCGATGATCGTCGTGCTGCTGATCGTCGAGCTCGTGCTCGGCCTGTTCGCCCGCGTCGCGCCGTCGCTCAACGTCATGGTCGCCGGCGCGCCGGTCCGCGTCATCGCCGGCCTGCTCGTCGCCGCGCTGAGCCTGGTGGCTCTGCCGGCGCTCATCACGCGCTTCCTCCCCGAGGCGCTCTCGCTCGGCGCGGACACCGCGCGGGCCTTCCGGTAACCGGTCATGGCGAACGATCAGACCGGCGAGCGCACAGAAAAACCGACATATCGACGGCTGCGCGACGCGCGCGAGCGCGGGCAGGTCGCGCGCAGCCGCGATCTCGCGCCGGCCGCGTCGCTGGCCGCCGTGACGCTCGCGCTCGGCTGGTTCGGAACGCAGATGATCACGCTCGTCGCAGCGCACATGTCGAGCGCCCTCAGCTCGCTCGCCGATCACGCGCGTGGCGGCGTCGAGGCCGTCGGGCTCACGACGCAGCTCACGGCGGAGGCGGCGGTGCTCGCGCGCGTGGCCGGTCCGGCCGCGCTCGTCGCCGCGATCGCCGCCGTGGCCGCGGGCGTCGCGCAGGTCGGCTGGGGCTTCTCGGGCCGAGCGCTCGAGATGAACTGGGCGCGGCTCAATCCCGCCGCCGGTTTCGCGCGCTTCAAGCCGCTGCAGGCCGGGCCGGAGCTGCTCAAGGCGCTCATCGGCCTCGTGGCCGTCGGCAGCGTCGCCTACGTGCTCGTCCTGCCGTGGTTCGAAGAGGCGCCCGGGCTGATGGGCATGACGCCGATCGAGGCGGCGCACGTGGCGTGGGCGCACCTGTGGACGCTCGTCTGGCGCGCGAGCCTCGCGCTGCTCGCGCTCGGCGTCGCCGACTACGCGTGGCAGCGATGGCGCCTGCTGCAGGACCTGAAGATGACGCGCCAGGAAGTGCGCGAAGAGGCCAGACAGAACGAAGGCAGCCCCGAGATCAAGTCGCGCGTGCGCCGGGCGCAGCGCGAGATGGCGCGCAGCCGCATGCTCAAGGCCGTCGAGACCGCGACCGTCGTCGTCACCAACCCGACGCACTACGCCGTCGCGCTCGAGTACCGCCGCACCGAGATGGCCGCGCCGGTCGTCGTCGCGAAGGGCCACGACCACATGGCCGCGCGCATCCGCACCGTCGCCCGCGAGCACGGCGTGCCCATCGTCGAGAACGTCACGCTCGCGCGCGCGCTCTACAAGGCCGCCGACATCGGCGACACGATTCCCGCCGACCTGTTCGGCGCCGTCGCCGAGGTGCTCGCGTACCTCGTGCGCCTGAAGCAGTTGATCCTCTGAGGCCGGACCGACCGGACGCGTCATGACGACAGCCACCGCCATCCTCCCGAAACCGCAAGCGCATCGCGCGGCCTATCTCCTCGCGCCGATGGCCATCATGGCCGTCGTGCTGCTGATGATCGTGCCGCTGCCGCCGCTCGTGCTCGACCTGCTGCTGTCGGTCGACATCGGC
>CAZNMF010000313.1:0-4442 GCA_964573795.1 uncultured Solibacteraceae bacterium
GACGCCCCAGAGCGCGACGCACGCGAGCAGGGGACGATCCGTCACGAGGATCTCGGACGGGTTGCCGCCGCCCTCCCGCTGGTGCACCAGGTACAAATATCGAAAAATCCCATACAGCGGAAACGGCACCGTCCAGACGAGGCGGTCCGATCCGAAACGTTCGACCGTATCCGGGTCGATCGTGTAGAGCGCATACGCGAGCAGCGTGGACGCCGTCACCACGCTGATCATCTGGTCGAGCAGATAGGGGCTGTACTCCGCCAGGATGCGCCGATGGTGCTTCGCATCGTCGGCCAGCATCGTCAGCTCCGCGCGCCGCTTGCTGAACGCCAGGAACAGCGCGCCCAACAGCGTAATCAGCAGCAGCCAGTGGCTCATCGTGACGTCGATGGCCACCACGCCGGCCCACGCGCGGATCACGAAGCCCATGGCGAGCGTCAGCGCGTCGAGAATCACCATGTGCTTCAGTGAGACGGAGTAGAGCACGAGCAGGACGACGTACGACAGCGCGACGAGGCCGAACCGCGGGGAGAGCCAGAACGCCGCAGCCAGCGCGATGGCGGTCAGCGCGACCGCGAAGCCCATGGCCGTGCCCGGCGTGAGGTCGCCGGCTGCGATCGGACGCCGCGACTTCGTCGGATGCCGCCGATCCGACTCGCGGTCGCGCACGTCGTTGACGAGATAGACGACGCCCGCGAGCAGACAGAACACGGCGAACGCGATCGACGCGGAGGCGACCGCGGACGGATCGAGCAATTTTCCCGCGAAAATCAGGCCGACGAAGACGACGGCGTTCTTCGTCCACTGCTGCGGTCGCAGCGAGAGGACGAGCGCGGTCGCCAGGGACCGGCGAGTCGCGTGCGACCCGGCGGTCTCCGGCGCGGCGGCGGTGGCGGAACGGCGGGCCATGAGCGGGGCGTCGCGCCCCATTCCCCTGGCAGCTATTTGAAGCTCTGGAGCGCTTCGTCCTCGGAGTCGAACGTCTCGAAGACCGTCAGCAGCTTGGTGATCGACAGGAGGTCCGTGATGCGCTTCGTCAGGTTGACCAGCTTCAACTGGCCGCCCTGGCGGCTCACGGTCGTGTAGGTGTGCACGACTTCGCCGAGGCCCGCGCTGTCGATGTAGGGAACTTCCGCAAGGTTCAGCAGGATGCGCTTGCGGCCTTGCGCGGTCAACGCGTTGACCTTCGCCTTCAGGGCTTCGTCGCCCTCGCCGAGCGTAATCTTGCCCTTCAGGTCGAGAATCGTCACGTCGTCGACGACTCGCTCCTCGATCTGCATGCCAGACTCCTTCTTCGCTTGGAAAAAACCGCACTCAGTCTAGGAGGTCGCAGGGTTTTCCACAAGGCTCTTCTATGGAGAGCCGGACCTTACGATCGCGGAGGGCCGGACCTTCCGGTCCGGCCTCCCACGGGAATCCGCCCTAGTCCGATTCCCGACGCTGCTTCTTGCGGGAGCGCTTGCGGGCGAGCGCCTGTTTGGCGCGCCGCTTGTCGCCGGGCTTGAGATAGAACGAGTGCTTCTTGATGTCCTTGATGATGTCTTCCTGCTGCACTTTGCGCTTGAAGCGGCGCAGGGCACTCTCGATGGATTCGCCTTCCTGAATCTTCACTTCGGCCACGGTTCGACACCCCCTTTCTGGTCGGGATCGTGCCGGCCGGAAATTTCCGGCGCGAGCAACATCGTAGGGTAGCACGCCCGCCGGCGGCGCCGGTGCCCCAAAAACACGCAATTCCTCACATAGAATCAGGGGCCGTGCGCATTCTCGTTGTCGGATCGGGCGGGCGCGAGCACGCCCTCGTGTGGAGGCTCCGCCGCGATCCGGAGGTCTCGGAAGTACTTGCGGCCCCCGGCAACCCCGGGATGGCCAGCCTCGGACGGTGTGCGGCCGCGGATATCACCCGTCCGGCAGACATTCTGGCACTGGCAACGCGGGAGCGGGTGGACTTGACGGTCGTCGGTCCCGAAGCCCCCCTCGAGCGCGGGCTCGCCGATCTCTTCCGTCAACGCGGGTTGCCCATCGTCGGCCCGTCGCGGCGCGGCGCGGCCCTCGAGTGCTCGAAGGTCCACTCCAAGCACTTCATGGCGCGCCACGGCATTCCGACCGCGCGATTTCGGGTCTGCGACGATGCGGACAGCGCGCTGGCGGCCGTGCGATCGGGCGCGTTCGGATTTCCCGTCGTGCTCAAGGCCGACGGGCTCGCCGCAGGTAAGGGCGTCGTCATCGCGGCCGATCGCGCGGGGGCCGAGCAGGCCGTGCGCGCGGCGATGGTCGATCGCACGTTCGGCGCGGCCGGCGATCGCCTGCTCATCGAGGAATGCCTGACCGGCCCCGAAGTGTCGGCGTTCTTCTTGTGCGACGGCCACAGGGCGATCGCGCTCTCGTCCGCGCAGGATCACAAGCGCATCTTCGATGACGACCAGGGGCCGAACACGGGCGGAATGGGCGCGTTCGCGCCGAGCCCGCTCGTGACGCCGGACGTTGCCGATTTCGCCGGCCGGCGCGTGGCCCAGGCCGTCGTCGACGGCATGCGCGAAGAAGGGGAGCCGTACGTCGGGTTCCTCTACGTCAGCCTGATGCTGACGCCGGGCGGCCCGAAGGTCATCGAGTTCAACGTGCGCTTCGGCGATCCGGAAGCGCAGGTCGTGCTGCCGGGTTTGGACGGGCCGATCGCGCGCGTGCTCGCGGCTGCGGCGGACGGCGCGCTCCATCGCGCGCCGTCGCTGCGCGTCAGCGACGATCGGTACGTCGGCGTCGTGCTCGCGTCGCGCGGCTATCCAGCGAGCGCCGAGTCCGGCCGGCCGATCGACGGCCTCGACCGCGCCGCCGCCGTGCCGGACGCGCTGGTGTTTCACGCGGGCACGGCGATGGCGGACGGACGCGTCGTCACGGCCGGCGGCCGCGTGCTGACGGTCGTCGGCCGCGGCGCGACGTACGCCGACGCGATGGCGACGGCCTATCGCGCCGTCGGCGAGATCGCGTTCGACGGGATGCAGTATCGACGGGACATCGGGCGGAAGGCGATCGGACGGTAAGGGGACCAGGGGACCAGGGGACGAGGGGACGGACAGCGGTCGTAGGGGCGGCCCCCCGTGGCCGCCCGTTCCGCAGATGTAGGCCGGGCCTTCAGGCCCGGCCCTCCGAGTAGCCCGTAGCCCGTGGCCCGTAGCCAGAAGAGAGGGGTTTTTTGTGTCGCAGGTACTGATTCTGATGGGCTCGGATTCTGACGCGGCGATCATGAGCGCCGCGGGTGAGGCGTTGACCGAGCTCGGACTGACGTGGGAAATGACCGTCGCGTCCGCGCATCGCTCGCCGGCGCGCGTGATGCGCCTCGTCGGCGAAGCGCCCGGCAAAGGCGTGCGCGTCTTCATCGTGGGCGCCGGCGCCGCCGCGCATCTGGCTGGCGTGGTCGCGGCGCACACGACGCTGCCCGTCATCGGCGTGCCGATCGATTCGTCCGCGTTGAAGGGCCTGGACGCGCTGCTCTCGACCGTGCAGATGCCGCCCGGCGTGCCCGTCGCGACCGTCGCAATCGGTAAGCCCGGCGCGACGAACGCCGGCGTGCTGGCCGCGCAGATGATCGCGCTCGCGGACGCCGATCTCGCCAAGCGCCTCGTCGCCTACAAGAAGAAGCTGGAAGAGAAAGTCGAAGCCGCGGCGGCGCGGCTGGGACAGAAGTAGATCGGCTTGAGGCGCGGGGCGTGCGGCGGGGGCTCAAGCCCAAGCCCCAGGCCCCAAGCCTCACGCCAACGGCCTATCCCATCTTCCCCGCCAGCGTCTGCGCCGCGGACTTGCGTTCGCCCTCGACGATGAGCTGTCCGCAGGCGGCGCGGATGTCGCGGCCGCGGCTCTTGCGGACGGAGACGATCACGCCGCGGTCGGCGAGCACGCGCGCGAAGGCGTCGACGGTCTCGTCGTTCGGCCGCCGGAACGGGATGCCCGGCGCCTCGTTCAACGGCAGCAGATTCACCTTCGCGCGCAGGCCGTTCAGCAAGCGCACGAGCCGGCGCGCATCGTCGAGCGTGTCGTTCACGCCGGCGAGCAGCACGTACTCGAACGTGATGCGGCTGCGCCGGCCGACAGGAAACTTTCGGCAGGCGTCGATCACCGCCTCGAGGTCGTAGCGCTTGTTGAGCGGCACGATCGCGTCGCGGCCCTCGTCCGTCGTCGCGTGCAACGAGATCGCGAGGTTCGGCATCAGCGGCTCGGTCGCCAGCCGTTCGATGGCCGGCACGAGCCCGACGGTCGACAGCGTCACGCGCTTCGGATGGACGCCGAGTCCGGCCTCGTCCGCGAGCATGCGCAGCGCTTTCATCGTCGCGTCGTAGTTGTGCAGCGGCTCGCCCATGCCCATCAGCACGATGTTGAAGCTCGAGCCCGCGAGCTTCGTGTGATGCGCGAGCACGCGCACCTGACCGGCGATCTCGCCTGCTGACAAATGC
>CAZNMF010000314.1:0-2389 GCA_964573795.1 uncultured Solibacteraceae bacterium
GACCGCAGACCGCAGACCGCAGACAGGAAGATAGACCGATAGGAAACAGATAACGAGCTAGCCCGATGCGAGATAGCGCGATAGGGCGATAGCGAGATAGCGCGCTACACGCACTCGTCCCGCCATCCTCCTATCTCCCCATCTCCTCGTGATACTCCTGCAGCGACTTCACCGTCAGCCCTTCCGTGCGCATCGCTTCGATGGCGCTGACGGCGGCGGCGGCGCCGGTGAGGGTGGTGATCGCCGGGACGCCCTGCATCATCGCCACGCTGCGGACGGCGCGGTCGTCGAAGTAGGAGTCGCGGCCGAGCGGCGTGTTGATCACGAGCGCAATGCGCTTGTTGCGGAGCTCGTCGCCGACGTGCGGGCGGCCTTCGTTGATCTTGAAGACGATGCTCGCGTCGATGCCGTGCGCGCGGAGATAGGCGGCCGTGCCGCGCGTGGCCATCAGCGAGAAGCCGAGCCGCGCCAAATCGCGCGCGATCGGGACGACGTTCGCCTTGTCGCGATTGTTGACGCTGATGAATGCCGTGCCGCTCTGCGGCAGCTTCTGCCCTGCGCCCATCTGCGCCTTCGCGAAGGCGGAGCCGAACGTCTCGGCGCCGCCCATCACCTCGCCCGTCGATTTCATCTCCGGCCCGAGCAGCGTGTCGACGCCCGGGAAGCGCACGAACGGGAACACCGGCGTCTTGACGAACGACCCGCGCACTTCGAGATCCGCGGTCAGCCCCTGCTCCGCCAGCGTGCGGCCGATCATCACGTTGGCCGCGACCTTCGCCAGCGGCACGCCCGTGGCCTTCGACAGATACGGCACCGTGCGTGACGCGCGCGGGTTGACCTCGAGCACGTAGACGACATCGTCCTTGATCGCGAACTGCGCGTTCATCAGGCCGACGACGTTGAGCGCGCGCGCGACGCGGCGCGTGTAGTCGCGAATCGCCGCGATGTGGCGATCGGAGAGCTGGAACGGCGGCACGACGCACGAGCTGTCGCCCGAGTGGATGCCGGCCTGCTCGATGTGCTCCATGATGCCGCCGATAATGACGGCGCCGCTCGCGTCGGCGAGCGCGTCGACGTCGATCTCGGTCGCGTCCTCGAGGAACTTGTCGATGAGGATCGGGTGCTCCGGCGACGCCTGGACCGCGTGCCGCATGTAGCGGTCGAGCGCGGCGGTGTCGTACACGATCGCCATCGCGCGGCCGCCGAGCACGTACGACGGCCGCACGACGACGGGAAATCCGATCGTCGCGGCGACGTCGCGCGCCTCTTCCGGCGAGGTCGCCGTCCCGCTCGCGGCCTGCGGAATGCCGAGGTCCCACAGCAGCTTCGCGAAGCGCTCGCGATCCTCGGCGAGATCGATCGAGTCGGGCGACGTGCCGAGGATGCGCACGCCGGCCTGCTGCAAACGCAGCGCGAGCTTCAGCGGCGTCTGGCCGCCGTACTGGACGACGCACGCGACGTCGGCGCCCTGCGCGCGCTCCCGCGAGATGATCGCAAAGACGTCCTCGAACGTGAGCGGCTCGAAGTACAGGCGATCGACGGTATCGTAGTCGGTCGAGACGGTCTCCGGGTTGCAGTTGACCATCACCGTCTCGTAGCCCTGCTCGCGTAGCGCGAACGCCGCGTGACAGCAGCAGTAGTCGAACTCGATGCCCTGCCCGATGCGGTTCGGTCCGCTGCCGAGGATCACGACCTTCGGCCGGGCCGTCGGCTCCGCCTCGCACTGCTCCTCGAACGTGCCGTACATGTACGGCGTGAACGACTCGAACTCCGCGGCGCACGTGTCGATGCGCTTGTAGGCGGCGACGATGCCCGCCTCGCGCCGGCGCGCGCGCAGGCCGTCCTCGTCGGCGCCCACGATGCGCGCGATGTCCGCATCGGCGAAGCCGGCGCGCTTGAGATCGCGCAGCAGATCGTCCGACAGATCGCGCGCGCCCACGGCCTCGGCCGCGCGCGCCAGCTCGACGATCTGCTGGAACTGCGTGAGGAACCAGCGATCGATGTGCGTGAGCCGGTGGATCTCGTCGAGCGTCCAGCCGCGCTCGAGCGCGCGGAACACGGCCCACATGCGGCGGTCCGTCGGAATGCCGAGCGCCTGCTGCAGCGACACGTCGTCTTCCTGCGAGAACGCGCCGTCGGTCGCGGTCTGGCCGAGCAGCCGGCCGCTCGATCCGAGCTCGAGCGAGCGGAACGCCTTGAGGAACGCTTCCTTGAACGTCCGGCCGATCGCCATCGCCTCGCCCACCGACTTCATCTGCGTCGTCAGCGTGCGATCCGCCTGCGGGAACTTCTCGAACGCCCAGCGCGGGACTTTGACCACGACGTAGTCGATCGTCGGCTCGAAGGACGCGGGCGTGAGACGCGTGATGTCGTTGGGGATCTCGTCGAG
>CAZNMF010000315.1:0-16264 GCA_964573795.1 uncultured Solibacteraceae bacterium
CCGTCGACGGCCGGATTCGTCGAGCTGCAGCGGCTTGGCGTCCGCACAGTCGTCAGTTTGACGATTGGCCACGACGATCAGCGTGGGGAAAAAGATGTCGTCGAACGCCTCGGCATGCGCTACGTGCATCTCCCGTGGAGCGCGATGCATCAACCACCGCCGGCGCACGTCACCGCGTTTCTCGATCTGCTCCGGAGTCATCCGGACGACATCGTCTTCGTGCACTGCAAGGCCGGCGTCGATCGCACCGGTGTCATGGTTGCGTCGTACCGCCTGCTGACGGAGCATTGGCGTCCCGCGGATGCCGTGGCGGAGATGAACGCCTTTGGCTTCCATTGGCTGTTCCATCCGCAGCTCGAGCAATACGTCCACGCGCTCGCCGACACGAATGGGCTGCGCTGAAACGACTATGCTTGAGCGCGGCGCCGACGTGGCCGTGCGGCATTGCGGTGCGCGCGCGCCTCTCGGCCTGAGGAGATGAGCGTATGCCGTGGTGGATTTATGCCGGCGTATCCGCGGTGGCTGCGGCGGCGACAGCGATTCTGGCGAAGCTCGGCGTCGAGCACGTCCCCTCGACGCTGGCAACCGCGATACGCACACTCGTCGTGGTCGTATTCACGTGGGCGCTCGCCATCGCGCTCGACGAGCACCGGGCTATTCCGACGCTGTCCCGCAACTCACTCGCGTTTCTCGCGCTCTCCGGCGTGGCCACGGGCATCTCGTGGCTCGCGTACTTCCGCGCTCTTCAATTGGCGCCCGCAAGCTGGGTTGCGCCGATCGACAAGCTCAGCTTGCCGCTCACGATCGTCTTGGCTGCGTTGATCCTCGGTGAGACCGTGACCTGGCGCGCTGCTCTTGGCGTGTCGTTGATGGCAGTCGGCGCGTTGCTCACGCGATTCTGATGACGGTTCGCGAGAACTGATCGCACGGGCGGCCCACGTCACGTCCCTTCGATCCTCAGCGTCCGCTCGGAGTCGGCGGTCGGAGTGATTTCGATGCGGATCGCATCCAGCGGCGCGCGGTGCCAGCGGTCCGGCCACTCGACGGCCAGCACCGCCTCGTCCATCAGATCTTCCAGCAGCAGGTCGTCGACTTCGTTTGGACCAAGACGATAGAGATCGACGTGCTCGAGCGGCGTCGGGCCGCCGTAGTGCTGGATGATCGTGAACGTCGGGCTGGAGACGCCTTCGAGCTCGCAGCCGAGTCCCGCGGCGAGGCCGCGCGTGAACGCCGTCTTGCCGGCGCCAAGCGGTCCCGACAGCAGCACGACCGTGCCCTTCGACAACTGCCGGCCGAGACGCTCGCCCGCTTCTTCGGTCTCGCGCTCGCTTCGCGTGACGATGGTCTCCACTCACCTACTCCGACGACGAATTGCGACGGCGACGGCCGGTGAGATCGAGGACGGCCGGGCCGAGATGGGACAGCACGTCGCGCGCAAGCAGCGCCTGCTCGCCCATCTCCGCTTCGGCGAGATCGCCCGCGAGCCCGTGCAAGAAGACGGCGAGGCGCGCGGCCGACGCCGCATCCCGCAGCTGACCGATCCATCCCGCGATCATCCCCGTCAGCACGTCGCCGGTACCGCCAGTCGCCATGCCCGCGTTGCCCGTGAGATTGATCGCCGCGACGCCATCCGGGCTCGCGACGATCGTCCGATGCCCTTTCAAGACCACGTGTGCGCGATGCGACGTCGCGAACTCGCGCGCGATGTCGAGCCGGTGCGCCTGGACGTCGTCTATGGTGAGTCCAATGAGACGCGCCATCTCGCCGGGATGCGGCGTGATCACGACGTCGATCCCCTCGCGTCCGACGAGCGCGACGGCATCGCCTGCGAACGCGTTGAGCGCGTCGGCGTCGAGGACGATCGGCACGGTCGTTCGACTGAGCAGCGCACGCACAAAAGCATTGGCGGCTGGCGTGTGGCCGAGACCGGGGCCGACCGCGATGACGTCGGCATGAAACGCGAGCACGGTGTCGACCGCGGACTCGGCGACGATGCCGTCTGCGGATTCGTCGAGCGGCAGTGTCATGTACTCCGCGCCGAGCGCCGAGACGATGGGCAGGACGGACGCGGGCGTTGCGACGGTCACCAATCCCGTGCCAGAGCGAAGCGCGCCCATCGCGGCAAGATGCGCCGCACCACTCTTCCCGCGCGATCCGGCGACGACGAGGACGCGGCCGTAGGTGCCTTTGTGGGAGTCGTGCGCGCGCGGCACGATGAGCGACCGCATCGACTCGCGCGAGAGAATCTCCGTTCGCGGCCCATCGATCGCGTCGATGACCGCGTCGGGGATGCCGATGTCCGCGATGACGAGCGCGCCCGCGAGCTGCTCGGCCGGCGGCAGCACGAGCGGCAGCTTCGGCGCGGCCAGCGTGACCGTCATGATCGCGTCGATCGCCGGTCCCGGCACGTTCGGCCCGTCCGCAGACACGCCGCTCGGGAGATCGATCGCGACGACCGGCTTCGGTGACGCGTTGACGTCGGCGACAATCGTCTCCGCCAGTCCGGTCAGCGGCCCACGCAGGCCGGTCCCGAACAGCGCGTCGATGATCAGATCCGCGTCGAGCACGCGCCGGCCGTGCAGCTCCCACGCCGCCGCGTCGCCAATCTCGACGACGTCGTGGCCCAGATTGCGGAGGCTGGCGAGCGTCGTGCGAGCATCGCCTTTGACGTCGGCCGCGCGGCCCAACAGAAAGGCGCCGACCGACATGCCCTGTTCGGCGAGGACGCGGGCCGCGACGAAGCCGTCGCCGCCATTGTTGCCGGGGCCGCACAGCACGGCGATGCGCCAGTGCTCGAGATCGTCGAACCGCGCCTCGATCGCCGCGACGACCTGGCGTCCCGCGTTCTCCATGAGCACGACGGACGGAATGCCGGCGTCGTCGATCGTCCGGCGATCGGCCTCGCGCATTTGAGCGGTGTCAAGCAGGCGCATGGAACGGGGCTAGCGCCTGCGGCGCGATGTTCAGTTCGAAGTTCGAAGTTCGCAGTTCGAAGTTTGCAATCATGGCGCTTCCGCGTACGTCGCGCGCACGGCGGCGCCGATACGCGCAGGCGATGTCCAGGTCGGATACTGCGCCTGGATCTCGGACGTGATCACCGGCACCGCCTGATCGACGGTCTGGCCCGGCGCCTTCAGCGCGCGCACCTTGGCGAGAATCGCGGTGACGACCGCGCGCTGTTCCGGAATCAGCGACGCGTCGCCCATCGGCCCGTGGCTCGGCACAATCCGCGCGGGCCGCAGCGCTTCGAGCGTGTCGAACGCCTTCAACCACGCGGCCGTGCTCGATTGCGCGCCGAACGCCAGGAACGCGCGGTTCATGACGACGTCACCGGAGAACAGGACGCGGTCGGGCGTGACGAACGCCACCGTGTCGCCACGCGTGTGCGTCGGGCCGACCCACCGCAACTCGACCGTCACGCCGCCGCCCAGGTCGACGCGGTACTCGCTCGCGAAGTGCACGTCGCCCTTGCGCAGCGTGACGTCGCGCAGCAGGTCCGCGTGGACCGGCGAGATCCGCGAGAAATTCGTCATCATGCCCGCGCCGAGCTCGTCGAGGTCCTTCTGCTCCGCGTCCGACACGATGAACGTCGTCGACGATGGAAATGCGGTGGCGCCGCCTGCGTGTTCGGGATGAAAGTGCGTCGCGACCAGGTACAGCTTCGTGTTCGTGCTGACCTTCGCAACTTCCTTCAGCACCGTCTCCGCATTGCGCGGCCCCAACCCCGTGTCGACCACCAGCGTCGCATTCGCGCCCACGACGATCCCGACGTTGGGGACGAGAGGCACGGAGCCGTCGGGAATGACGTAGACGTGCTCGGAGATCTTCGTCGTCACACCCTCGCGCACGAGCGGCGGCGCGGGAGCAGCCGGCGGCTGCTGGCGCGCCATGACACCCACCGTCAGCGCGGACGCGAGCATAGCGACAGCAGACAACGTGCGTGACATGGCAGCCCTCACACCGTCACATCGTCTGCGTACGCCTCGATGGGCGGACACGCGCAGACGAGATGGCGATCGCCGTAGGGGTTGTCGATTCGCGACACCGCCGGCCAGAATTTGTGCGCGCGCAGGCCCGGCACCGGATACGCGGCCTGTTCGCGTGAGTACCGATGCGGCCAGTCGGTCGCCGTGACGTCCTCGGCTGGATGCGGCGCGTGCTTGAGGACGTTGTCGAGCGGGTCGGCGTGTCCCATGGCCACCGCCTCGAGCTCCGCGTGAATCGCGAGCATCGCGTCGCAGAAGCGATCGAGCTCTTCCTTGGGCTCGCTCTCGGTCGGCTCGACCATCAGCGTGCCGGCGACCGGAAATGACACGGTCGGCGCGTGGAAGCCGTAGTCCATCAGCCGCTTTGCGACGTCCTGCTCGTCGATGCCCGTGCGCGCCTTGGCCGGACGCAGATCGAAGATCAGCTCGTGCGCGACGCGGCCCTGGGCGCCCGTGTAGAGAACCGGAAACGCGTGCTCGAGCCGCGACTTGATGTAGTTCGCGTTGAGCATCGCGATCTCGGTGGCCCTCGTCATGCCGGCCGCGCCCAGCATGCGGATGTAGCCGTACGAGATGAGCAGGATGCTCGCGCTGCCCCACGGCGCCGCCGCCACCGGCGCGATCGCCTGCGCGCCCCCCGTCTTGACCAGCGGATGTCCCGGCAGAAACGGCGCGAGGTGCGCGGCGACCGCAATCGGCCCCATGCCAGGCCCGCCGCCGCCGTGCGGGATCGCGAACGTCTTGTGCAGGTTCAGATGGCAGACGTCCGCGCCGATGTCCGCGGGACTCGTGAGCCCGACCTGCGCGTTCATGTTCGCGCCGTCCATGTACACCTGGCCGCCGTGCTCGTGGACGATCGCGCAGATTTCGCGGATGCGCGTCTCGAACACGCCGTGCGTGCTCGGATACGTGACCATCAGACACGCGAGCCGCTCGCGATGCGCCTCCGCCTTCTGCCGCAGATCGCCGACGTCGATGTTCCCTCGTTCGTCGCAGGCGACAATCGCCACGGCCATCCCGGCCATGGCCGCGCTCGCCGGATTGGTGCCATGCGCGGACTGCGGGATCAAGACGACGTTGCGACCCGCGTCGCCTCGCGACGCGTGATACGCCTTGATGACCAGCAGCCCGGCCAGCTCGCCCTGTGCGCCCGAGTTGGGCTGCAGCGACACCGCCGAGAAGCCCGTGACCGCGGCCAGCGAGGCCTCGAGCTCACGGAAGATCTGCTGGAACCCCGCCGCCTGCTCGACCGGCACGAACGGGTGCAGCCGCGAGAGCTCCGGCCACGTGATCGGCAGCATCTCGGCCGCCGCGTTGAGCTTCATCGTGCACGAGCCGAGCGGGATCATCGCCGTGTCCAGGCCGAGATCCTTGCGCTCGAGCTGGCGGATGTACCGCATCATCTCCGTCTCGGAATGATGCGCGTTGAAGACCGGATGCGTCAGGAACGGTGACGTGCGGCGCAGCGCCGGCGGGATCGCGCTTGCCCCGCTGCCGGCCGCCGCGACCGTCGCCACGTTGCCGGACGCCTCGCCGAACGCCGCGGCAATGTCCGCCACGTCGCGCTCTTCGACGGTCTCGTCCAGCGCGATCTGCACGACGCCCGACTCCGGATAGCGGAAGTTGATCTCGCGTCGCTCGGCCGCCTGCCGGAGCCGCGCGATCGCCGCCGGCTCCGCTTCGATGCGGATGGTGTCGAAGAACGCGCCGCCCGCGACAGACCATCCTGCGCCCTTCACCGCCGCCGCGAGCCGCACGGCCCCGTCGTGCACCCGCGCGGCAATCGCGCGCAGGCCCACTGGCCCGTGATACACGCCGTAGAACGCCGCGATATTCGCCAGCAGCGCCTGCGCGGTGCAGATGTTCGACGTCGCCTTCTCGCGCCGGATGTGCTGCTCGCGCGTCTGCAAGGCCATCCGATACGCGCGGCGCCCACGCGAGTCGACCGACACCCCGATAATCCGCCCCGGTGCCTGACGCACGTACTGCTCGCGCGTCGCGAAGAACGCCGCGTGCGGCCCGCCATAGCCAAGCGGCACCCCGAACCGCTGCGCATTGCCGACCACGACGTCCGCGCCTTGTTCGCCGGGAGGAGCCATCAGCGTGCAGGCGAGCAGGTCGGTCCCGACCGCCAGCAACGCGCCAGCCGCATGGACCCGCTCGGCAATCGGCCGCAGATCGACGATCGCCCCGCGCTCGTCCGGCGACTGCACGTAGACCGCCGCGACGCCCTCCGGCAACGCCATCCGCTCGACATCGCCCGAGACGACGGTGACGCCGAGCAGCTGCATCCGCGACACGAGCACGTCGCGCACGTGCGGAAAGATCCGCTCGGAGACCACGACCGTCGCCGGCGCCGTGCGCCGCTGCACGCGCAGGATCAGCGCGACCGCCTCCCCCGCCGCCGTCGCCTCATCCAATAGCGACGCGTTCGCCACCTCCATCCCCGTCAACTCCGACACCATCGTCTGGAAATTGAGCAGCGATTCGAGACGGCCCTGGGCAATCTCGGCCTGATACGGCGTGTACGGCGTGTACCAGCCGGGATTTTCGAGCACGTTGCGCAGGATGACCGCGGGCGTGTGCGTGCCGTAGTAGCCGAGGCCGATGTAACTGCGCCACAGGCGGTTCTGCGCGGCGATCGTGCGAAGGCGCGCGAGATACTGCGCCTCCGACTCGGCCTCGGGCAGGGACAGCGGCGTGCGGCGCCGGATGTCCGCCGGCAGGATCGATGTCATCAGCGCGTCGAGCGACGACGCGCCGACCGCGCGCAGCATGACGTCGACGTCCGCCTCGCGCGGCCCGATGTGCCTGGACTGGAACCTCGTCGACACGTGATCGGCCTACTTGACGAGCGCCGTGTAGGCGGCCGCGTCGAGGAGCGTGTCCGTTTCGCCGGCGGCCGTCGGACGCAGCTTGATCATCCACGCCTCGTGCGGCCGCGCGTTGACCTGCTCGGGATGCACGCCGAGCTCGTCGTTGACGGCAATGACCTCGCCCGAAACCGGCGAGAACAGCTCGGAGACCGCCTTCACGGACTCGATCGTGCCGAAGATCTCGCCCTGCTTGACCTGACGTCCCACGGCCGGCAGCTCGACGAAGACCACGTCGCCAAGCTGACCTTGCGCAAAATCGGTGATGCCGACCGTGGCCTCGTTCGCCCCGATCTTCACCCACTCGTGATCTTTCGTGTACTTGAGATCGGTCGGATACATCACGGCTCCTCGAGAGTGTTTCAGTGGCCGCCGCGCGCGGGCCGCGGCCGCTTGTAGAACGGCTCCGGAACGACGCGCGCCCGGACACACCGGCCGCGCACATCGATCTGCAACTCGCTGCCGACTGCAGTCAGCGCGACGGGCACCATCGCCATGCCGATCGCCTTCTTGACCGTCGGCGTCTGCGTCCCGCTGGTCACGACGCCCACCGGCGCGCCATCGGCAACGACAGGATGGCCGTGGCGCGCAATCGCACGGTCGATCATCTCGAACGCAACGAGCCGGCGCGTGACACCCGCCGCTTTTTGTGCGCGCAACGGCGCCGCGCCGGGAAAGTCCGGCTTCTGCCACGCGACGATCCACTCCAGCCCGGCCTCGAGCACGCTGACGGTCTCGTCCATCTCGTTGCCGTAGAGACGCATGCAGGCCTCGAGGCGCAGCGTGTCGCGCGCGCCGAGACCGCAGGGCCGAATGTCGTAGGCGGCGCCGGCCTGCAGCAGCGCCTGCCACACACGCGGCGCCTGGCCGGGCGGGACGAAAATCTCGAATCCATCTTCGCCCGTGTAGCCGGTCCGCGACACCGTCGCCCGCACCCCCGCGACTTCGCCCGCGCCAAACCAGTAGTACCGCATCCCCTCCAGCTCGATCGTCGTCAACTCCCGGAGAATGGGCAGCGACGCCGGCCCCTGCAGCGCGATCAACGCATACCGCGCGCTGGTGTCGACGGCCGCGACGTCGCCACCTCGCGCGGAGACGCGCGCGGAAATCCAGGCGTAGTCCTTCTGGGCGTTGGCGGCGTTGACCACCAGCAGGAAGTGGTTGGCCGCCAGACGATAGACGAGAATGTCGTCGACGAACGTCCCCGCCTCGGTCGTCAACGCCGAGTATTGAGCCTGCCCGACCGCCAGCCGCGACGCGTCGTTGCTCGTCAACGCCTGGACGGCCGCGAGCGCGTCGGTGCCGGCCAGCTCGATCTGCCCCATGTGGCTGACGTCGAAGACGCCGGCGCGCGTGCGGACGGCAACGTGCTCGTCGGTGATGCCGGTGTACTCGACAGGCATCTCCCACCCGCCGAAGTCGACCATGCGGGCACCGCTCGCGAGATGCGTGGCGTGAAGAGGGGTTCGCTTGAGACCGGGCGAGCTGACGGACATCGTGGGACGCCGCTCTGACGCGTCCGCGCCCCAACGGCCCCCTCAAGGTACTATCCCGCCCCAGACGGGTCAAGGTTCGCCCTCCCACATCGCCATACCCGCATCATCGACGCTCACGCGACCGAGTTCTCGACCGCCTCCGCCGCCAGCGCCGCCACCCGTCGTCGCGAGATTTCGTCTTCGGGCACGTGCTCGATCAGCGATTTGAGCGTGTGATAGCTGACGTCGAGGATGTCGCACGCGCGCTTTTTGTTGCCCTCGCACTGGGCGAGCACGGCGCGCGCATAACGGCTGCTCCACGAACGAAGCGTGCCGTCGAGCGGAATCAGATCGGCGCGCGGCACGAACGGACGCTGCGCGATCGCGTCGGGCAGATCGCCCACGACAATCTCGGTCGTCGACGATAACGCCACGGCGCGCTCGATCACACGGCCGAGCTGACGCACGTTGCCGGGCCACTCGTAGGCCAACATGGCCTCGATCGCCAACGGGCTGACGGTCAGCGGCGCCGCCCGCGCATACAACCGCAGGAAGTGCGCCGCCAGCAGCGGAATGTCGTCGCGCCGATCGCGCAGCGGCGGCACTTCCACCTCGACGCCGGCGAGCCGATAGTAGAGGTCCGCACGAAACCGGCCGGCCCGCACCATCTCGCCGAGCTTCCGGTTGGTCGCGGCCACGATGCGCGTGTCCACGACGCGCGAGTCGTGCCCGCCGACCCGCTCGACGGTCATGTCCTGCAGCACGCGCAGGAGCTTGGCCTGCACCGTCGGCGACAAGTCGCCGACTTCGTCCAGGAACAGCGTCCCGCCGTTGGCCAGCTCGAACTTGCCCCGCCGGCCGCGCACGCCCGTCGCGGTCCGCTCCTCGATGCCGAAGAGCTCCGTCTCGACGAGCGTCTCCACCAGCGCCGCGCAGTTGACCGCGACGAACGGCCCGTGGAGACGCGTGCTGCGAACGTGCACCTCCCGCGCGACGAGCTCTTTCCCCACCCCGCTCTCTCCTTCGATGAGCACGGTAAACGGCGTCCGCGCGATGCGCGCCACCTGGTGCCGCAAGCTCTGCATCACGATGCTGTTGCCGACGAGCATGAAGGCTTCCTCCCGGGCATCGCGTACTCAACAACGCTGCCAACATCACAACGAGATGACGTAACGCGCACGCACGGCCTCCTCGTCTTCTCGTCCGGGTAGACCGTGCCCGTGGTCATCGCGTCCAGCGACAGGCGCCGCGATAGACGGGGCCGGAGCTACCCACGGTGACGAGCCACCAGGACCAGACGACCGCGCGCCGCGTCCGCTCGGGCGACAGAATCTCGACGACCCGGCCGGGCGAGAGTCGCGCGCCGCTCTCGATCTCGACGCCGGTGTCGTCCTCGCGGAGCAGCACGAAGTCGCGTCCGGTGCGAAGACGAAACGGGCTCACCCCGGTCCCCACGTGGCCGTCGCCGGATCGAAACGCAACGTGCGCGTGCGCCCGGTCGTGCCGCCGACGCGCACGGCGTACTGATCGCCGGAAGCGCCGCGGAGAAAGATCGTGCCGGGCGTGCAGCCGCCGTCATTGGAGCAGCTCGCCATCGCTCCGCGCCCGAAACGCACCGCATCCCCTCCCCCATCGTCGTTATCGATGCCCGGTAGCGACGCATCGAGTGCGACAGTCAGACGAGGGAAGAGATCGGCCAGCGCCCACGGTCCGGCGATGCAGCGATCGCGCCCGGAGGCGATGTCGGCGCGGCGCACGCCGTTGCCGCTGCCGTCGCGACAGACGCGCAGGCTCCATCCGCGCGGCCCTTCGTCGAAGACGATCGCCACGGCATGCCCGGTGGCCGCGGCGTCCTGACGCGCGAGGCGGATCCGGCCCGCAATGAACGCCGCCGCGTCGCGCGCCCGCGTGGCGTCGATCGTGCGAGCGGTGAGCGGCACCGCCATCGCGGCCATCGTCGCTGCCAGGGCCATCGCGAGGAGCACGTCGACCCAGCAGAAACCCGCGGTGCCGGCGCCGCTCCCGCTCGCGGCCCGCATCAGCGCTCCGCCACGCGCACCGGCGTGACCGTGATCTGCGGCTTGAGCTTGAGGAACGCCTTCTCGCCGATGCCCTTGACGTTCATCAGGTCTTCGATCTTCTTGAAGCCGCCGTTCTTCTGGCGGTAATCGAGGATGCGTGCGGCCAGCGCCGGGCCGACACCGGGCAGCTTCTGCAGCTCGTCACTCGTGGCGGAGTTCAGGTTCACGAGCGTCATCGGCGTCGTGCTGGCCGACGCCGGCGTCTTCGTGTCCTGCATGGCGGCGATCAGCGGCGACGCGCCGATGCCTGCGGTCATCAAGGCGAGCGCCAGCGCGCCGGCCGCAACCTTCGTACGAATCATGGTCCCTCCCTCGGATTGCTGCGGCCGCCGCCGATCGCCGACATGGCTTCGACGCGTCCGCGCCCGGGAAGAAGGCAAGCACCAAGCCAGCCGGGCACGGCGCCTGCGGGATCGCACGCTAAGTGATTGAGTCGATGCGGCTAGTCCGACCGCCACGCGAGACTGCTGCGCGAACGGAGGATCGCGATTCGTCGCAAAGGAAGCCCGCAGTTACCCGCGCCACGCGCGATCGAGACGTGAGGGGCAACGACGGTTGCCGGCCCGAAGGCAGAAGCCGCACGCCGCGCGTCAGCGGCGCGCGACTTCTCTCCACTTGATCTGATCTACTATCTTGTAGTAGAACTTGCAGTTGGATAGTAGGTCTGGCAATGGCGCGCCCCAATCTGACTCGTCTCGAGCTGCGGATTCTGGAAGTGTTCTGGTCGCACGGACCGGTGTCGATTCGTGAGATTCAGCAGGCCTTTCCGGAGCCGCGACCGGCCTACACCACGATCCAGACGACCGTGTATCGGATGGAAACCCGCGGCGTCCTGCGGCGTGTTCGGAAGATTGGCAACGCGCACATCTTCGAGCCAACCATTGCTCGTGACTTCGCGCGGCATCGGCTGCTCGACGAAATCCTGAGCTTCTTTGGCGGCAAGGCGCAGCCGATGATGGCGCAGCTGGCCGAATCCGGGCACCTGACCATGGATGACGTGCGTGCGCTGGAAGCAACGATTCGACGCGTTGAACAGCAGAAACGCGCCGAGAGGAAAAAGCGATGATCCGTGCACGCCCACATGCGCTGGCAGGCGCCGTCGGGTCGCTCGTGATCCACGCCGTCCTATGGGGCGTCCTGGCGAGCCTGCCGCTGTCGAACGTGTCTCCGTCGAGCCTGCCTGCAGAAGCGTCTGGCAGGACGGTCAATTCGCTCGGACACGGATTTCCCGGGCGCTCGAACAGCCGGCCCAACGAGCACGCGGCAGGCGACAGGGCTGACATGAGAGCGACGCAAGGGCCCCTCGAGGCCACCGCGGCGCCAGCATCATTTTGGCCGGCGGCTCACGTCATGGCGACTGCGTTGAGACCCGTCGTCGACTATCGGAATTGGTCTCCTGCTCGCGTCACTCGTCACATGGTGGAGTCCACGCTTTTCGTGCTCGTCGTGTTCCTTCTGACGCGGCTACTTCGCCGGAGCAGCGCCCGCATCCGCTATGGGCTGTGGCTCTCGGCATCGCTGAAATTCTTCGTCCCGTTCTCTGCGCTCGTCGGAGTGGGCGCGGCGATCGGACTGGTCGTTCCGCGAAGCGTCGATCTGGGCCTGGTCCCCTCCTTCGCATCGAGCACGCTCGACTCCCTGTGGGCGTCGAACCGTGTCACGACAAGCGCAGCAATCGTCCCTTTCACCACCACAACGCGCCTTGCGGTCGGGCTGGGCGCTGTGGCGGCAGCGGTGTGGATCGCCGGCAGCCTGGTCATGGCTGCCATGCGCTATCGCCTCTGGAAGCGCGTGCAAGTTGCGCTGAATGCCAGCACGCCGCTGACCGTGATCGGCCTCGAACCGCCGCGGGGACTGGAGCTTCGTTCTGCGCCGGGTGTGCTCGAGCCTGGCGTGATCGGGTGGCGGCGTCCCGTGCTGCTGCTCCCGAACGGTATCGTCGAGCAATTGAAACCAGCCGAGTTGCAGGCGGTTCTCGCCCACGAGTGTTGTCATGTGCGCGGCCGGGACAACTTGACCGCCGCGCTGCACATGCTGACGGAAGTCGTCTTCTGGTTTCATCCGGTGGTATGGCTGATTGGCGCCCGCCTTCTTGCAGAGCGGGAACGCGCGTGCGACGAGGCGGTCCTGGCGGAGGGGCATGCGCCCGCGACCTACGCTCGAGCGATCGTCAAGACCTGCGCGATCTATGTCACCTCTCCCGTGGCGTGCGTGGCTGGTGTGACGGGGTCGAATATCACGGCAAGAATCGAAGGCATTCTGCGAGGTGTGCCGCCCGATCCCCTGCGCGGATGGAGGAAAGCGGCGGTGCTGCTGACCTTCGTCGGCGTCGTTGCCGGACCGATTGGTTATGGCGTCGGACGAGCGACGCCCCGCACCCAGGTAACCGCCGCGCAGACCTCTGCCGATATCCCGTCGGATCCGATTGCAGGCGCGGCGGCGTTTGAAGCGGCGTCGGTCCGGTTGAACAGGTCTGGTCGCCAGGGAGGAACGGACGACGTTCTGCCAAACGGCCGATATGTCGCGACCAACCTGCCGCTCGCCGTGTTCATCCGGCTCGCATACACGCCGGCAGCCAGGAGCCGGTCGCTGGAGCCGTTCGAGGTCAGAGGTGGTCCCGACTGGCTCCTGTCCGATCGCTTCGATATCAACGCGACGGCTGGGCGCGATGCGTCACCCGTCGAAATCCGCGCGATGCTGCGCGCGCTTCTTGCCGAACGCTTTCAGGTGCAGACGCACGTCGAGCAACGGCCAGGGCCCGCGTTTCGATTGTCGATGGCGAGGCCGGGTCGCTTGGGACCGCAACTGCGTCGCTCGGAGGCGGCCTGTAACGCAATCGCCGCCGGTCAGGCGCGCGAAGCCGCATCTGGAGCTGATACACGATGCGGATTCTTCGGCCCGGCACCGACCGCGCCAATCGGCTCTAGCCGCGCCTATCAGGCGTTGCGCGGCGTGACGATGGACGAGTTCGCGGTCATGCTGTCGGCGTACCTCGGACGGCATGTCATCAACAGCACCGGCCTGTCCGGTGCCTTCGACGGTGACATGGAGTTCACGGCCGAAATCATGCTTCCTCCCCCGCCATCCGGCCCAAATCCATTCGACGGCACCGCGCTGCCATCGATCTTCTCCGTCCTGCCCGAGCAGCTCGGATTGCGCCTCGAACGGACCGAAGCGCCGCAGGCCGTCCTGGTGATCGACCATGCGGCGCACCCGACTGCCAATTGACAGAAACTGCTCTCTGCGAATCGACTCGGGCTACGGAACAATATTGGGGTCAACTGCTTGCCGTCGTCGAGCGACCAGACCGAGAGAGCCCCCGCGGTATTGGCCCGGAAGCCCTGCGCGAGCCGGCGTGACCGGGAATCAGACGCGCGATCCGGCGGCGGAACGCGCGCGTTGATACCAGTCCACCGTCTTCCGCAGCCCGTCCTCGAACAGCGTGGAGGGCTCGAAGCTCAGCAATTGCCGGGCTTTGAAGATGTCGGCCTGCGAGTCGTGCACGTCGCCTTCGCGCGACGGTTTGAACACGGGCTCGACGTTCGTACCGAGGATGTGCTGCAGCGCGCGAATCAGCTCGAGCAGCGAGACGCGCCCACCGGCGGCGACGTTTATCACTTCGCCCGAGGCCTTGGGCGCCGTGCACGCCCGCAGCACGCCGTTCACGACGTCGCCGACGTACGTGAAGTCGCGCGTCTGCCGGCCGTCGCCGTAGACCGTCGGCGCCGAGTTGGTCGCGAGCGCTTCGATGAAGAGCGAGATCACGCCCGAGTACGGCGAGCCCGGCTGCTGGCGCGGGCCGAAGACGTTGAAGTACCGCGTGACGACCGTCTCGAGGCCGTAGAGCTGCGTGAACAACTGGCAGTACTGCTCGCCGACCAGCTTCTGGAGGGCGTACGGCGTCAGCGGCGACGGCCGCATGTCCTCGCGCTTCGGCAGCACGGCCGAGTTGCCGTACACCGACGACGACCCGGCGAAGACCACACGCTTGACGCCGGCATCGCGCGCGGCCACGAGGATGTTGACGGTGCCGTCGATGTTGGCGCGATGCGTCGCCAGCGGCTCCTTGATCGAGCGCGGCACGGACGGGATGGCGCCCTGGTGCAGGACGAAGTCGCAGCCGGCGACGGCGCGGACGGCGATCGCCGGGTCCGCCACGTCGCCCTCGACGAGATCGCACGCGTCGCCGGGAGGCAGGTTCTCGCGCCGGCCCGTCGAGAAGTTGTCCAGGATCCGCACGCGCTCGCCGCGCCGGAGCAGTTCTTCAACCAGGTGCGAGCCGATGAAGCCCGCACCGCCCGTCACGAGATAGGTCGCCAAATACGCCCTCGGTGAGTTATCGCGGCCAGCCGGTCTGCGGCAGCCCAGGCACGACGCGCAGCGCGTTCTGGAAATACAGCTTCTTCAGCACGTCGTCGGGGAGATCCATGCCGTAGAGCTTCCAGAACGCGTGATAGTTCCGATAGTAATCGAAGTACTCGTCCCTCGTTTCGAAGACGCGCCAGTAGTACGGGTACTCCTCGGGCTGGAACGAGTCCTTGCCGAACAGGATCCGCGTCTGGTACTTCACGAAGAAATCGTGCGCCGCGCGCGGCTGGCGGCCGAGGTCGTAGAGAATCGCGCCGACTTCCGTGACGACGTTCGGATAGTCGTCGAGCATCTTCGCGGCTCGAGCCAGGTCGTTGGCGTGCCAGCCGAAGTGCGCGGCGATGAACTGCGTCTTCGGGTGCCGCTTGAACAGGTTGTTGCGCTCCGTCATCAGCTCTTCGAAGCTGACGTCGCCCGCCTCGTAGTGGCGGCGATCGCGGAACAGCGACAGCTCCAGCCAGCGCTCGTTGTGCATGTCGAGCGGCTGGAAGAACTCCTGCGGCTCTGCCGTGTGGATGAACGCCGGAAGACCGAGCGTCGCGAGCTCGTCCCAGATCGGATCCAGCTCCGGATCGTCGACGCGCAGGCGCGAGCCGTCCGCTTTGCGGATCGTCAGGCCGAAGGCCTTCGACACCTCGCCGACGCCGACGGCGCCGGCCTTGATGTCGGCCTCCAGCTCGGCCGCCGCCTTCGCGCCGGATCCCGGCCCCACGTTGCGCAGATCGATACCGGCCAGGATGCGGACGCGATCTTTGTACGGGCTCTTGGCGACGTTCTCGATCTGCGCGCGAAGCGCCTGGCCCGTCGAGTTGTTGGCGCTGACCATCACGCGCAGATTCAGCTTGTCCATCTCCGCGACGAGCGCCTCGAGCGCCTGCGGCGTGGACAGGTTGCCCGGATGGCCGTGGATGTCGACGACGGGAAATTTGGCTTTGGGGACGAGATGGGCGTCGGTGACGAGCGTCGACGTCGGGCGATAGTCCGTGATCGACGGAGGCGGATACTCGGGGGCCTGGCACGTGCGAGGCCGGACTTCCGTCGTGCCGGGCGGGCACTCCTGGCCGGGCTGAATCTGGATGCCGCGTCCGCCGCGGCCTCCCTGGCGGCCGCCCTGCGCGGCCGGCGGCGCCGCCGGTGCCGCGCCATCCCGCTGCGCGCCCGTGAGCGCCACCGCGAACAGCGCCACGATCGCGGTGGTCATCGTGACCGTCACTCGTCCCACGCGCATGCCGTGTCCATCCCTTCCTGCGTGATTAGATCCGCCGCAGCGTGTCGTAAGCCGAATTCTGTCCCTTCGACTCGGCCGCGCGTGCTTGCGCACGCGCAGCCTCGCTCAGGATGACGACCATTCCTCTAGGCCCGGCATTGCTGGCGGGCTCGAGCGGCCTACCCGGAGGCTTCGGACGGGCCGTCCTCGAGCGCCTCCCTATTTGGCCTTGCTCCATGCGGGGTTTTGCCTGCCGTCGACCTTGCGGCCAACG
>CAZNMF010000316.1:0-3832 GCA_964573795.1 uncultured Solibacteraceae bacterium
GAGGAGCTGCGCGAGCGCTACGACTTCTCGCGCATCGTCGGCACGAGCGGGCCGATGCGGCAGGTCTACGAGCAGATCGCGCGCGTCGCCCGCACGAACACGACGGTGCTCATCCGCGGCGAGTCCGGCACGGGCAAGGAGCTCATCGCGCACGCGATCCACTACAGCTCGCCGCGCGCGAAGAAGCCGTTCGTCAAGGTGAGCTGCGCCGCGCTGCCCGACTCGCTCATCGAGTCCGAGCTGTTCGGCTACGAGAAGGGCGCGTTCACCGGCGCGCAGGCGCGCAAGAAGGGCCGCTTCGAGCTCGCGGAAGCGGGCACGCTGTTCCTCGACGAGATCGGCGACATCAACCTGTCGACGCAGGTGAAGCTGCTGCGCGTGCTGCAGGAGCGCGAGTTCGAGCGCCTCGGCGGCACCGAGCCGATCAAAGTGAACGTGCGGCTCATCGCGGCGACGAACCAGGATCTCGAGAAGGCGATCGCGGCCGGCACGTTCCGCGAGGACCTGCACTATCGCCTGAACGTCTTCACGATCTACGTGCCGCCGCTGCGCGAGCGCAAGCCGGACATCCTGCTGCTCGTCGATCACTTCCTCGAGAAGTACTCGATCGAGCACGGCCATCAGGTCAAACGCATCTCGACGCCGGCGATCGACATGCTGATGAGCTATCACTGGCCGGGCAACGTACGCGAGCTCGAGAACGCGATCGAGCGCGCCGTGCTCGTCTGCGACGGCAGCGTCGTCCATCCGCACCACCTGCCGCCGACGCTGCAGACGGCCGAGGCGTCGGGCACGGTGCAGGACGTGTCGCTGGCCGACTCCGTCGCGGCGTACGAGAAGACGCTGATTCAGGACGCGCTGAAGACCGCACGCGGCAACGCGTCGAAGGCCGCCAAGCTGCTGCACTCGACCGAGCGCATCATCAGCTACAAGATCCGCAAGCTCGGGATCGATCGCGATCGCTTCCGGGCGTAGCGCCGCGCCGGAAACGCGACATTTTCGGCGATTTCGCTGCGCGCGCGCGTCTTCGTGGTTTAATCCCACGCCGTGGAGCACACGGCGTTCCTGCCTTCCCTGATCTGGATCGTCCCGTTCGCCAGCTTGTTGCTCGGCATCGCCGTCATTCCGCTCGTCGCGCCGCACTTCTGGGAATCGAACGGACGCAAGCTCGGCGTGTCAGCCGTCCTCGGCGTGCCGGTGCTCGTGCTGTATGCGCGGCACGCGCCAGCGGTCCTGCCGCACACGGCCGCGGAGTACGTGTCGTTCATGACGCTGCTGGGCAGCCTGTTCGTGATCTCGGGCGGGGTGCAGATGGACGGCGATCTCGAGGCCACGCCGCTCGTCAACACGGCGTTCCTGGCCGTCGGCGCGATCGTGGCGTCGCTGATCGGGACGACCGGGGCCTCGATGCTGCTGATCCGTCCGCTGCTGCACACCAACAGCGAGCGCCGGCACGTCGTGCACACGGTGATCTTCTTCATTTTCCTCGTGTCGAACGTCGGCGGCTGTCTGACGCCGCTGGGTGATCCGCCGCTGTTCCTCGGCTACCTGCAGGGCGTGCCGTTCACCTGGACGCTGCGGCTGGCGCCGGCGTGGGGGTTCACGACGGCCGTGCTGCTGGCGATCTACTTCGTCTGGGACTCGCGCGCGCACACGAAGGAGCCGCTGCAGCGGCTCCAGGCGGATCGGACGCAGCGCACCCCGCTGCGTCTCCGCGGCACGGAGAATCTGATCTGGCTCGCCGGCATCGTGGCCGCGGCGGCATTCCTCGACAGCCCGTGGCGTGAGGCCGTCATGATCGCGCTGGCGGCGCTGTCGTACGCGCGAACGCCGGCGTCGCTGCACAAGGCCAATCATTTCTCGCTGGATCCGATCGTCGAGGTCGCCGTGATCTTCGCGGGCATCTTCGCGACGATGATCCCGGCGCTCGACATTCTGCGGGCGCACGGCGCGGAACTGGGCGTGACGCAGCCGTGGCACTTCTTCTGGGCCTCGGGCGGCCTGTCGTCGTTTCTCGACAACGCGCCGACGTACCTCACGTTTCTCGCGCTGGCGCAAGGGCAGGGCTTCACGCCGGAGGTTGTCGGCGTGTCGCATCGCATTCTGACCGCCATCAGTCTCGGGTCCGTTTTCATGGGCGCCAACTCGTACATCGGGAACGGGCCGAACTTCATGGTCCGATCGATTGCCGAGTCCCGCGGCGTGCGGATGCCGAGCTTCGGCGGCTATCTCGCGTACAGCGGCGCCATTCTCCTGCCGGTCTTCGTCCTGGTCACGATCGTCTTCTTCCGCGCCTAGCGGGTCGCCCCGTTTCCGATGGAGGGGCGGACCTTCAGGTCCGCCCGCTGGCTCTTCGGCCGAACCTGAAGGTTCGGCCCTCCGCGCGCGGGAGGTGCGGTCGTCCAGACGACAATCCTGTGGACGGATTTCTGTCCTTGACATATTTGTCCGTTTTCGACGGCGTCGGGCATCTGCGGACAGGCGAGGGCTGGAGGGATGCGTCCGGCGCGCGCGACCCGGCGGTCCGATCTTCAACGTTCGTGTGGAGCGACGCGCCACGTACGACAAAGATGTCTGGTTCTGACGTCTCCGCGCGCGAGGCGGCTCGCCGGGACGTACGCGCGAAAACGGGCGGAAATGCGGGTGATTCTGCGCGGCGCGCGGCCGGCGGCCGCCTTGGCGCCCATCTTGCTCTTACACGGCGCGACACCAACGGTCGCGGCCCGGCCCCCCGGGGCGGCGACAGGAGACAAGGAATCAACTATGAGGCAGATCGCGCTGGGTATCTTCGTCACCGGATTGATCTCGACGTCGGCGTGGGCGGAGGAACCGGCCCAGGCTCGACTCAACACCACCGGCGCCTTCACGGGCGTGACGTTCGCGGTCGCCGCCGACCAGGCGGCGCCTGCACCGGCCCCTGCACCTGAACCTCCGGCGAAGAAAGTCACCGGCACCGTCGGGGCGGACATTCCCTCCGCCTACTACTTCCGCGGCTATCGCCAGGAGTTCGACCCCGCGTTCACCATTCAGCCCTTCATCGACGTGGCCATCGCGGGCGAGAACGCGTCGTTCAACGTGGGCCTCTTCAACAGCTTCCACACCGGCAGCAACAAGGACGCCGGGTACGGCTACTACGAGACCGACTTCTACGCCGCCGCGACGGTGCACAACATCAAGGCCACCTACACCGCCTATACCTATCCGAAGATCGACGACAGCACGATTCACGAGCTGATGTTCTCGACGTCGTTCGCCAACGCGCTGGCGCCGTCGGTGGCGGTGGCCTTCGAGCTGGCCAAGCCGGAAGGCTACGACAAGGGCATCTATCTCGAGCTGGGCGTCGCGCCGGCCGTGCCGATGGGCGACGAGGCACCGGTGTCGATCACGATCCCGGTCAAGCTCGGCCTCGGTCTGAAGGACTACTACTTCGACGCCGACGGCGACGACACGCCGTTCGGCTACTTCAGCGCGGGCGTGAATCTCAGCCACGCGCTGGCGCACGGCGACGTCCACGGCGGCGTCACGGTCTACGGCTTCGGCGACGCGCTGAAGGGCTACAACATCGACAAGGAGAAGTCGGCGCAGGTCGTCGGCAGCGTCGGCTTCACCGTTACGTTCTAGAACAATCGACACCATCGGATCCGGCGGGCCTCCGCCGCCGGATCCGGCCTTCCCAACCACAGACTCGACGATGACCGTCCGCAACCACGACGCCGACCGCCAGGAGCACCACGCGCAGTTGTCGGCGCTGCTCGCCACCGCCCGCGAGGACTACACGGCGGCGGCGCGCGCGGGCCGCGGCGGCCGGGCCGTCCAGGTCCGGTACGCGGCG
>CAZNMF010000317.1:0-29615 GCA_964573795.1 uncultured Solibacteraceae bacterium
GGATATTCGTCGAGCACGATCTCCGCGTTCGCCGACATGTTCGCCTTGAGCTCCTTGCCCGGATTGTCGATCGACACTTCCACGGCGAACGTCGTCACGTTGTCGGCCTCGACGCCGATCGGCGAGATCTGCGTGACGCGGCCGTTGAACACGCGATCGGGGAACGTCTCCGTCGTGATGCGCGCGTCCTGGCCGAGGCGCACGCGGCCGATGTCCGCCTCGTCGACCTTGCCCTTGACGTAGACCTTCTCGATGTCGCCGAGCGTCATGACGAGCGTCGCGTTGGCGCCGAGGTTGAGGATGGACGACACGGGGCTGCCGATCTCGACGTCGCGCGTGAGCACGGTCGCGCGGATCGGCGCGCGGATGGTCGCGTTGGCGAGCTCTTCTTCGGAGCGCTCCACGGCGGCGTGCGCCTGCGCCACATTCGCCTCGGCCTGCACGGCGAGCGCCTTTGCGACGACGAGCTGGCCGGCGGCCGCGCGGGCGCGGTTCTCGGCCTGATCGAGCGCCGACTTCGTCTCGTCGAGGCCGGACTGCGGCACCAGCTTCTGCGCGAAGAGCTGCTGCGCGCGCGCGTAGTTGCGGCGCGCCAGCTCGACGTCCGGCGACTCGGCCTCGATCGCCGCCTTTTTCTGCTGCGCGACCGCCGCGTCGCGCCCGGCCTCGGAAGCCGCGAGATTGGCGCGCGCCTCGCGCAGCGCCGCCTGCAGGTTCTCGCGATCGAGCTCGGCCAGCACCTGCCCGGCCTCGACCACCTGATCGACGTCGGCGTGCAGCCGCTCGATGATGCCGTTGGCCTTCGACTTGATCTCGACCTTGGTGATCGGCTCGATCTTGCCCGTCGCGACGACCGACACCACCATCGTCCCTTTCTCGACGGTGGCGATCTTCGACGGATCGATGGGGCCGCCCGAGCGGCCCCCGGCCGTGAATCTCCAGGTCAGAGCAGCGACGACGAACACGGCGGCGGCGATGATCCAGCGGCGGTAGGGTTTCATAGGCTTGGGGCTTGGGGCTTGGGGCTACGGGCCACGGACTGCCGATGAGACGTGCGATCGCGCCCTGAAGTTGCGTGATTCCGCCGCATCCGGCGCGCGCGTTCACGCGCGGACACACCTCTCCGGCGGGACGAACCCCGCAGCGTCGTCAAAGTTACAGGCAATCGCAAAGGCCGATGAAATAATGTCGGCCGCACGATGCCGATGAACCTTCCCGCGATTCTGCTGCTGCTGGCCGGCCTGCTGATCCTCGTCAGCTTCGTCCAGCGCCTGGCCGCGCGGTGGACGCTGCCGGCCTCGATCCTGTTCGCGATGATGGGCGCGCTCATCGGCGGCGGCGCGACGTTTGCGCTGCACAGCGGCGCGGGCGGCGTGCTCGGCGAGCTCGCGCACGCGTTCGTCGATCTGCCTATCACCGCTGACACGTTCATGTACGTGTTCGTGCCGGCCCTGCTCTTCCAGTCGTCGCTCAGCGTGGACATCAGAGGCGTCTTCGAGGATGCCGCGCCGATCTTCCTGCTCGCCGTCGTCGCCGTGTTCGTGGCCACGGCCATCATCGGCATCGCGGTGGTGCCATTCGCGAGCGTGTCGGTCATCGCGTGCCTGCTGCTCGCGTCGATCGTCGCGACGACGGATACCGTCGCGGTCATCAGCATCTTCCACGACGTCGGCGCGCCCGCGCGCCTGTGCCGGCTCGTCGAAGGCGAGAGCCTGCTCAACGACGCGGCAGCGATCGTCGTGTTCACCGTGCTGATCGGCATGTTGCTCGGCCGGCAGGACGCCAGCCTCGCGTCGGCGTCGCTGGCGTTCGTCAGGACGTTGCTCGGCGGCATCGCGCTCGGCTATCTGGCCACGCGGCTCGTCGTCGCGGCCCTGCCGTGGTTCCAGGATCTGCGGCTCGCGCAGGTGACGCTGACGCTCGTCCTCCCCTACCTCGTCTACATCATCGGCGAGCATGCGCTCGGCGTGTCGGGCGTGATCGCCGCCGTCACCTCCGGCCTGGTGATGGGCGCGATCGGCCCGCCGCGCATTCCCCCGAGCGACTGGCGGTTCCTCATCGATCTCTGGGAACAGCTCGCGTACTGGGCCAGCTCGCTCATCTTCGTACTGGCCGCGCTGCTCGTGCCCAAGCTGCTCTTCGACGCCGAGCTGCACTTCATCGTGAGCTGGCACGACGCGCTCGCGCTGCTCGTCGTGCTCGTCGCCGCCTTCGCGGCGCGGGCGCTGATCCTCTTCGGGCTCTTTCCGCTGATCACCGCGGCCCATCTGGGGCAGCGCGTCGATCCCCGGTTCAAGGTCGTCATCCTGTGGGGCGGCCTGCGCGGCGCGGTGACGCTCGCGCTGGCGCTCGCCGTCACCGAGCACGCCGACATTCCGCTCGACGTCAAGCGCTTCATCGGCGTGCAGGCGACGGGCTTCGTGCTGTTCTCGCTGCTCGTGCCGGGACTGACGCTGCGCTCGGTCATCCGCTGGCTCGGGCTGGATCGCCTGTCCGCGTTCGATCAGACGCTGCGATCGCAGGTGCTGACGCTGTCCCGCAGCCGCGTCGCCGACACGGTCGAGCGGATCGGCCGCCAATATCGTGTCAACGACGCGCTAATCGCCCGCACGGCGCTCGCGTACCGATCGGCGAGCGCCGCCGTCCCGCCGGTGGCGATCGCGCCTGCGTCGGCCGCGCTCGTGGCCACCGACGAGGAACAGCTGCGGCTCGGGCTCGTGGCGCTGACGCAGCGCGAGCGCGAGATCGTGCTCGAGCACTTCGATGCGCGTACGGTGTCGGGGCGCACGGTCGAAGAGCTGCTCGGCAATCTCGACGTCCTGCTGGATCGCGCGCGCACGCGCGGGGCGACGGCCTATCTCGACGCCGGCCAGGCCGTCGTCGGCTTCTCGCGCGCGTTCCGCGCGGCACACGTGCTCCATCGCCGCTTCCGCGTCGACGGCCCCGTCGTCGATCGCCTCGCCGATCGCTTCGAGCGGCTGTCGGTGAGCCGCATCGTGCTCGAAGAGCTCGCGCCGTACGTCGACGACACGCTGGCGCGGTTAGTCACGCCCGCGATCGCCGCGCGCCTGCGCGAGCTCGTCGCGACGCGCCAGGCGATGACGTCCGCGGCGCTGGAGGCGATGGGCGCGCAGTATCCGGAGTACGCGGCGCTGCTCGAGGAGCGCTTCCTGCGCCGGCTGGCGCTGCGGCGCGAGGACCTCGAGTACCGATCGCTCTTCGAGGAGCACGTCATCGGCCCCGAGCTGTTCGGCGTGCTCCAGCGCGAGATTCAGGAGACCCGCGCTGCGGTGCTCGAGCGGCCGCGGCTGGACCTCGGCCTGGAGACGCGTGCGCTCATCGCGCGCGTGCCGATGTTCGCAGGGCTCGATCGCGATCAGCTCGATGCGCTGAGCCGCCTGCTGCGCCCGCAGCTCGCGGTGCCGGACGAGCGGCTGATCAAAACGGGCGATCCGGGCGACGCGATGTATTTCATCGCGTCAGGCGTGCTGGAGGTCATGGCCGCCGGCCAGCGCATCCTGCTGACGAGCGGCGACTTCGTCGGCGAGATGGCGCTGGTGCTCAATCAGCCGCGCCAGGCCGACGTGACGGCGCTGTCCTATTGCCTGCTGCTCAGACTCGACCGCCGCGATTTCCAGAGCCTGCTGCGCGGCAACGCCGCCTTGCGCGAGATCATCGACCGCGAAGCGGCAGTACGCGCACGGATGAACCAAGACGCGCGCACGACGTGACGGCTTTCGAGGACGCCTTTCGAACTTCGAACTTCGAACTTCGAACTTTGTGGCAGCGTGCTAACGTAACGGACGGAGGCCAGCCATGCGGTGGTCATCGCGGGGACGCAGCACCGACATCGAAGATCGTCGAGGACAGAACGCAGGATTCGGTGGCGGCGGATTCGGCCGCGTCGCGCCCATCGGTCTCGGCGGGCTCGCGATCCTCGTCGTCCTCAGCCTCGTCACGGGCCAGAACTTCCTGTCGGTGCTCGACGAAGGCGGCGGCGATCCCAACGCGCCCGCGACCACGACGACCACCGCCCGGCCGTCGTCCCCCGAAGAAGAGCGCATGGTCGACTTCGTGTCGTTCGTGCTCGACGATGCGCAGCAGACGTGGGAGTCGATCCTCGGCGGCGGCTACCGGCACGCGAAGCTCGTACTGTTCACCGACGCGGTGCAGTCGGCGTGCGGCATGGCGGAGTCGGCGACCGGCCCGTTCTATTGTCCCGGCGACGAGAAGGTCTACATCGATCTTGGCTTCTATCAGGAGTTGAAGGATCGCTTCGGCGCGCCGGGCGAGTTCGCGCAGGCCTACGTGCTCGCGCACGAGATCGGCCATCACGTGCAGAAGCTGACGGGCACCGAAGGCCAGGTGCGACGCGCGCAGGAAGCCAATCCCGGCCAGGTCAACGCGCTGTCGGTCGCGATGGAATTGCAGGCCGACTGTTACGCCGGCGTGTGGGGCCACTCGACGTCGCAGCGCAACATCCTCGAGCAGGGCGACGTCGAGAGCGGGCTCAACGCGGCGGCGGCGATCGGCGACGATCGCATCCAGCGCATGGCCGGCGCGCGCGTCGCGCCCGAGCGCTTCACGCACGGGTCGTCGGCCGATCGCGTGTCGTGGTTCCGCCGCGGCCTCGAGACCGGCGACATCAAGAGCTGCAACACGTTCGCAGGGCGCTAATCAGTCCATCCGCAGCGCGGTCGCAGGCTCGATCCTGGCCGCCCGTAGAGCCGGCACGATGGCCGCGCCAAGCACGATCCCAAGGAGGCTGACGCCGCTCAGCAGAAGCATGGCGAGGTCCGCCGGACGAACCCCGAACAAGAGACTGTCGAGGCCTCTGGACAGCCAGATCGAGGCGATGAGGCCTCCGACGACTCCACACGTGCCGGCGGCGAGCGCGTCACGGACAACGAGGGCGATCACGCGTCGACGCCCCGCCCCAATCGCCAGCCTGACGGCAATGTCATGCGTCCGCCGCACCACCGTGTACGCCACGATGCCGGCGAGCCCGAGCGCGGTCACCACGATCGTCGCGAACGCGAACAGGCTCACGACGAGCGTGGCGAACGTACGGTCTCGTATAGACCGATCCAGCCGATCGCCAACCGAGCCGGAATCCAGGACGACGGCCATGCGATCGACTTGCTGCACGACGTTCCTCCAGCCCGTGCGCGCCTGGGCGGCGTCGCCAAAGCTCACCACATAGGTCACCGTGCCGCGCCCCCAGTTCGAGTCATCGACCTCGTAGAGCGCCGGTCGCGGCGGCACGGTGATGCCTTTCGCGCGAACGTCACGGACGACGCCGACGATGGTGACCGATTTTCCGCCTGCCAGTGACAGCGTGGCGCCGATAGGCGATTGATCGCCAAAGAACTGCCGTGCGAGCGTCTCATTGGCAACGACAGCGTCGCTCTCCTCCGCACGCGGGTGGCGCCCCGCAACGATTGCCAGGCCCATCGCGTCGAAGTAGCCGTCCGTGACGATTGTCGAATCGACGGACGCAATGCCTCTGGCTCTCATGATTTCGTCGACATCATTCGCGCCAAGATAGTCCGCCATGCGGGCGTCCAAGTGAACCAGCCGCTGTGCGCCGCGCCCGTCGAGAAACCCGAACCGGCTGGCGCCCGCTGCGCGAACGCCCGGCATGCGTCGAAACGCCGCGATCGTTCGATCGACGGTTTCGCGCCATAGCGCATCGGGAAGACCTGGATCGTGGGCAACGGTCAACGTCTCGCTCCACCGGTTCATCCCAACGTCGATGCCCATGAGGTTCAAGTACGAACGGCCCAGCAGGATCGCGCCTGCGAGAAACACGCTCGAGACAGCCAACTGCCCCGTCACGATGCCGAATCGAAGCAGCCTGATCACGCGACCGTCTCTGCCGGCGGCGAGGCGAGTCTGCCGCTCCCCGCCAAACTGCCAGGCCAGGATCGACGCGAGCGTCCATGACACTCCCGCAATCGCGGCGGTCAGCACGATGGCCAGAGCCACCCGTGACGTCACGGCCGGCACGCCGAGCGTCGCAAACTGGGGCGGCAGCACGCCGACGACCGTCGCGAGCGTCAGCCTCGCGACGACGAGCGCGAATACGGCGCCGAACAGCGCCATCTGTGCGCCTTCGGCGGCGAGCAAACGCACGATCCGTATCGGCGTGGCGCCGAGCGCGGTGCGCGTGGCGATCTCGGGCGCGCGGTAGAGCCCGCGGGTCAACGCGATGCTGAACACGTTCATCCAGCACACGACGACGATCAGCCCGCTCGCGAGGAGCGCTCCCGTGGCCAACGCGCGCACGCGAGCGGTCATCGCCGTCGTCAACGGCGTCACCTGCACTGCCTCCCCGCTCGGCATCGTCGCGCTGAGCGCGGCGGCAGCCACGTCGGGCGCGACGCCAGCGCGCAGCCGAGCCACGAAGCGTGGCCAGGAGGTGGACGCGCCGTTCTTCGTCATCACGGGGCCATCCGGCAGCTCCACGAGGACGTCAGGCGGCAACGTGCGATCCGGTTCGGGCAGCAGAAAGTCCGGCGGCAGCACGCCTTGGACGTAGAGCCTCCCGTCCGGCACGATCCGGGCGGATTGACCTGATTGGAGCTCACCTCCGGAGAGCGTCGTGGCCAGGCGACGGGACACCCAGGCCGATGCCGGATCGGGATCCGTCCATCGAGGCGCCAGCCCCAACACCTGAAACAGATCGCGCGACGCGGCCACGGTCCGGACCGGAAGAATCCGGCCGGAGAGCTCGACCCTCAACCAGTCCCTATCCTCGAACGCGGCGAGATCCTCGAAGAGATCCCGTCGATCTCTCCAGCTCACCAGCGACGGCAGATCGGCCTGCGTCACACGCGGGGCGCCCGGCGTCGGCAGCCGGGCTGCGAAGTCGATCGAGACCAATCGATCGGGATCGGCGTACGGCAGCGGCTTCCAGACGTAGGCATCCACCAACGCAAAGACCATCGCGGCCAGGCCGACGCCGGCGGCAATCACCGCGACGCCGCCAAGCAGCGGCCCTCTCTGTCTCGGAAGCAGACGGACGAAGCGCATGACGCGTCAGCGGGCCGGCGCGAAGTACTGCCGGGAATTGGCCGCGTTCACCTCGACCTGCGACACGTGCTCGACGACCAACGGTTGTCCGCCCTCCGATGTCGTCAGGACAGTCGGAAATCGGATTCCCCCGAACGCACGATATTCGGCGAGATCCACGCGTGTGGTCGTCGAGTGCGGCGTCGTGTTCGTCGGATATTCCAGCGCGACGGGGACGCAGGAGGCGGGGTCTGCAAGGAGGGTCGCACGAAATCCGTCAGAGCCCGCCAAATCCAGGGCCAATCGCTGACGGTTCTGCTCGCGGACGACACGCCGTGACATCTGCACGCCGGCCAACGACCGCGGAAGGCGCATCCACATCTGACGCGCAAAATCCCATCGAGCCGAACGCGTGGCGCGATCCGGGTCCGGGGCCCTCGGCACACTCAAGATGCGCCGGCCATTGAATCCTATCGTGCTGCTCAGCGTGGTGTCGGGAAACTTGGGCGGCCGTCCGACGTCGATCCGCTCGTACTTGTCGGGAAACACGACGCGGATCTCCCGAGTGCCCGGCAACGAAGCCGGACGGTCGGATGCGACGGGCCTGGTCTCCCCCACGATTCGAAGAGACGAGACGCGGGCGAAGGCGCGAGCGCCTCCAAGTGCGGTCTGGACGCACGCCACTCCCTGATCGCCTGCGCTTTCACCCGCGCGCGTCGGACCCGCTTTCTGCGCCGACACGGAGACCGCACCTCCAATCGCGACATTGAGCACGAAGACGCCTCCGAGGGCCACGGCGACAGACACGCGCACGCGCATGGAAGGAGCTCGCATCGCATCCTAATCTGGGTTGGGGCGAGCGCTATTTCAACGAATCTACACGATGCCGTCAAGCTGGCTCGCGCAAGTCGAGCCCCCTCTCGCGGCTTCCGGCCGTCGGCTCACGCGTCAATGGCCGACACGACCGCGACGACGACCACCGCGCTCACACGCACTTCACGCCTGTCCCGCCGATCCCACAGTACCCGCCGGGATTCTTCGCCAGATATTGCTGATGGTAGTCCTCCGCGTAATAGAACGGCGGCGCGTCAGCGATCTCCGTCGTGATCGACGGATAGCCGTGCTTCGCAAGCGACTGCTCGTACACCATCTTCGAGGCCTCGGCCGCCTGCCGCTGGCGATCGGAGAACGTGTAGATCGCCGATCGATACTGCGTCCCGACATCGTTGCCCTGGCGCATGCCCTGCGTCGGATCGTGGCTCTCCCAGAAGATTCGCAGCAGCTGCGCGTAGCTGACCTTCGCGGGATCGAACACGACGAGCACGACCTCGGTGTGGCCCGTGCGGCCCGAGCACACTTCCTCGTAACTCGGATGGCGCGTGTAGCCGCCGGCATAGCCCGCAGCCGTCGTGTAGACGCCGGGCAGCTCCCAGAACTTGCGCTCGGCACCCCAGAAACAGCCGAGTCCGAAGATCGCCTGCTCGAGCCCCGCGGGAAACGGCGGCTCGAGCGGCGTGCCGAGCACGAAGTGCCGGTCCGGCACCGCCATCGGCGTCTCGCGTCCCTTCAACGCATCGTCGGCCGTCGGCATGATGGACTTGTGCGAGCGGAACAGCATCGCCCTACTCCTTCGGCACGAAGCCGAGCGAGACGCCGTTGATGCAGTAGCGCTGCCCCGTCGGCGCCGGGCCGTCGTCGAACACGTGACCGAGATGCCCGCCGCAGCGAGCGCAGTGCACTTCGATGCGCGTCATGCCGTGGCTGCGATCGACGGTCGTCTCCACCGCGCCCTCGATCGGCTCGTAGAAACTGGGCCATCCCGTTCCGCTGTCGAACTTCGTCTTCGACAGGAACACCGTCTGGCCGCAGCCGGCGCAGACGAACTCGCCGGGCCGTTTTTCCGCGTTCAATGGGCTCGTGCCCGGCCGCTCCGTGCCGTGGCACCGCAGCACCTGGTACTGCGTCGGCGACAGCTCCTGCTGCCACTCGTCGTCCGTCTTCTCGAGCGGGAATGTCTCGTCGGTCATCGCATGTCTCCGTGTGTCCTTCGCCGTGTCTCCGTCCATTGTGCCCGCGATCGGCCGCCGCGGCGACCTTGGATCGGGCCGCGGCAGATCGCATAAGATTTCCGCGATGTTCCGGCCGTTCCGGCTTCTGGTCCTCGGCGCACTGGCCCTGTTCGTCTACACCGCGTTCTTTGCCGTGCCGGACAGCAAGCCCGATGCCGACGCCTTCGACGCCGATGCCGTCGCCAGCTCAGAGCTGGAGATGTGGAAGGCCGCCAAGGTCCACTCGGAGCTCAGCATCTTCCTCAATTCGACGATGATGCTGCGCGGCCTGAACCGCATGACATGGTTTCGCGCGGCACAGGAGGGCTACTCCGCGTCGCGGGCGCTCAACGGGTTCGTCTTCCTGACGGCGAAGTACGAGCGCGTGATGCCGGATCTCGAGGCCGCGCTCGAAGTCGAGAAGACGGCCAAGCAGTTGACCTTCGACACGACGGCCGTCGCGCGGATGCAGCTCAACTGGCTGGTGGCCGCGCGGCTGACCAACAGCGCCGACAGCGAGACGGGCCACATCGCGTCGCTGATGGCGGAAGAATACGGGCCGCGATTCCGGCTGCGGCCGGATCAGGTCTACGCCGCGACCTCGCCACGGGCCGAAGCCTACAAGATATGGATTTCGTCGCGCGCCGATCCAGACTACGCGACGATCGGCAGGCTGCTCGTCGAGTCGTACCGCAACTTGAAGCTCGTCCTGCAGCGCGTGCGCGCGCCACGACCTGCCGCCATTCCCTAGTGTCCGTCCTCTCGCTCTTGCGCGCGCGCCGGACGCGCGGCGGCCGCCCGCCCTACGACGATGGCGCGCGCATCGCGCTCGTCGTCGAAGGCGGCGCCATGCGCGGCGTGATCTCCGCGGGCATGGTCTGGGCGCTCGAGGATCTCGGCTATGTCGACGCATTCGATGCCGTCTACGGATCCTCCGCCGGCGCCATCAACGCCGCCTACTTCCTGGCGGGCCAGGCCGGCCTCGGCACGACGATCTACTACGAGGACATCAACAACACGTCGTTCATCCGCATGGCGCGCGCAGCCGTGCGGCGCCCAATCGTCAACCTCGGTTACCTGCTCGACGAGGTCGCGATCCGGCGGAAGCCGTTGCGCGTCGATCGCGTGCTGACGTCGCCGTCACCGCTGTCGGTGCTCGCCACCGACGTCGATCGCCAGTCGCCGCACGTGTTCGGCACGTTCGCCGGCGCCGCGCCGCTGTTCGCCGCGCTGCGCGCAGGCGCGACGATGCCGGTCGTCGCCGGCGGGCCATTCGTGCACGACGGCGGACGGTACCTCGACGCCTCGCTGAGCGAGCCGATTCCCGTGCCCACGGCCGAAGGCGACGGCCACACGCACGCGCTGGTGCTGCTGACGCGCAGCGGCACGATGCATCCTCGCCCCTCGGCGTTCGATCGCTATTTCGTCGCGCCGCGACTGCGCCGCATCTCGCCGGCGCTGGCGGATCGCTATCTCACGCGCGCCGAGCCGTACGCGCGGCTGATTCGCGCGATCGACGCAGGCACGGGCCCGCGCGGGACGATGGCGGTGACGGGCCTGCGCGTCGACGGGCTGCGCGTCAGCAAGCTCGAGTGCCACCGCGACGTTCTGCGCGACGCCGCGCGTCGCGGCTACGACGCCGTCGTCGCAGCGCTGGGGTAGCGACGCCGTAGCCCGCAGCCCGAAGCCGATGTCGACCGCCCTTCTGGCGGCCCGTTCCCGGGCGACCACAAGGGTCGCACCTACGGTTGATTGTGTAGCCCGTGGCCTGCGACCGCAGCCCGTACAATCCTCCCGTGCGCTCGACGTCGATTGTCGTCGTGGCCGTGGCGTTGCTCGGCGGCATCGCGGCGGCCGCAAGCTGGTGGATTCCCCGGCATCTCGTCGCCGACGACACGCGCACGATGTTCGACGCCGGCGTCTCGCAGGCGCTCGCGCGCGATCGCGCCGGGCGTGTGTCGGCGCTGGGATACGACGTCAGCCTTCGCATTCCCGCGTCCTCGTCGGCGCCGATCGACGGACGGCTCGTCGCGACGTTCAATCTCGACGATGCGTCGCGGCCGCTGGCGTTCGACTTCGCGCAGCCGGCCGATCGCCTGCAGCACCTCGGCGTCAACGGCGAGGTCGTCGAGCCCGATCTCGTGCACGGCCACGTCGTCATTCCGCCGCGACGCCTGCGCGCGGGACGTAACGTCGTCGCGTTCGACTTCGCCGCGGGCAACGAGCCGCTCAATCGTCACGACGACTTCCTGTATTCCCTCTTCGTCCCGGCGCGCGCGTCGCTGGCGATGCCGGTCTTCGATCAGCCCGATCTGAAGGCGCGGTGGCGGCTGTCGCTCGACATCCCGGCAGACTGGGTGGCCGTCTCGAACGGCCGGCAGTCCGGCCGCGTCGATCGCGGCGATCGGGCGAGCGTGATCTTCGACGAGACGCGGCCGATCCCCACGTACCTGTTCGCCTTCGCCGCGGGGCGCTTCTCGATCGACACGGCCGAACGCGACGGTCGCACGTTCCGCATGTTCCATCGGGAGACGGATGCCGCAAAGCTGGCCCGGAATCGCGACGCGATCTTCGACCTGCACGCGCGCGCCATCGCCTGGATGGAGACGTACACCGGCGTCGCCTATCCGTTCGGCAAGTTCGATTTCGTCGTCATTCCCGCCTTTCAGTTCAGCGGGATGGAGCATCCCGGCGCGGTCTTCTACAACGCGAGCTCCGTGCTGCTCGACACGTCGGCGACGCAGAGTCAGCAGCTCAATCGCGCGATCGTCATCTCGCACGAGACCGCGCACGCGTGGTTCGGCGATCTCGTCACGATGCGGTGGTTCGACGACGTGTGGATGAAGGAGGTGTTCGCGAATTTCTTCGCGGACCGGATCGTCGGCCCGTCGTTCCCGGACGTGAACCAGGCACTGCGATTCTTCCTGCAGAACTATCCCGCAGCGTACGACGTCGACCGGACCGACGGCGCCAATCCCATTCGACAGACGCTCGACAACCTTTCCGGCGCCGGCTCGCTGTACGGCGCGATCATCTACCAGAAGGCGCCGATCGTCATGCGGCAGCTCGAGCTGCTCGTCGGCGCGGACGCGTTTCGCGACGGTCTGCGCGAGTATCTGACGCAGTACGCGTTCGGCAACGCGAGCTGGCCCGATCTCGTGACGCCGCTCGATCGCCGGACACCGCTCGATCTGACGGCCTGGAGCCGCGCGTGGGTGTCGGAGCCTGGCCGTCCGCGCATCGAGACAGACGTTCGCACGGCCGCCGACGCGATCGCACGGCTCACGATCCGCCAGTCGGATCCGCGCGGCCGATCACTGCTCTGGCCGCAGCGCCTTCGCGTCGACGCGGGCGCTGGCGGACGCGTCGAGCATTGGGACGTGACGCTGACCGGCGGCGCGGCCGACGTGTCCGGCGCGGCAGGTCACGCGACACCCGAGTGGATTCTGCCGTCTGGCGGCGGGCTCGGCTACGGCGACTTCGTCGTCGACGCCCGCTCGCTCGACGCGCTGCTGCGCGCCGCGCCGGCCATCGCCGATCCCCTGGCGCGCGGCGCCGCGTTCGTCACGCTGTGGGAGTCGATGCTCGAGGGTCGCGTCGCGCCTTCGCCCGTGCGCGATCTGCTCGTCGGCGCCCTGTCGCGCGAGCACGACGAGCTGCTGCGGCAGGTTCTGTTCGATCAGACGCGCGCGATGTTCTGGCGATTCACGCCGGCGGACGAGCGCCTGACGCTGGCGAGCCGATTGGAGCCATTGCTGCGCGCCGGGCTCGATCGCGCCGCCTCGACGCGCGAGAAAGCCGCGTGGTTCAACACGATTCGCGCCGTGGCGACGACGCCGGACACGGTCGCGTGGCTCGAGCGCATCTGGCGTCGCGACGAGTCCGTGCCGGGCCTGCCGCTGGCGGAGACCGACGAATCCGATCTGGCGATCGACCTCGCAATCCGCGACGTGCCGGATGCCGGCGCGATCCTGCGCGCGCAGCTCGATCGCATCGCCAACCCCGATCGACGCGCGCGGTTCGCCTTCCTCATGCCGGCGGCATCGCCCGATCCCGCCGTGCGCGCGCGGTTCTTCGACGGCCTGCGCGACGCCCGCAACCGCGCGCACGAAGCGTGGGTGATCGACGCGATGCGCGCGCTGCACCATCCGCGGCGCGCGGCGGCGTCCGCTGCCCTCGTCCGGCCCTCGCTCGCGCTGGTTCGCGAGATCCAGCGCACGGGCGACATCTTCTTTCCCAAGCGATGGGCCGACGCGACGTTGAGCGGGTACCAGACGGCCGACGTCGCCACGGCCGTGCGCCAGTTCATCGACACGCTGCCGCGCGACTATCCGCCGCGCTTGCGCTGGGTGTTGCTGTCGTCGGCCGACCCGCTGTTCCGCGCGGCGCAAGTGCTGGCGCCGAATTGACTGCGCTTCCGGAGGGGCGGACCTTCAGGTCCGCCCGATTTGGCCGAACCTGAAGGTTCGGCCCTCCGAATGAGACGCGGGCGACGGACGTCGGGCCTACGCGACCGACGTCGACACGGCGACCGGCGCCTCGTCAGATGCGTAGCCGAGCAGATGGCGCGACTTGATCAGGGCGACGGCGTCCGGCGGCACCATCGACTCCCACGTCTCGTCGCCGCGGCGCAGGCGCGCGAGCACGTCGCGCGAGTGGATCGGCAGGCAGCGCTCGTCGACGTCGCGGAGGCCTTCCAGGTAGCGGTTCTCGAGCAGGTACTCGTAGAGGTGGCGCAGGTGCGGCGCGACGCGCAGGTTGCCGGCCGTCACGAGCGCGCCGGTCGACGGCTCCTGCTCCGGGTACGCGTAGATCTTGAGCGCGTTCTTGAACAGACGGCCGAACGACTCGAGGATGCCGCCCTCGAGGTCGTTGTAGTACCGATCCTCGAAAATGGCGCGCAGCGTCGGCACGCCCATGACGAGCCCGACCATCTTCTTCGTGTACCGGAAGAAGTACGCCGCGAGCCGGTGGTATTCGCCGTAGTTCGAGATCAGCACCGTGTGCCCGAGCGTCGCGAGGATGTCGGCGCGATCGAGAAAATCCTGTGCGTCGATCACGTCGCCTTCGGCCTGCAGGTTCTTCAGCGTCATCTCGAAGACGACGACCATGTTGGCCGGCTCGACGCCTGGATCCTGGATGAACTGCGCCGTCGCGCAGCGCAGCATGTCCGCGGTCACGAGCGTGGCGGGCCGGAAGCTGCCACGATGGACGAGCACGCACTTCTTGTAGAACACGTCGGACGGCTGCACGGCCTTGCCGGACGCCGTGAAGGCCGCCGCGTTGGTCAGCCCGTTCTGCACCAGCTTCAGGCTCGCGAGCCGGTTGTCGATGCCCGCGAACGCCGGACCGGAGAGCTCGATCATGTCGACTTCGACGCGCTGGCTCGTCAGGTGATCGAGCAGGGACGAGATGATGCGGTCGACATCGGCGTAGCAGTAGAGCGCCGCGTACACGAGGTTGACGCCCATGATGCCGAGCGCTTCCTGCTGCTGATCCATCTCGCGATCGGCCAGGCGCACGTGGATCGTGACGTCCGACGGCGCCGAGAGCGGCGACGTCTGGAACCGCACGCCGAGCCACCCGTGGCCGTCCTCGTGCCGCGAATAGCTGCGCGTCGCCACGGTGTCGGCGAACACGAAGAAGCGCGTCGTCGCGCCACGCTTCGCGTGCAGGCGATCGATGAGCAGCTCGTACTCGTGGTCGAGCATCTTGACGAGACGCTCGCGGCTGACGTAGCGCTCGCACGGCCCGTAGATCGCGTCGCTGAACGTCATGTCGTACGCCGACATCGCCTTGGCGATCGTTCCGGCCGCGCCGCCGACGCGGAAGAGCCAGCGCGCAACTTCCTGCCCCGCGCCGATCTCGGCAAACGTGCCGTAGGTCGCGGGATCGAGGTTGACGTCGAGCGCTTTTCGGTGCGGATCGCGGGGTTCGGTGGGCATCGGCGGTGGAGGCTCCGATCCGGGTTATCGGCAGGCGCGCAGCGCGTCTTGAGCCGGCGCGCGCCATGACGCGCACATTATGATGCCTCTGAGATGACGCCCAGGCAACGTGCGCCGCGGCGGCGATCGCGCCGGTGGCTCGCGGTGACCGCGATCGCGGCGGCCGCGATCGCGATCGCCGTGCTCGCCCGCACGGCGGACGATCCCGCGCCCGCGCCGGACACGCCGCGCAGGCCTGAACCAATCGCCGCGTACGGCTATCGGATCGTGCACACGTATCCACACGACCCCGACGCGTACACGCAGGGACTGCTCTTTCGCGACGGGTTTCTCTACGAGAGCACGGGGCTCAACGGCCATTCGAGCCTGCGCAAGGTCAGGCTCGAGACCGGCGAGGTCGTCCAACGGATTCCCATCGCCGATCGGTATTTCGCCGAGGGCCTCACGGACTGGCGAGACGCGCTCGTGCAATTGACGTGGCAGTCGCAGGTCGGCTTCGTCTATGGCCTCTCCACGTTCGATCGCCGCCGCACGTTTTCGTACGGCGGCGAAGGCTGGGGCCTCACGCAGGACGGTGTGCGTCTGATCATGAGCGACGGCACGTCGGTGCTGCGCTTCCTCGATCCGGTGTCGCTCGCGGAGATCGGCAGACGGCCCGTCACGGAGAACGGCTCGCCGGTCGATCTCCTCAACGAGCTCGAGCTCGTCAAAGGCTCGATCTACGCGAACGTGTACCAGACGGACGACATCCTCGTCATCGAGCCGGACTCGGGACGCGTGACCGGACGGATCGATCTCGCCGGCCTGCAACCGCAGACGGACCGGCCGATCGACGTGCTCAACGGCATCGCCTACGACGCGGCCGGCGACCGCCTGTTCGTCACCGGCAAGTGGTGGCCGTCACTGTTCGAGATTCAGCTCGTGCCGAGATAGCGATTTCTCGAATCGTCTACCGGGGGCCGCCGAAGGGCGTATACTGCGGGAATCCGGCAGGCATATTTCGAAGTTCGAAGCTCAAACTTCGAAGTTGATACGCGCTTTTCAGTCATCAGCAGGAGGCCCCATGCCTCGGCCCGCACCGTCGTCGGCGCAACAGCTCCTGCAGCAGGCGTACGCCGCGCTCAACGCGCACGACTGGTCATCGGCCCTGAGCGCGATGCATCCGGACGTGGAGTGGTCGAACGTTGCGGACGGCTGCGTCGCGCACGGCCATGACGAGCTGCGCGCGTACCTGATGCACCGATGCGAAGGGCTCGATCCGCAGGCCGATCTCCTGCGTGTCGATGCCGACGATGACGGGCGGATCGTGGCGGCCGTCCATCAGATCGTTCGCGCCGCGGACGGACGCGTCGTGGCCGAACGCTTCGTCGAAGAGGCCTATCTCGTCGAGGACGGCCTCATCAAGCGCATGGCCGTCATTTCTCCTTCACGTACACCGCCAGCCGCGGAAACGCGAACGTCCCCGCCACTTCGTCGACGACATTGACCTGGCAGGTGTAGAGTCCCGGCTTGAGATCGGCGCCGGCGAGTTGGAACTGGAAGATCACCGCCTTGCGCTCGGGATCGTCGAGCGACGCGCGATCGACGACGGGCGTCTCGAACACCTTCACGCGGCCGCGATAGAACGCGAGGCTCGTCGCCACGTGCGGCGCGGCCGCCGCGCCCGTGCCGCGCATCGCCGGATCGTAGACCTCGTAGTAGAAGTACATCGGCTGCGCCTGCGTGACGACGTGCGACAGGCTCTGCACGATCTCCTGTCCGCCGCGCAGCAGCGGGTTGTTCGTGTTCGACTCGAACCCGCCGCCGCGCCGGCTGACGAAGCCCTCCGGCGGCGGTCCGCCAAATCCGCCCGGCCCGCCGCGTCCGCCGAATCCGCCCGGTCCGCCCGGCCCGCCGCCGCGCGGCCCGAATCCGCCGCGAGCGAAGCGCAATTGCGTGCTCATGACGATCGGGCTGACCTTGACGGGCGTGACCTTGAGATCGGGGATCGTGATCGGAAACTCGAACGTCCCCATCGTGCCGTCCGCGTTCTCGCGCACCGCGACCTTCACGTTGAAGTGCCCGGCCGGCAGCGTCACGCCGGACTGATACTGCAGCTGTTTGTTCTCGAGCGTCGCGACCTGCGCCGCGGGGATCTGCATCGTGTCGCGAATGCGGCCGACCGATCGGCCCTGCTCGTCCATCACGACGCCGAGCACGTCGACCGACGCGTTCTTGCGATCGAGCGTCGCAGCGGTCGGCACGTGGATCGAGGAGCCGGGCACCGCCAGCGAGATGGGCACGTAGAAGCGATCGCTCGAGATGCGGAACCAGCTCGTCGAGGCGACGACGGGGAGATCGGTCAGCGACACCGCCGATGCGATCTGCTCCTGCAACTGCCGCTCCTTGTCCTCCTTCTTCAGGTGCGCGAAGTCGGCCGGCGCGTAGTAGCCGTTGCGCGCCTCGACGCGATAGCCGGCCGTCTGGTCCTTCAGCTTGACGCTGACGCGCCGGTACTTGCCGTCCTGCAGCGGGTTCGTACTGCTGTAACCGAGCAGATAGTACGCCGACATGTCGCGTTGCACGCGCGTGAACGCCGGGCCGAAGTCGTTGCTGTCGAGGAACGCCTGCCCGCCCGTGTCCGACGCCAGCGTCGTCAACGTCTCCTGCGACGAATTCAGCGAGCTGAACTGGCTCAGCATCGAGCGGCCGGAGAAGACGGACGATCCGCCGCTGCGGCCGCCGCCTCCACGGCCGCCGCCACCGCCGGCCGCGCCGCCCGGCACGACAGCCGTGAGCCCGCGGCTGTCGACCGGATAGATCGACGTGTTCGCGCGATTGGCGGCGTTGACGACCGCGCGCAGCTCCACCTGGTTGTCGCTGCCGCTGCGCGACATGCCGGAGCTGAAGTACAGAATCGCCTTCTTCTGCTCGATCGGCGCCAGCGTCTCGCAGATCACCTTCATCGCCCGCAGGCGCCGATCGTTGTTGAAGATGCCGAACTCGCTGTCGTCCAGCGGCAGGTCCGCCGCGTCGGTGTCGGCGCTGACGTCGCTGTCGTCGGCGGCGACCGGCTGCTCGAAGCCGGTGCCGGACGTGACGTCGAACGAGGCCAGCGCGGCTTTGAGCGCGTCGCGATCGGCGGTGAAATCGCGAAGGATCGTGAGCGTCTGGCCGACCGACGCGATCGCCACGAGATCGGCGTCGCTCATCTGCGTGTCGACGTAATTCGACGCCGACTTCACCGCGCGATCGATCTCCTCCGGCTGCATCGAGCTCGTGTCGAACAGCAGCACGATCAGCCGGCGGCCCGGCAGATCCTGCGGGGCGACGCTCGGCGCCGGCGCGGGCTCCGGCGTTCGCGTGCTCGCCGGCGGCGGCACCGTGCGCGTCGCAGCGCTCTGCAACTGCTCCAGACCGAGCAGCGGCGCGGACGGCGTCGACGAGGGCAGCGGCGTCGTGGCGATCTCCTCGAAGTCGAACGTCACGACCTGCTGCGGCTTGCCGTCCTCGGTGACGACGAAGTCGCCGGCCTTCAGCCCTTTGACGATCGCGCCGCTGCGATCGCGCACGACGACGTCGAGGCGGACGAAGTTCGTCGTGCTCCGGAAGACCGTCGTCGCGCGCTCCTGCGACGCCGGCGGGCTCTGCGTGCGAACGACGGGGACGGCGACGACGAGCGCGGCCGCAGCCGCGGCCATGTGCAGGACGACGTGATGCGATCTCATACGCGCCTCGGCTCAGAACCTGAAGCGCAGGTTCACACGCACGGTCCGCCGGCCGTTGACGGCGAGCACCTGCCCGAACGTCGGCGAGTTGACGTTGGTGTCGATCGACGCGAAGTTCACCGTGTTGAGCAGGTTGTTCGCGTTGACGTTGATGGACACGCTGCGGTTGCCGCCGAGCGCCACGTCGCGCGTGAGCTGCGCGTTGAGCGAGTGCGATCCCGGACCGATGATCGTGTTGCGGCCCGCGGTCCCGAACGCGCCCGCCGCCGGAATCGCGAACGCCGCCGTGTTGAAGTACTCGTCGATCGTCGGGTTCGACAGCGCGATCGGCTGGCCCGTGGCGTTCGCGCGCAGCGTGCCGACGACGCCCTGCGCGACGTCGGCGGCGCAGGACGAACAGCGCGCCGTCAGCGGCGTGCCGGATTGCCACGAGAGATTCGCCGACATCGACCAGTCGCCGAGCAGGCTCGCCATCCAGCCGCCGGTGCTCAGCCAGTGGCGATTCCGGCCGAACGGCAGCTCGATGCTCGCCGTGCCGTTGAACTGATGACGTCGATCGAAATTCGACAACGCCCACTCATCGTCGAGATCCCGATCGTTCTGTGCGACGGTGGCCGATCCGCTCGTCGCCGTCGTGTCGTCACGGGACTTCGACAGCGTGTACGAGGCCGTCCCCGAGATGCCGTGCGATTGCCGTTTCTGCAGCCGCAGCGACAGGCCGTTCATGTACGACTCGCCCTCCGACGACTGCCAGACGAACGCCTGCACGTCCGGAATCCGCAGGCCGTCCGGCCCGCGGTTCGGCGCCCGCAGCATGTCGAGATGCGATCCGCGCGTCCCGATATACGTTGCGCCGACCGCCCACGTGCGGAACAGCTCGTGGCTGTAGTCGGCCGTCCACTGGTGGATCAGGCCGAGCTGATAGTGCTTGTCGATGCCGTAGCTGTTGGTGATCGTGTCCGGCGCGATGTTGGCGAACGCGTCGGTGATCAGCAGCGGCGATGCCAGCGTGCCGATCGTCGTGCCGGTCTGGAAGAACGGCGGCTGCTGGTAGAGATTGCGCGCGATCGCCGCGTACGAGCCGCTGTTGTAGCTGAGGCCGTAGCCGAATCGCACGACGGATCGGTTGGTCGCGCGCCACGCGACGCCCACGCGCGGCCCGACGTTGTTCCAGTCGGGATTGACGAGTCCCGCAGGATACGCTCCCGAGTACGGACCTGATTGCCCGGGCTCGACGGGGACGACTGCCGTGAAGTCCGGCGCCGCGTCGAGATTGACCATGTGACCGGTGGTCTCCGTGTACGGGCCGACGAAGTCGTATTGCACGCCGTAGTTGATCGTCCAGCGCGGACGCACGCGCCAGTCGTCCTGCAGATAAAGACTGAACTGCCGTTCCTGAATCGAGATCGGCGTACTGATCCGATCGGGCGTCTCGCTGAACTGCCGCGTTGCCTGCTGCGGCAGGCCGAGCAGGAAGTCCGCGAAGTCCTGGCCGCTTCCACGGATCGTGGACAGACCGCCGGAGGTGTACAGCCCCGTGAACGTGAAGGTGCCTCGCGCGTTCGAGTCCGACTGCGTGCGGCTGAGCTGCTGCTGATAGGACCCGCCGGCCCGGAAGGTGTGCGCGCCGGCCGGCCTCGTCCATCCGTAGGTGAGCGACCACGAGCGATCGTGGCGGCGCGACGGCGTGATGTCGCGCAGCGCCGTGAACGATCCGAACGTCAGCGACGGCACGCCCCAGTCGAACGGATCGGTCGCCACGCCGCCGATCCCGGCGAGACCGGCCACGTCCTGCGTGAACGCGAAGCTGTTGAGCGTCGACGAGGTCGTCCGCGTGAACGTCGCGCCGGCCGTGTGAATCGATCGGCCCTTCCGGATGTTGACGGTCACGGGCACGCTGAGCGTCGATCCCTTCGTCGTGCCCGTGAGCAGCGGGAACACGTTCCCGCGATCGCCGCTGTTGCGCCGATACGTGATCGACGCGTTCATCGTCACGTTCAGCGGCGCCTGAAACGCGCCGCGGCCGCCGCGCCCGCCGTTCTGGCCCGCCGCGGCCCCGCCGCCCGTTCTGCCGCCGCCGGCGGCACCGCCGCCTCGACCCGCGCCACCGAACCCGCCGCCACGGCCGCCGCGTCCGCCCGCCTGCGGCTTCGTGATCGAGTGCGTGATCCTGAGACTGAATTGATCCGTCCTCGACAGCGTCGTCTGCGAGAGATGGTAGTTGCGCGTGTCGCCGGAAAGGTTCGGCGTGGGAATGTATTGCAGCAGCGCAAGCGCGGCTGGACTCAGGCGATCGGCAGGAATGACGTTGCCCGGGAACGGCTGTCCGGTCGCCGGATCGACGATGGCCGCGGAACTGGCGGAGAAGTCGCCGGATCGAAAGGCCTCGCTCGGCACGGTCGCGTATTGATCGAGCAGATTGTCGTTGTGCGATCCCGAATAACTGACATTGAACGTCGTGCGATTCGTGCCGTCGTAGACGCCGCGGATCTTCAGCGGGCCGCCGACCGTCGTCGAGAAATTCTGCTGCAGATAGTTGGGCTTCTGCGTTGATTCGCCGCGGAGCGAGTACGGCGCGCTGTCGAGCATCGAGCCGCCGAACCCGTAGGTCGCGGTCGCCTGCAATCGGTTCGCGCCGATGCCGCGGCCGCCGAGACCGAATCCTCCCGGACCGCCGAAGCCGCCACGACCGCCGCCGAAACCGCCACCGAGCTCGCCGCCCTGACCCGCCGCGGCCAGAGGCGTCACCGGCGCGCCGTCGGCGAGACCGAACTCGCCGCGGCCGAGCGCCTGAATGCGATCGGCGAGTTGAGCGCGATCGAGCTCGATCATGCTGCCGTTGACGGTCACGGCCTCCTGCGGCGCGTCGACGGAGAATCCGGGCGGCAAGAGGCGGGCCGCGGGATCGTCGGGCGTCGACGCCGACAACGCGTCTGCGGCGCTCTCGCCGGCGTCGGCCGATCCGCTGGCTTGCTGCACCGACAGCGATTGAAAGCGATTCGCCCCGCCAAATCGGCCGGCGCCGCGACCGCCGGCTGGCGCAGCGGGCGCCGCGGCAGCGGCCCCGGTCGCTGCGGCGACCGGCGTTTGGGCCGGCGTCTGCGACGAGGCCGTCGCCGACGGCGTGGCACCAGGCGCGCGCGCCGCAAGCGCGAGCGCCGCGGTCATCGTCGTCTCGCACGGCGGTTGTCCCAGCGTCACGGTCTGACTCGAGGACGTGAACGCCGACAGCTCGACGTCGAGGCGATACGTTCCCGGTGCGACCGCGAGCGTGAAGCTGCCATCGAGATCGGTGGACGTCACGCCGACAACGCGATCGCCCTCGCGAACGGTGATCGACGCGCCAGGCAGATCGACGCCCCCGCTCGAGACGATGCCGCGAATCCGGCACGGTCGAGCGGTCGTGACGGGAACGGCCGCACGCGTTTGATCCTGTGCGGCCGCCATCGGCCACTGCGTGGCTGCGAGCACGAGTGCCGACGCAGCGATCACGCCGGAGAGCGGCGAGATCGCGTGCGCGATGCGCGGACGGGACATGCGACTCCTCGATTCCAGGGCGCCAGACTGGGATCACTTACGGCGCGTGCGAATCCGCTGTTCCTATGTAAACAGCGCAACGGGCCGTGCAGGTTGTGAAAAGACTGTGGCGGTACTACCGGCTGGTTCCGACGATCTTCTCGATGTCGCGCACGGCACGCGGCGCGTTCGCGGAGAGATTCTCCGGACCGGCCACCGTCATCAGGAAGGAATCCTCGACGCGGACGCCGAGATCGCGAAAGCGCGCGACAGCAGGCGCAATCGCGCGCGCGAGCGCAGCCTGCGCGGGATCGGCGGACAGACGCGCGAACGTGTCCGATCGGACGTAGAGGCCAGGCTCGACGACGAACGCGACGCCGGGCACGAGCCTGTCGATCGGCTCGTGCACGTCCATGCCGATGCCGTGTATCGGGCCGTGCGGACACCAGAGATCGATCTGCGCGCTGTCGCCGGTCGACGCCAGCGGATCCGTCACGAGCCCAATCTTCAGCAGCCCGGCGCCGAGCGCGCGACGGACGGCCTTCGTCACGTCGCCGGGGCCCGCGCCCGGCGTGGCCGCCGCGATGCCGGCGCGCTGCGCCTCGAGCACGATCTCGTACAGCGCCCGCTGATCCGGCGAAAAACGCCCGCTGACGGGATACGTCCGCGTGATGTCGCCCGTGAGCCCCTGATAACTTCCCGCCGCGTCGACGAGCAAGAGATCGCCGGCCTGCATCCGTCGCGTCGACTGCTCGTAGTGCAGCGTGGTCGCATTCGCTCCGCTGGCGACGATCGACGGATAGCCTGGCGACAACGCGCCGGCGGCATGGAACGCGTACTCGATCGCGGCTTCGACCTCGTACTCCCAGCGTCCCGGCCGCGCGGCTTTCATGCCGGCGATGTGCGCCTCGGCCGAGATCGCCACGCTTCGTCGAAGGATCTGCTGCTCGTACGCGGTCTTGATTTGTCGTTGCGCGCTCAGCACGGACGCCGCGCTCACGACGTCGATGCCCGGATATCGCTGCGCGATCGTGCGGGCCCACGCCAGATGCGGCTGCTCGTCGGACGCCGGCGTCGCGCCGGTCGCGTCGATCGACGCGAGCACGGCCAGGCGCGACGGACGATCCGGCGAGGCGAAGATCCGGTCGACGAAACGATTGAAGCCTTCGGTGGCTTTCTCCGCCGTCACGGACGTCACGCCGCTGCGGCTCGACACTTCGTCGACCGTCAGCACGTGTCCTTCCCACAGCTCGCGGAACGGATCGGACGCGCGGACGAACAGCGATGCGCGCTCGGCGGCCGGCCCATCCGTCCTCAGCACGAAGATCGTGTCCGGCTGCTCGATGCCGGACAGGTAGAGCAGGTTGCTCTCCTGCCGGTACTCGTAGTCCATGTCGCCGGAATACACGCGCGCTGGAGCGCTCCAGAGCACCAGGAGCGTGTCCGGGCCAAGTGCCGCGGCCGTCTTCGCGCGGCGTTCGGCGAGATCGGCTGCATATGCGGCGGGATCGGCTGGCGGGACGCTTTGCGGGGTCGCGGGCGCACGCGCCCACATCATCGCGAACAGGAGGATCGCGACAGCCGGCCTCGACATGACGAACCAGTATCGCTCAGGCGGAGGCCGGCGGCCGTTCGGCAGGCGACAGCGGCAGCGTGATCTCGAATCGCGCGCCGCCGCCGGGCACGTTCGACGCCGTCACACGGCCGCCGTGACGGACGACGATGGCCTGGACGATCGAGAGGCCGAGACCGCTGCCGGACGGCTGCTCGGTGCCGGTGCGCGACTCGTCGACCTTGTAGAAACGGTCGAACACGCGCGGCAATTGATCCTCGGGAATGCCGGACCCGGTGTCGTCGACGCGCAGGATGACCTCCGAGCCCGCCGCGATCGCCGCGACGGTCACGGCGCCGCCGGACGGCGTGTGCCGGACGGCATTGGCGACCAGATTCTGGAGCGCCTGCTCCAGGCGGTTCTGATCCCCCACCAACACGCCGTCGATCGGCTCCTGCGCCGTCGTGAGCGTGATGTGCTTCTCGGCGACGCTCGGCGCGTGACGATGGCGCACGCGCTCGAGCAGGTACGCGATGCGCACGGGCTCCATGCGCAGCGATCCGCCGCCGCCCTCGAGACGCGCCAGATCGAGGAGATCGCCGACGATGTGCTCGAGCCGATCGGCTTCGTCGTTGACGATGCGCAGGTAGCGGGTGCGAGTGGCTTCGTCGAGATCGATGTCGCCCATCCGCAGCGTCTCGACGTACCCGAGGATCGCGGCCAGCGGCGTCATCAGCTCGTGCGACACGTCGGCGAGCAGTTGACGGCGCGTCCGGTCCGCGGCTTCCAGCGCCTCGGTGCGCTGCTCGAGCTGGCCGGCCATCTCGTTGAACGCGCGCGACAGCGCCGTCACTTCGTCGCCGCCGGACTCGGGCGCGCGGACGCCCGCGGCGCCGGCGCCGATGGCGCGCGCGGCATCCTGCAACTGCTGCAGCCGGCGGCGTGTCGGACGGACGATCAGCAGCGCGGCGATCGCCGTGCCGATGACGAGCAGCACGAGCGCGACGCCGGCGAGCGTCGGGCCCAAATCGCGCAGCGCGACGGTCAACGGCGGCGGCTCGCGCGGAACGGCCACGACGCCGATCACGGCGTCGTCGACGGTGATGGACGCGAATTCCGCCTGCACGCCTCCGCCGAACCCGCCGCGATCCGGCGGCCGGCCGCGGAACGTCCGATCGGGGACTCCGGACGTCCCGTCGCGCGCCGGCGCGCCGCCACGTTCATCATGGCCGCCACGTCCGTCACGATCGTCACGGCCGCGCGCCGCGTCGCCGCCGAACGACGGCATCGATCCGCGGCCGTCGAAGCGGCGGTCGCCGAAGATCCGGCCGCGGGCCACGCCAATCAGCCGCGGCGGTGGCGGAATTCGCTGGCTGACGATGACTCGGCCATCGGCCATGGCGACGACGAATCCGCGCGACGATCGCGCGTAGCGGCCGTTGACGTACTCGCCGACGTCGACGCCAGGCTGATCGGCCACGGCCGCCGCGATCTCGGCGGCCATCGACGCGGCGAACTGGGAGGGCGACCGGTTCGGAAACAGATCCGACATCCGGCCGGTCATCCACAGGAACACGGTCCCCTGCAGGAGCAGCAGCGTCGCGAGCAGCGCGACGAAGCCGACGGCGATGCGCCAATAGAGGCTCCGATACCAGTTGAGCTCAGACATCGGCGAACTTGTACCCGGTGCCCCAGACCGTGAGGATCAACTGCGGCTCGCGCGTGTCGGTCTCGATCTTCTGCCGCAGGCGCTTGACGAGCGTGTCGACGCTGCGCTCGGTGACGTGCGTGTCATTGGTCCAGATGCGCTCTAGCAGCATGTCGCGCGTGAACACGATGCCGGGATGCGCGGCGAGCAGATACAGCACGTCGAACTCGTGCGGGGTCAGATCGACGACCTCGCCGCGCACGACCGCGCGTCGCCGCGCCGGATCGAGGACCAACGGCCCGGCCGACACGATCGGGCCGGCAGGCGTCTCGAGCCCGCGCGACGCTCTCGGCCGGCGGAGCAACGCACGCGCGCGCGCAACCAGCTCGCGCACGCCGAACGGCTTGGTCAGATAGTCGTCGGCGCCGCTGTCGAGGCCGAGGACCTTGTCGGACTCGTCCCGCCGCGCGGTGAGCATGAGGATCGGCACGTCCGCATTGAGCCGTTGATGGCGGATCGCGCGGCAGACGGCCACGCCGTCGATCTTCGGCAGCATCAGATCGAGCACGACGAGATCGAACGGCTCGGTCTCCGTCAGCGTCAGCGCGACGTCGCCGGCCCCCGCCTCGGTGATCGCCAGTCCTTCGAGCCCGAGGTGCAGGGCGACGAGCTCGCGAATGTGCGGCTCGTCCTCCACCACCAGCGCGCGCTTGCGCTCGGTCGCTCTGGCCGGACTCTCCGGAATCGGCATCGCTGATTCCACACCCTCTATTGAAAACGAGCCCCGCACGCCGAGGTGTGACGATTCGATGGCAAAGCCATGAAGAGACGGTGAACGCGTGCGATTCGCCGAACCCGGACGACGAGCTGCCGTATCCTCAGCGTGTAACGACCATGTTACAAGCAACCAGCACGAGCGAAACCCGCGACGCCGCCCGAGAGCTCAAGTTCATCGTGACGCCCGACGTCGCCGACGCGATCCTCGAATGGGCCCGTTCGCGGACGGCCTGCGATCCATACGCGGGCGGCGAGGCGGGCGATGAATACCGGACGACGAGCCTCTACTTCGATACCGAGACGTTCGACGTCTACCATCGCCGCGGGTCGTACGGGCGCAGCAAGTATCGCGTCCGCCGATACGGCGGAGCCGACCTCGTCTTCCTCGAGCGGAAGCTGCGCACCGATCGCCTGCTGAGCAAGCGGCGCACTATCGTGCCGTTGGCGGATCTGCCGCTCGTGACCGATCCGTCCGCCGACAAGACATGGCCAGGGCGCTGGTTCGCGAAACGGATTGCATCCAGGCGCCTGCTGCCGACCTGTCAGATCGCATATCGCCGCCACGCACGCGTGGGCCTCGGCCCGTACGGCCCGTACCGGCTCACGTTCGACGAAGACATCGTCGCGCAGCCGGCAACGGCGCTGGCGTTCCGGCCAGCCGGCGGCATTCGCGTGATGGCGACGCACACGATCGTGGAGATGAAGTTCCGGCTGGATCTGCCGGCGGTCTTCAAGCATCTCGTCGAGACGTTCGCGCTCCAGCCGACGTCGGTCTCCAAGTACCGGCTCGGTCTGGACGCCTTGCGCGGGGAGCACGAGCGCACCGGGCCGGCTGACGGCAGTCTGTCGCGCGCGCTGGGTGGCGACGCGGCGATCGCCGCGACCGGAATCGTCAATGGCTGACGCCCTCGTCGCGGCCCTCTCGAGCCCGGCGATCTCGCCGGTCGAGGTCGTCACCCGTCTCCTGCTCGCGTTCGCGCTCGGCGTCGTCATCGCGTGGATCTACCGGCGGACCCGCGGCGGCAACGAGTTCACGGCGACGTTTCCCGGCACGCTCGTGCTGCTCGCGGTGCTGATCGCCATGGTCACGCAGGTCATCGGCGACAGCGTCGCGCGCGCGTTCAGCCTGGTGGGCGCGCTGTCGATCGTGCGGTTCCGAACGGTCGTGCGCGACACGCAGGACACGGCCTTCGTCATCTTCGCGGTCGTCGTCGGCATGGCGGTCGGCGCGCGCGATCCGTGGGTCGCGCTGCTCGGCCTCGCCGTCGTCGGCGGCGCCGCGTTCGCGATGGCGCCGCGATCGTCGAAGACCGGTGCATCGCTGACGCCGTTCGTGCTGGAGGTCCGGATTGCCGTCGGCCACGACCTGAACGAGACGATCGGCTCGACGCTCGACGAGTACCTGAATGCAAGACGGCTGATCTCGATCGGCACGGCCAGACAGGGTATCGCGCTCGATGCGGCCTATTCGGTGCGCATCAGGAACGGGAAGACGGCGAACGAGCTGGTCAAAGCGCTCAATCGCCTCGACGGCGTGCAGAGCGTGCAGCTCGCGGCTCGAGAAGACGCGGACGCAAAGCTTTGAGGTTCACCATGACCATCGATTCAACGTTTCGCGCGACCGGCCTCGGCGCGCTCGTCGTCTCGGCATTTCTGATGAGCACGGGTTCCGCGGCGCAGCTTCCGGGCGGTCCCGGCCCTGGAGGCCCGCCTGACGGGCGCGGGGGTTTCGGCGGATTCGGCGGTGTCCAGGCCGAGCAGAAACTGGTCGCGCAATTCGACAAGGACGGCAACAAGCGGCTCGACGCGGCGGAGCGCGCGGCCGCGCTCGACTACGTCGAATCGCAAGGCGGCGGCCGTCGAGGTGGATTCGGACGACGAGGCGGCGGACCGTTTGGCGGGTCAGCCGCGACGCCGTCGCCGGGCCCGCGCGTCGCACGCGACTCCGTGAAGACCTATCCGGCGTCCGTGCCGTTCTACGATCTCGGCACGTTGCGGACGCTGTTCTTCGACTTCGAGGACGCCAACTGGGAAAAGGAGCTGATGGCGTTCAAGGAGACGGACGTCGAAGTCCCGGCGACGATGACCGTCGACGGCCGGACGTATGCGGACGTCGGCGTCAGCTTCCGCGGCTCGTCGTCGTTCATGATGGTGCCGGAGGGGCTGAAACACTCGATCAACGTCAGCGTCGACTTCGCGAGCAAGACGCAGAACGTCGACGGGTACCGGTCGCTCAATCTCCTCAACTCGCACGAAGACCCGTCGTTCCTGCGCTCGGTGCTCTTCCTGAAGGCGGCCCGCGACTATCTGCCCGCCGCGCAGGCGAATCTCGTACGCGTCGTCATCAACGGCGAGCTGTGGGGGATCTTCGCGAACGTCGAGCAGATCAACAAGGACTTCATCGAGCGGCACTACGGCACGAGCGCCGGCGCGCGATGGAAGGTGCCGGGCAGCCCGCGCGGCCGCGGCGGGCTCGAGTACTCGGGTGACGATGTCGCGGCCTACAAACGCGTCTTCGAGATCAAGAGCAAGGACGATCCGAAGTCATGGGCGGCACTCGTCCGTCTCGCCAAGACGTTGAACGGGACGCCGGTCGATCGGCTCGAAGCGGCGTTGGCGCCGATGCTCGACATCGACGAAGTGCTGAAGTTCCTGGCGTTGGACGCGACGTTCGTCAACAACGACGGCTACTGGACGCGCGCGAGCGACTACGACCTCTATCTCGATCCGAAGGGCGTCTTTCGTCTGTTTCCGCACGACACGAACGAGACGTTCGCGCCTGAGTCCGGCCCGGGCGGCCGCGGGTTCGGCGGTCGTGGCGGCCCTGCTGGACCAGATGGTCGTGGCGGGCTCGGGCCTGGCGGGTTTGGCGGCCGCGGCGGGCCGGATGGCCGAGGCGGGCTCGGCGGTCGCGGCGGATTCATGATGGGCGGGGACGCGACGCTGGACCTGCTCGTCGGCCTCGACGACTCGACGAAGCCGCTGCGCTCGAAGCTGCTGGCGGTGCCGTCACTGCGCGCGAAGTATCTGGCGTACTGCAAGCAGATGGCGGAGCAGTGGCTCGACTGGAAGACGCTCGGGCCGATCGTGACGTCGGCGCACGCGCTCGTCGCCGCCGACGTCGAGGCCGAGACGCGCAAGCTGGATTCGTTCGAGGCGTTCGAGGCGAGCGTTGGCGAGCTGCAGCGGTTCGCCGAGACGCGGCGCGCGTTCGTGGCGGCGTATCCGGCGCGATGAGCCGAAAAAGAAAACGGCCCGTCCGGTTCGACCAGACGGGCCGTTTGGGAATAATCCCGGCAGCGACCTACTCTCCCACACAGTTACCCATGCAGTACCATCGGCGGTAGCAGGCTTAACTTCCGTGTTCGGAATGAGAACGGGTGTGACCCTGCTCCTATGACCACCGGG
>CAZNMF010000318.1:0-2500 GCA_964573795.1 uncultured Solibacteraceae bacterium
CGAAGTACACGTGCCGATCGCGCTCGACGAGGACGAATGCACCGATCTCGAGACGTGGCTCTCCGCCGCGGCCGAGCGCCGCGTGCGCATCGTGGTGCCGCGCCGCGGCGAGAAGCGCGGCCTGCTGGACCTGGCGATGCGCAACGCGTCGATGGCGTATCAGTCGCACTTCTCGGACACCAGCACGGCCGCGTTCGACGCGCTGGACACGCTGCGCGTGCTACTGAACCTGCCGGCGCTGCCGAAGCGGATCGAGTGCTTCGACATCTCGACGCTGCAGGGGCGTGAGACGGTCGCGTCGATGGTCGTCTGCGTCGAGGGCCGGATGCGGCGTGGCGAATATCGGAAGTTCAGGATTCGGGGCCGTGACATCGGGACATCGGAACATCGGAACATCGGGACATCTGATTATCGGGACATCGGATCATCGGGACGTCGGGGCGACGATGAGATGCCGGCGCACATCCTTGATGACTTTGCGTCGATGCACGAGGTCGTGTTGCGGCGGTATCGGCGGGTGATGGAGCAGGGCGGGCCGTTTCCGGATCTCGTCGTGATCGACGGCGGCAAAGGGCAGTTGGGCGCGGCGTACTCGGCGCTGGCGGACCTCGGGCTCGAGCGGCTCGTCGCGATCGGACTGGCGAAGCAGGAGGAGCTGATCTTCACGCGCGATCGCGTGGACGGCATCGCGCTGCCGCACGAGTCGGCGGCGCTGCGCCTGCTGCAGCGCATCCGCGACGAAGCACACCGGTTCGCGGTGACGTTTCACCGGCAGCGCCGATCGGGCCGCGACCTGCGATCGAGCCTGGACGACATCGCCGGCATCGGCCCGCGCCGCCGCGCGCAACTGCTGACCGCCTTCGGATCGGCCGCCGGCGTCAAACGCGCCAGCCGCGAAGATCTCGAAGCGGTCGTCGGGGCGAAGGTGGCGGATCTCGTGATCAAATATTTCGCAGGGGGGTTCTAGGTTCTGAGGTTCTCGGTTCCGGGTTCGGGTTCTGCGTTCGGATGCAGAACCTCAGAACCGGAACCGAGAACCCAGAACGGAGAACCCAGAACGGAGAACCCAGAACCTCCCATGTTAGAGTCGTGCTCTTGTGCTGTCCGCTGACGCCCTGCTCATTCTGTTCGTGGTCCTGATCCCCTCGCTGTCCTTCCATGAGGCGGCGCATGCGTGGACGGCCGATCGGCTGGGCGATCCGACGGCGCGGCGGTTGGGGCGGCTGACGCTGAATCCGCTTGCGCACATCGACTGGATTGGGACGGTGCTGTTCCCGCTGATTGCGATCTATTCCGGCCTGCCGCTGCTCGGCTGGGCCAAGCCGGTGCCCGTGAGCTGGGAGAACCTGCGATCGCCGCGGCGTGATTTCGCGATTGTGGCCGTCGCGGGCCCGATCAGCAATCTGATCCTCGCCGTCGGCGCCGCGGTCGTGTTGAACGTGCTCATCGCCACGGGCACGGGCGGACCGTCGGTCGGCGTCCTGCTGATCGCGCAGGCGGTCTCGTTGAACGTGCTGCTCGCCGTCTTCAACATGATCCCCGTGCCGCCGCTCGACGGCGGCAACGTGCTGGCCGGACTCGTGCCCGAACACGCGGCACGCGCGATCGATCGCCTGCGGCCCTACGGCTTTCTGATTCTGTACGCCCTGATCTTCACGGGCCTGCTCGGAGACATCGTGTTGCCGATTCAGCGTGCGATTCGCGGGTGGCTCGTATGAGCGGGCGCAAGCGGGTCGTCTCCGGCATGCGGCCGACGGGCCGTCTGCACCTCGGTCATCTCGTCGGCGCGCTCGACAACTGGCGCGCGATGCAGGCGCAGTACGACGCGTTCTACTTCGTCGCCGACTGGCACGCGCTGACGAGCGAGTTCGCGTCGACCGGCGCGATCGTCGACTACGCGCTCGACAACGCCGCGGACTGGATCGCGGCGGGCATCGATCCGGAGCAGAGCACGCTGTTCGTGCAGTCGCTCGTGCCCGAGCACGCGGAGCTGTACCTGCTGCTGCAGATGGTGACGCCCGTGCCGTGGCTCGAGCGTGTGCCGACGTACAAAGAGCAGATCGAGCAGCTCTCCGAGAAGGACCTGTCGAGCATCGGCTTCCTCGGCTATCCGCTGCTGCAGGCCGCGGACGTGATCATCTACGACGCGGACTTCGTGCCGGTCGGCGAGGACCAAGTCCCGCATCTCGAGCTGGCGCGCGAGGTCGTGCGCCGGTTCCACAACTTCTACGGCCAGGTGTTCGTCGAGCCGCAGGCGATCCTCACGCCGACGCCGCGGCTGCCCGGGCTCGACAACCGCAAGATGAGCAAGAGCTACGGGAACACGATCGATCTCTCGGATTCGGCGGAGACGGTCGTCAAGAAAGTCCGGCAGATGTACACGGACCCGAAGCGCGTGCGCGCGGACATTCCCGGCACGGTCGAAGGCAATCCGGTGTTCGTCTACCACGACACGTTCAATCCGAACCGCGAGGAAGTCGAGGATCTGAAAGCGCGCTAC
>CAZNMF010000319.1:0-3826 GCA_964573795.1 uncultured Solibacteraceae bacterium
AATGTCTGGATCTCGCTCCGTGCGAGGGACCGCCTGTTTGGATCGTCAGGCGCGCAGCGAGATCTGAATCTGATCGGCCGGCTTCGCCCTGGGACGTCGCGGGCGCAGGCATCGCCGGAAGTCGCGTCGATCGCGATGCAGGTGGCGCGCGAGCATCCGGAGGCGACGCGTGAGCGCACCGCGGTGCTCTCGGACGTGTCGATGACGTCGCCAAGCGAACGCGGCTGGATGACGAGGGTGTTCGGCGGGCTCGTGCTGATCGTGCTGCTCGGCCTGATCGTCGCCGGGGCCAATGTGACCAATCTGCTGCTCGGCCTCGCCGCGTCCCGTCGCCACGAGATGCTCGTCCGCGCCGCGCTCGGCGCGTCACGAGTGCAGTTGATTCTGCCGCTCGTGCGCGAAGGCATCGTGCTCGGTCTCGTCTCCGGCACGATCGGCTTTGCCGCGGCTGCCGCGGCCCTGCGCCGATTGGCAACCCTGACGCTGTCGATTGGCGACGGATGGCCATCGCCGACGATCGATCTGCATCCCGATCCGGTTGTGTTCATCGCGATGATGACGATGGCGATCGTCGCGGGATTGGCGGTCGGCCTAATCCCGGCGCTGCGCGCGGCATCGGATGGACTCTCCGGCGCCATCAACCGCGAGCTCAGCATCAGCGAGCCGCGGCGTGGCCGCGTGCGCGGCACGCTGGTCGTGATTCAGATGGCCGTCGCGTCGCTCGTGATGGTTGGCGTCGGCGTGTCCGTTCGCAGTTTTCTCCAGCTGGAGCACATCCCGCTCGGATTCTCGGCGCGTCATCTCACGTACGCCGGCGTCAGTCTGGAACGCAGTGGTTACACGGAGGAGACCGGGCGCGCATTCTACGAGCGTCTGCGGACGCGGATGGCAGGTGTTCCCGGCGTCGAGGCCGCGACGCTCACGACGCGACAGCCGCTGATGAACTCCTGGGGAACCGAGGCGTATCGCGAGCCGGTGTCTCGTGAGGATCGTCCACTCCAGGCCGCTGACGCCGGACTGGACACGCCGTACGCGATCGTCGACGCCGACTATTTCTCCGTGCTCGGCATGCCGATCCTGTCGGGGCGATCGTTCGGACACGAGGATCGTGCTGGGAACGAAGACGTCGTCATCGTCAATGCCATGTTGGTGCGCCGGATGTGGCCAGATGTCCATGACGTTGTCGGGCGGCGTTTGCGCGTGGGCCGCAATGGGCGCCTGGCGCGCGTTGTCGGCGTCGTGCCGGACAGCAAGTACGACGACATCACCGAAGCGCCGACGCCGTTCATGTATTTCGCGCTGGCGCAGCGCTACGCGCCAAACATCGGCATCATTTTGCGATCGCCGGATGCCTCATCCGAACCGAAGATGACGAGCACGGTGCACCACGATGGGCTGCCGCCGCTCGCGCAAGCCCTGTTCGATCTCGATCCGCGCCTCGGCTGGAACGGCGGTACGACGCTCGACGATCTGATTCGCATGTCGCTGCTCTTGCCGCGCGCGATCGTCGCCGTGTCTATCGGGTTCGGCGCCGTGACGCTGGCGCTCGCGCTCTTCGGCCTCTACAGCACCGTCTTCTACTCGGTTAATCAGCGGCGCATGGAGATGGGCATCCGCATCGCGATCGGTGCGCAGCCGCGCGACGTGTTCGCCGCCGTGCTGCGCCACACCGCGTGGGTCGCGGCGATCGGCACGACCGTCGGCGTCGTGGCCGGTCAGGCGCTGCTGCCGCTCGCGTCGTCGATCCTCTACGGCATCGGCAAGGTCGAGCCGGCGGTCCTGATGGAAGTCGCGCTCGCCAGTGCGTGCGTCGCGCTGCTGACGACGTACGTCGTCGCGCGTCCGTGGATGCGTGCGGCGGTGGCGGATTTGCTGCGGCGAACGTGAGATGGCCTACTCCGCCTTCAGCGTCACGATCGGATCCACGCGTGCCGCGCGTCGCGCGGGCAGATAGCTGGCCAGGAGCGCGATGCCGATCATCGTCAGGCCGCCGACGGCGAATGTCCAGCGATCGAGCGGTTTCACGCCGTAGAGCCAGTCCGCGAGCAATTTCGTCGTCAGCGCCGCGAGCCCGAGACCAATCGCGACGCCGACAATCGCAAGCGTCGCGCCTTGCCGGAGGACGAGACGCGTCACCTGATGTGTCGACGCGCCGAGCGCGAGGCGCACGCCGATCTCGCGTGTGCGCTGTGTGACCCACCACGCGACGGTTGCCGTAAGCCCCAGCGCTGCGAGCACGATCGCGATGCCGCCGAAGATGCCGAATAGCCACGCACCGAAGCGCGTGCCTGCCACGGACTGCGCCAGCATCGTGTCGAGATCGATGATCCGATCGACGACTTGTCCCGGCCGCTCGATCGACACCGCCTGACGGATCGTCTGCGACAGATCGATCCCGGTTGCACCGGACGGCGTGACGATGAGATAGAGAGACGGCATCGGGTCCTGTGCGTAGGGCACGTACACCTCCGGGCGGATCCGCGTGTCGACGCCGAGACTGCGTGTATTGCGCGCAACGCCGATGACGACGCGCGGCGTCGTCGTATTGCCGTCGCTGGAGACGACCGTCACCGTCCGTCCGACGGCCTGGCCGTCGGCCCAGAACGTCCGCGCCGTCTGCTCATTGACGATCGCGACGTCTTCCGCGCCCGCGACATCGCCGGTCGTGAACGCACGGCCCTGAAGCATCGGAATCGCGACGTCCTGCAAGTAGTCGTCGGTCATGTGCGACATCCACACACTGCGTGTGACGTCGTCGACGATGACGTCCTGTGGGCTCGCACTGCCGCTCATCGGCAGAGAGTCCGTTCCGCTGACGCGCGTGACGCCCGGCATCGTCTGAAGACGCGCGCGAAGAGCGTCGAAGAAGAGGCGATTCGACACGGTCGCCATGCGCGGACCGTCGAGTCGTATGCGCGCAGCAACCTTGTGCGACATGTCGAAGCCGGGATGTGACGGCCGCAGCGTGACGAACGTCTGGATCATCAGCCCGGCGCCGACGAGCAGTGTCATCGCCAACGCCGTCTCGACGACGACCATGACGCGGCGCGGCCAATGTCCGCCGCCAGCGATGCCACGCGCGCCGGTGCGCATGTCGTTCATGGCCGCGCGCGAGGTCGCCTGCCACGACGGGAACACGCCGACGGCGAGACTCGCGGCGAGGGCGAGGCCGAGGGTGACACCAAGGACGCCCGAGCGCAGGGCGATGTCGTCGACGTGCGGAATGTAGCCGGGCAGCAGGCTGGCGATGATTGGCAGCAGCCAGTACGCGGCGAGAAGGCCGGCCGCAGCGCCGGCCGATCCGAGCAGCAGATTCTCCGTCAGCGTCTGCCTGACGATGCGGCTACGCGTCGCGCCGAGTGCCAGACGCAATGCGGTCTCGTGACGTCGGGAGGCGGCGCGCTCGAGTTGGAGATTCGCGACGTTGATGCACGCGATGAGCAGGACGCAGGCGACGGCGCCGATCAACGCGACGAACACGTCGCGAAAATCGCTGAACCTGTTGTGGTCGAGACCGACGAGATCCAGGGTCGCGCCGGTGACGCCGTTCGTGTCGGGAAGATCGGCAACCACCCGTGACACTGCGATCTGACGCCTCGCGTCGGCGATCGTCAGGTCAGGCCGCAGGCGCGCGAAGACGTTCAAGGTGCGGATGCCCGTGCAGCCGGCGGTCTTCGCACCGTGAAGCGTCGGGCCGAGCGGCACCCACATCTCCGTCGAGTCGCGCGTGAGCGGCCCGAGGAACCGTGGCGGCATGACGCCGACGATCGTCACGACGGTGTCATCGAGGCGGATGTGGCGTCCGACGATCGCCTGATCGCTTCCG
>CAZNMF010000320.1:0-4241 GCA_964573795.1 uncultured Solibacteraceae bacterium
GATCTCGCCGAGCATCACGCGCACCGCGGCGTTGGCATCGACGGCCGTCACGTAGATGCCGCCGGTGTTCGCGCGCTGATCGTTGAGGAACGCGTTGGGCGCGTACGACAGCGCGCGCCGCAGGCGCACCTGATCGAAGACGCGATCGCGCAGGATCGACGTCGCCACGCGCATCGCGTCGATGTCGGGTGAGTCTGGCGCGGGCGCGGCGTAGATGCCGTTGACGTAGTGCGTCGGCAAATCCTTCGCCGTGACGTGCAGGCTCGGCGCCGTGAACGCAAGCTGCGGCACGGGCGCCGCCGCGTACGTGCCGCGCGGCAGCCTGGCGAACGACGCCGTCACCTTGGCGCGGACGTCCTCCGGGGACACGTCGCCGACGACGACGAGCATCAATCGCGACGTCTCCATCACGCGCTGGTGGAACTGCCGCACGTCGGCGACCGTGAGACGGCGAATCGTCTCGAGCGTGCCCTCCGGCTCGCTCGCGTAGGGATGTCCGGCGTACACGACCTCGTCGGTCAGCCGCGAGAGCAGCGCGTCGGCCGTGTCGTCGGCGCCCTGCAGCCCGACGATCATGTGGCGCTGCACCTGCGCGAAGTCGTCGCTCGTGAAGCTCGGGTGCAGCGCGGCATCGGCGAACAGCGCCCACGCGCGGTCGAACTGCGTCCGCGCGCAGCCGAGCGTGAGCGCCGAGAAGTCGAGCGTGACGCCGGACCCGATCGTCGTGCCCGTGCTGGCCAGCTCGCGCCGGAACCGATCGCGCGGGAACGCGACGCTCGCCTCGGTCGCGACGTTGAGCATCAGCGACTCGATGCCGGCGTTGGCCGCCGTGATGTTCTGCGCGCCGCCGCGGATGAACAGCCCCGCGGCCACGGTCTCGCTGCCGGGCCGTTGCTTGACGAGCACCGTCATGCCGCGGACGTCGAACTTGGAGATGGCCGGCGCGGTCGCCGGCGCATCCGCGGCGGCCGACTGCGCCACGAGCGCGGATCGATCCGCGCCGACGAGAACTGCCGCGCTCAGCGCGACGACGAGCGTGAGACGGCGAGTCATGGCGTGCTCCGGCCGATCAGATCGGCGGTCGTGAGGTGCGAGGCCGTCGCCGCGTCGGCCGAGAGCAGCGCGACGCCGACGTGCGGCTGATTGTCGACGTAGCGATTGACGAACCGCTGGATGTCCGCGCGCGTCGTCGTGCGCAGGTGCGGCAGATACGTGCGGAAGTACTCCAGGCCCGTCGACGACCACCAGAACGCGACGGAGTGCACGTACTCCGACAGCTCTTCGCGCGAGTAGAGATCATCGGCCTCGAGCAGCGCTTTGGCGCTCGCCAGCTCTTCGTCGGTGAAGTAGTCGGCGTCGGCGAAGTGCGCAATCTCGTTGTAGACCGCCGCGAGCGCCGCGGTCGCCTTGTCCGGCGTCGTCTGCAGCAGCAGCGAGATCGGCCCGACGTTGCGCTGCGTGTAGTAGCCGAAGCTCACGCTCGTTGTCAGGCCGGTGTCGACGAGCGCGCGCTGGAAGCGCGACTCGGGCTGCGTGAGGATGAACGAGAACACGTCGGCCGCGTACGTGGCGTCGTTGTCCTTGCCGACCGACGGCCCCTGCCAGCCGATCTCGGCGACGACGTTCTGGATCGGGCCGATCTGGATCGCGCCCTCGCTCTTCGCGAGCGGCGGATGCTCGACGGGCGGGAACTCGACGAATGGATCGACCGGCCGGCGCGGCCAGCCGCCGAACAGCCGCTGCATCAGATCGAACGCGCGCTCCGGCTTCACGTCGCCCGCGATGATGACCGCGGAGTTGTTCGGCACGTAGTAGCGATCGCGGATCAGCCGCATCATGTCGGTCGTCGCGCCGCGCACCGTCTCGCGGTTGCCGATCGGCTCCTTGCGGCTCGGATACTTGTAGAACAGCCGCTCGTCCATCGCGCGGCCGAGGACCGCGTACGGATTCGAGTCCTGCCGATCCATCTCGCCGATGACGACCTCGCGCTCGCGCGCGAAGTCGCGCTCGTCGAACGCCGGGTGCAGCGCGCCGTCGCACAGCATGCGCGCCGCGGCCTCGAAGTGCGGCGTCGTCGTCGTGAAGAAGTACTCGACGACTTCCTCCTTCGTCGATCCGTTGAACGAGATGCCGAGCGTGTCCTTGGGATCGAGCGGCTCGGAGGCCGCCGACCCGCCCATCGCCCGCGTGAAGAACATGTGCTCGTAGAGGTGCGACAGGCCGTTCAGCTCCGGCGGCTCGGTGAACGATCCGTTGCGCACCGCCAGATCGATCGTCACCACGGGCACGGCGTGATCCTCGATCACGAGAATCTCGAGGCCGTTGGCGAGCGTGCGGCTGACGACGCGCGAGGCGCCGGAGGAGGGAAGCGGCGCGCGCTCGGCCGGCGCGACAGCCGGTCGGGACTGCGCGTGCGGCGCCGCGCTCACGAGCGAGAGCGCCAGCGCGCAGGTGGCGGACAGACGACTCAGGTGACGCATCGAATCTCCCGGGGAGTGTGACCGACGACGGGGGGCGATGTGATCTCCCCGATTCTACCGGCACGTGACCGATGAGACGCCATCGCCTGCCTTCCAGTCTCGCCGACCTCGGCGCGCCGTTCATCAAATAAATGTTGCGCTGGGGCCGTCGCTGGGGTTTGACCTGCCGCCTCGCCGCACCCAACAATGGACGCATGCGTTTCGCCGCGCGGCGATCCGTGCGCTGGATTGCCGTCGTCACCGGTCTCTGCGGGCTGCTGTTGTCGCTGGCGTCGCCGGCGCACGCCCTGCGCGAGACCGACCCCGACTGCGGTCCGGTGACGGCCGCGCTGGATCACGCCCGCGCGACGCTCGACGCCACGACGCCCATCCCGGTCGAGCAGCACTGCGCGTTCTGCCATTGGATGCGCGCGCTGAGCGGTGCCGCGCCGAACGCCGAGATCGCGCCCGTGCCCGGATTCACGGCGTGCGCGATCGCCGTGTCCCGCGACGATCGATCCGTCGACGTCGCTCTCCTCGATCTCAAGCCCTCCCGCGCGCCTCCTGCGATCGCCGTGTCCTAGCCGCCGGGTCTGAAGACCCGGCCTACATCTGCGCAAGGACGCGCACGTCTCGTTGCTGAGTCTGTCGCCGCGCGTCCGCAGGCCGTTTCCAGTCATTCAGTTCGGAGGGCCGAACCTTCAGGTTCGGCCGCAGCGGGCGGACCTCAAGGTCCGCCCCTCCAAGAAGGGGCAGTGCTCGATGAAACGATTTTCGTGTGGCGTCGCGGTCTGTGCCGCGATGCTGTTGACGGCCGGCCCCGCGCGCGCGCACCAGCCGGCCGCGGTTGGCGCGCCGCCGGCCGACGTGACACAGGTGCGCGAGGAAGTCTCGCGTCTCAAGGCCGAGCTCGAGACGATCCGCCGGCAGTATGACGATCGCATCTCGCAGCTCGAGCAGCGTCTGAATCAACTCACCGGCGGGCCGATGACGCTCGAAGCGTCGCCGGCGCCTGTCGTCGCCGCGGCGCAGGACGCACCGGCCGCGCAGGCGGCCGCCACGCCGCAGGACGCGTCGCCGGCGCCCGTCGATCCCGCTCAATCGTCGGCGATCCCGGCGGGCTCGTCGAAGGTCTTCAACCCGGACACGTCCGTCATCGGCAACTTCCTCGGCACGGCGGGCAAGAACCCGTTCAGCGCGCAGCCGTCGATGCAGTTGACCGAAGCCGAGCTCTCGCTGCAGGCCGTCGTCGATCCGTACGCGCGCGCCGACTTCTTTCTGTCTGCGACGCCCGAGGGGCTCGAAGTCGAGGAAGGCTACGCGACGTTCACGGCGCTGCCGAAGCAATTGCTGCTCAAGGTCGGCAAGATGCGCGCGCAGTTCGGCAAGGTGAACACGCTGCACACGCACGCGATGCCGACGGCCGATCGGCCGCTCGTCACGGAGAACCTCGTCGGCGGCGAGGAAGGGTTGTCCGACGCCGGCGCCTCGCTCTCGAAGCTCATCGCCAACCCGTTCGTGTACCTCGAAGCGACGGGCGAAGTGTTCGCCGGCACGGGCGACGTGTTCCAGAGCTCGCAGCGCTCGCGGCCGACCTACGTCGGCCACCTGCGCGCGTATCGCGATCTGTCGGAAGACAAGAACGTCGATCTCGGCGTCTCGTACGCGCACGGCCAGACCGACGACGTGTCCGGCGCCCAGGGACCGGATCTGCACAAGGACCTGATCGGCATCGACGCGACGTTCCGGTACCGGCCGCTGCGCCGCGCGATCTATCGCCGC
>CAZNMF010000321.1:0-14608 GCA_964573795.1 uncultured Solibacteraceae bacterium
CGACGGGGGCAAGGGACTGTGGGATGCGTGCCGAGCTCGTCCATCTCGCTCGTTAAACCGGTGGGCAACCAACGTAACTGCGGATTCGCAGCTTGCGCTCGCGGCCTAACTAGGCCCGCGACGTTCGTCCTGGTCAGCCGACGGGCTGGGAACGAACGCCATTCAGTCGGCTGGCTCTGACCCGCGTTCGGCGACGTCGGAGCGAGATCCATCCGAACTAGCGGCCGGCGCATTCGCCGTTCTTTGTTGCCGGCCGTGAAATCCCAAGAACGGCTACGCCCGTAGAGTTCCGCAGCGACAGGCCTTTCGGACGGGGGTTCGACTCCCCCCGCCTCCACCAACCTTCGCCGAACGCTCGCGACGCTCGCGGCTTCGGTTGGCAAGCCGTGTCACCGAGCGCACGCGAAGGTTGTCCACCGAAGCGCGCCGGAGCCGCATAGCGGCGAAGGCCGATGCGCGAAGGTGGATCGACACATCTGACCGCATGCCGAGCCCTCTCCTCCGCTACACCGAGCACGGCTCCGGTCCGCCGCTCGTGCTCGTGCACGGCGTGATGATCACGGGTGAGATGTTCGCGCCGGTCATTGAGTCGCTCGCGGCGCGGCATCGGCTCATCGTGCCGGACCTGCGCGGGCATGGACGAAGCCGGCGTCTGCCGCCGCCGTACACGGTGCCGCAGCTCGCGGCCGACGTCGCGCGATTGCTGGATCATCTCGGCATCGAATCGGCCGCCGTGCTGGGCTATTCGCAAGGCGGTGCGGTGGCGCAGCAATTCGCGCTCGACTATCCGCGCCGTTGCAGGTGCCTCGTGCTCGCGTGCACGTACGCCTACAACATGGCGACGATGCGCGAGTCGATCGAGGGACGTGTCGCGCCGTGGCTCGTCAGAATCCTCGGCATGCCTCGCTTCGCGCGGCTCGTGATCGCGCAAGGCCTGAGGGGCGTCGAGAAGACGCGCGCGGACTGGGTCGTCCGTTTGATTGCGGATCAGGATCCGGCGCTGATGATCGCCGCGTGGCGCGCGGCCATGGCCTTCGACAGCCGACGACGCCTCGGAGAGATCGCCTGTCCGACGCTCGTCGTCGCCGGCGCCGACGACCACGCGGTGCCGTTCCATCACGCGCAGATGCTGCACGACGGCATCCGCCGATCCCAACTCGTCGTCATCGATCACGCCGACCACGCGCTGATCTGGATGCGGCCCGGCGAGCTCGCGCGCGTCGTCGACGAATTTCTCGGGGCGTAGACGGCCCGCTCGCGGGCTTCGGGTCGCCACAAGGGCGGCCTCTGCGGTGCGCAACCTGCGGGCGCCTCTTGTGGGCCGCCCGGCAATGTAGCCCGTGGCCCGTAGCCTGTAGCCCGACACCGGCAATTCTCGTGGGCCCAGGTCCAGGTACCATGCCCCGGTGATTCGCGCGGTCCTCGAATCGACGCTGAAGACCCTGCAGCACCGCGCCGTGCTCGTGCCGTCGGCAATCGCGACGATCGTCGCGATGCTGGCGTTTCGTGCGCTTGGCACGGGCGACGGTTTCTGGCGGCTGTCGCCGCCAGCCATGGCGCTGCTCGCCGTCGTCCTCTGTGCGCGCTTCTGGATCGGGCTGTCCGTGTCCGCGACCGCGTTGACCATCCTGCGCGCGCGCGATCGATGGCGGCCGTTTCGCTGGCTGCCGCCGACCGTCGCATTCGAGGCCGGCCTCGTCTCGCTCGTGCTCGTCGTGCCGGTCGCGGCCGCGCTCGTCTTCCTGATCGTGCCAGGGATCCTCCTGGCGTTGCGCTGGTCGCAGGCGGTGATGCTGATCGCCGATCGCCGCGCGGCGTGGCTGGACGCGGCGGAAGCGAGCGCCGATCTCACGCACGGACGGAAGGTGGCGATCTTCGCGGTCTGGATGATCGCTGGCGCGGTGCTCGGCGTCGCGGGCTGGCTCGGTGGGACCGCGGACGAGATCGCCGCCGCGAGCGGCGCGCCGACACGACTGGTGATCGGCGTCGACGCGCTGTTCCAGGTCGCCGCGGACGCGTTCAGTCTCGTCCTCGTCGCAGCGGTGTACCACGCGTTGGATGTGGAGGGGACGTAAGACGGGCCGCCACCGGGGGCCGCCCTACACCGGCTACGGGCTACGGGCCACAGGCGGCAAAACCGTGGGCGGCCACGAGGGCCGCCCCTACGATGTGCCGGCGTCCGCGTGGCAGCCGCATGCAGATGTAGGCCGGGTCTTCAGACCTGGCGGACAGGCCCGCCTGTGCCCGCAGCCCGTCGCCCGATCTACTGCGGAAACTGCCCGATTGCGACGAGCAGATCGAGCTTCGCGTGGCGGACGGCGTCTTCGCTGCTCGCCGCGGCGACTTCTGCGTCGCGCAGCGATCGCTGCGCGTCGATCACCTCGATGTTCGTCGTCGCGCCGACCTCGAACGCGGCCGTCGTGATGCGCAGCACTTCGGCGGCCTGATCGACGGCCTCGCGCGCGATGGCCTGCGCGCGCTCGAGGCGCTGCACGGCCTCCTGCGCGACGCGCACTTCGGATCGCGCCTGAATCTCCAGTCCCGTCAGCTCGAGCTTCGCGGTGTCGACGGCGGTCTGGCGCACGCGCTTCGTCGCGCGCCGCTGGCCGCCGTCGAAGATCGGCTGCGTCGCGGAGATCGTCAGCCGCCACGTACGGCTCGGCTGAAAGAGCCCGCTCGGCGCGACGACCTGCGGCGCGAACGACACGGTCGGGAACGGTGTCCAGTCGATCCAGCTATCGCGCACGACGCGCTCGGCCGCGCGCTGGATGGACATCTGCGTCACCAGGTCCGGCCGCGCGCGCATCCACGCGTCCTCGTCGATCGTCGCGGGCACGTCGAAGACGGGCTCGGCGCCCGCATCGACCGGATCGTTACCGGCGAGGACGACGCCGAGCGCTTCCTGGGCGCGGCGCAACCCGAGTTGCGCCTGCTCGAGCTGCAGGCGATCGGCGCTCACGGCCTGCGCGGCCCGCAGCTGATTGAGACGGCTGCCCGCCCCGCCCTGCAACCGGCGATCGGCGTAGTCGAGATGCGCCTGCGCGGTCTCGACGGCCTGCGTCGCGACTTGCACCTGACGGCGAGCGGCGATCACCGCCAGATACGCGTCGGCGGCAGCGACGGCGACGCTTTGCCGTGCCTGGACCGACGAGGCGGTGGCGACGTCAGCCTGATCGCGCGCCTGCCGCACGACCGCGAAGCCGCCGAAGACGTAACTCGCGTTGCCGGTGACCGAAATCTGGTTGCGCGGCTGCGTGACGGCGCCGTCGAACCCCAGCTCCTTGTCCAGCGTCGTCGCGGCGATGCTCGCGCTGACCGACGGAAATGTCAGCGCGCGCGCCTGCGCGACGAGCGCCTGCGCGCGCGTCACGTTCTGCGCCGCCTGCCCGATCGTCGGATTGCGCTCGAGCGCTTCGCGGATCGCATCGGCGAACTCGACCGTGCGCAGCGGCAAGGTCTGCGCCGCCGCGACGGGCGGAGCGGGGGCCGCAGGTGCCGGCGGCGTCTGGGCGCGCGCCGGCAGGGCGAACAGCCCCAACACCACCGCGCTCGCGGCCGACACGACCGCTGCGCGCGTCCGGCGATCCCCTCGAGACCCGCGCGCGCTACTCATGGCTCTGCTCCGGCTTGGGCGCGCGTCCTGGCGCAATCGTACGAATGGCGACATACAACACTGGAATGAAGATGACGGATAAGAACGTCGACGCGAGCATGCCGCCGGCCACGGCCGTGCCGACGGAGTTGCGCGCGCCGGACCCGGCGCCCGTCGCGAACGCGAGCGGCAGCACGCCGAGGATGAACGCGAACGACGTCATGAGAATCGGCCGCAGGCGGATGCGCGCGGCCTCGATCGCGGCGTCCACGATCGATCGTCCGTGCTCGCGCAGCTGCTCGGCGAACTCGACGATCAGGATCGAGTTCTTCGCCGCGAGACCGATGAGCATGACCAGCCCGACCTGACAGAACACGTCGTTCGACAGACCGCGCAGGAACTGCGCGCTCAGCGCGCCGAGCACCGCGAGCGGCACGCCGAGCAGGATGATGAACGGCAGCACCCAGCTCTCGTACTGCGCCGCGAGCACCAGATACACGAGCACGATCGCCAGCGCGAAGATGTAGATCGCCGTCGATCCCGCGCGGATCTCCTCGAGCGCCTGTCCGGCCCACTGGTACGTGAAGCCCGCCGGCAGCACGTCCCGCGCGATTTCCTCCATCGTCTGGATCGCCTGGCCCGAGCTCAGGCCCGGCACGGCCGATCCCGTGATCTCCGCCGATCGCAGCATGTTGAAGTGGCTGATGACCGTCGGCGCCGTCGTCTCGTGCAGGCGCACGACCGTGTCGAGCGGCACCATCTGCCCGTTCTGTGCGCGCGCGTAGTAGCGGCGCAGATTGTCCGGCTGCGCGCGGAAGCGCTGATCGGCCTGCACGTAGACGCGATACGCGCGGTTGTTGAAGTCGAAGTCGTTCACGTACTGCGACCCGAGCAGAATCTGCAGCGCGCCGGTCACCTGGTTGAGCGGCAGGCCGAGGCTGCGGATGCGATCGCGATCCAGATCGACGACGAGCTGCGGGTCGTTCGCGGTGAACGAGCTGTAGAGACCGGCCACCCGGCCCGACGCGTTGCCCTTGGCGACGACCTGTCCCATCACGTTCGCGAGGTTCGTGATGTCGCCGCCCGATCCGTCCTGCACTTCGAACTGGAAGCCGCCGAATGCGGACAGGCCCTGGATCGCCGGCGGCTGCACCGGAATGACGAGCGCGCCGGTGATGCCGCCGAACAGCGGGCCGCGAATGCGATTCAGCACGGCCGCAAGCGAGTGCTCCGCGCCGCGTCGCTCCTCGAACGGCTTCAGGCGGCAGAACATCAGGCCCTGGTTCGGCGCCGCGCCCGAGAAGCTGAAGCCCGCGACCGAAAACGCCGCCATCACTTCCGGCTGCTGTCCGATGATCGCCTCGGCCTGCTTCAGGATGTTCGTCGTGTACTCGATCGACGCGCCGGCCGGCGCCTGCACGATCGTGATGAAGTAGCCCTCGTCCTCATCCGGCACGAACGACGACGGCACGGAGCGATAGATGTAGTACGTGCCGACCAGGCCCAGCGCGAAGATCGCGAGCATGACCAGCTCGATCCGCAGCGCCCGGCGCACGACGCGCACGTAGAACGACGTCCCGGCCGCAATCACGCCGTTGACGCCCTGGAAGAAGCGGTTGGATGACTCGCCCTCGTGCTTCGCGAGCAGCAGCGCCGACAGCGCCGGCGTGAACGTCACCGCGTTGAACACCGACAGCACGACGGCGAACGCGATCGTCAGCGAGAACTGCTGATACATGCGGCCGGTCGTGCCCGGGAAGAACGCGACGGGCACGAACACCGACACGAGCACGATGCCGATGACGACGACCGCCGAGAACACTTCCCGCATCGCGTCGCGCGCGGCCTCCGGCGCGCTCTTGCCGTACTCGCGCATGTGCCGCTCGACGTTCTCGATCACGACGATCGCATCGTCGACGACGATGCCCGTCGCGAGCACGAGGCCGAAGAGCGTGAGCGTGTTGATCGAGAACCCGAACAGCTTGACGAACGCGAACGTGCCGATGAGCGACACGGGGATCGTCACCGCCGGGATCAGCGTGCTGCGCCAGCTCTGCAGGAAGATGAACATGACCAGCACGACGAGGCCGATCGCCTCGGCGAGCGTCTTGAGCACCTCGACGATCGACTCCTGCACGACCACGACGTTGTCGAACGCGATCTGCGCCTCGAGCCCGGGCGGGAAGCTCTTGCGCAACTGATCGAGCTGCGCCTGAATGCCGCTGAACGCCTGGATCGCGTTGGCCGTCGGCAGCAACTGGATGCCGACGCCGGTGGCTTCGACGCCGGCGAAGCGCAGGCGCGACGAGTAGCTTTCGGCGCCGAGCTCGACGCGGCCGACGTCCTTCACGCGCACCAGCGCGCCGTCCTTGCCGGCCTTCACGACGATCGACTCGAAGTCCGACACCTCGTGCAGGCGTCCCGCCGCGCGCACGCTCAACTGGAACAGCTGATCGGGCGCCGACGGCTCGTCGCCGATGCTGCCGGCGGCGACCTGCACGTTCTGCTCGGCCAGCGCGGCGGTGACGTCGCCGGCCGTCAGCCCGCGCGCCGCGAGCTTGTCCGGATCGAGCCACAGCCGCATCGCGAACTTGCGCTCGCCGAAGATGATGACGTCGCCGATGCCCGGCACGCGCTTGAACGCGTCGCGCACGTACAAGTCGACGTAGTTGCTCAGGAACAGGCTGTCGTAGCGGTTGTCCTTCGAGTAGAAGCCGATCGCGCCGAGGAACCCGGTCGACGCCTTCGTCACCGCGATGCCGTTGGTGCGCACCTCGGCCGGCATGCGGCCGAGCGCCTGGTTCACGCGATTCTGGACGTCGACGGCGGCGAGATCGGGATCGCGGCCGATGTCGAACGTGACGTTGATCGTCGACAGCCCGCTGCTCGTGCTCGAGGACTGCATGTACTGCATGCCCTCGACGCCGTTGATCACCTGCTCGAGCGGCGTGGTGACCGCGCTCTCGACGGCCTGCGCGTTGGCGCCGGTGTAGAACGCCGTCACCGTGACGGCCGGCGGCGTCAGCTCGGGATACCGCGCGATGGGCAGGATCGGAATCGAGATCGCGCCCGCCAGCATGATCATCAGCGAGCAGACGGTCGCGAGGATCGGGCGCTTGATGAAGAGCTCGGAGAGCACTAGGCGCCTCCCGCTCGACCCGTGTTGCCGCCCGGCGCCGGCGGCCCGCCGCCGCGCGCAGGCATCGCGGTCACCGGCGCGCCGTCCGCGATCTTCTGCACGCCGGACACGATCAGCTGCTCACCCGTCTTCAGCCCCGACAGCACGACGTACTCGTTGCCGACCGTGGGGCCAATCGTCACCGCCCGCTGGCGTGCGACCGTGCCTTGCGCGCCTTTCTCCGCGACGAACGCGAAGTACTGGCCGTTGATGCGCAGCGCCGCGACGACCGGCATCGTCAGACCCGGCGTCGTGTTGAAGACGACCTGCGCGCGCACGAACTGCTCGGTGCGAAAGTGCCCGCGGCTCGACTCGAGCGGCGTCTTGATCAGCACCGTCTGCGTCGCGTCGTCGACCGACGGCGCCACGAACGACACCTTCTCGTCCGCAATCACGGCGCCGTTGTCGTCGAGGATGCGCACGGGCAGCCCGATGCGCAGGCTCGACGCCTGCTGCACCGGCACGCCGATGTAGACCTCGAGGCTGCCCGTGTCGTCGATCGTCGTGAGCAGCGTGGCGCGCGTCACGCGATCGCCCTGCCGCACGGGAATGTCGCCGACGATGCCCGCGGTCGGTGCGACGACGCGGTAGTACGCGAGCTCGGCCTGCTGCTGGCGAATCTGCGCGTCGACGGCCTCGAGCTGCGCCTCGGCCGTCTTCTGCTGCGCCTGCGCCTGCTCGAGCTCCTGCTGGCTCATCGCGCCGACGTCGAGCAATGTCTTCGCGCGCTGCGCCTGCTGCCGCGCGAACTCCGCGTCGGCCTCGCGCGCGGCGCGGGTCGACTGCAGGCTGGCGACGAGCGCGCGCTGCGATGCCGAGTCGATCTCGAACAGCGGCGTGCCGGGCGTCACGCGGTCGCCGGACTTGACGAGAATCGAGGTGAGAAATCCCTCGGCCTGCGGCTGAATCGTCGTCGACTTCCGGGACTTGATCGTGCCGACGAACTCGGCCGACTGCTCGACAGGCTTCTCCGCGAGCGTCAGGACTTCGACAGGCAGCCCCTGCGCCGCGCCGCCCGCGGCCGCGTCGGCCGGTGCCGGCGCCGATCCGCCGCATGCCGCCGTCAACGCCACGGCTGCCGCGGCGAGCGGCGTCAGGATTGATCGTCCGTGCCGGGCAAACGCCCAGCGAGACTCACGTCGTGAGTGATGTGTCATATCGATGAGGACCTTCGGGGAGCGCTCAGCGGACCGTAGCGCGTGTGGAGGCGGGCGCGCTGATGTCTCCGGCGCCGACTCTCTCGTACCGGTTTATTACCATATCAGGTTCACGAACGTTCGCTGAACGCCCCCCTTCGGAAATGTCGACGCGCCGAAGACGGCCACCCGCCTTCGCCTTCGGCGCGCGGGTCTCGGCCGCACGACGCCTGCTGTTCTATAGACGTTCGAGCGCCGGGGAATTCGACATCCGCCCTACACTTGACGTCGTGTCCGAGCAGCCGATCTCCGACGCCCTCGTTGCCGATGTCTACGCCGAGCTGAGACGCCTGGCCGACCGCTACGTCCGGCGCGAGCGCGCCAAGAGCGTGCAGGCCACCGAGCTCGTCCACGAAGCGTATCTGCGTCTGGCGCAGGACAAGTCGGCGGCGTTCGCCGACCGCGGGCACTTCGTCGCCATCGCCGCCATCGCCATGCGGCGGCTGCTCATCGAGCGCGCGCGGCGGCGCGGCGCGGCCAAACGCGGCGGCGGCCAAGTGATGGTGACGCTCGACGAGTCGCTGATGGCGGGCGAGGACACGACGACCGCGCTCGACCTCGTCTCGCTCGATCGCGCGCTCACCCGGCTGGCCGATCTCGACCCGCGGCAGGCGCGCGTCGTCGAGCTGCGATTCTTCGGCGGGCTGTCGGTCGAGGAGACGGCGGCGGCCCTCGCGATCTCGCCCGCGACGGTCAAACGCGACTGGACCGTCGCGCGCGCATGGCTGCTGCGCGCGATCGAGGGAGACGCGCGCGCATGAGCGGGGCCGACGCGCCGGATCGTGCGCGCTGGGCCGCGGTCACATCGCTCTTCTCCCGCGCGATCGAACAGCCCGCAGACGCGCGTATCGCCTTCGTCCGCGCGGAGGCCGGCGCCGACGATCTGCTCGCGCGCGACGTGCTGTCGCTGCTCGCCGCGCACGATCGCGCCGGCGATTTCCTGCAGTCGCCACCACCGGCGGCCGATCCGTCGCACGATCTGCTCGCCCCTGGACAGATCGTCGGCCACTACCGCATCACGGGCCTGCTCGGCGAAGGCGGCATGGGCGTCGTCTATCTGGCCGAGGACACGCGCCTTGGCCGCACGATCGCGCTCAAAGCGATCGTCTCGTCGACGGAGGACGCCGAGACGCGCGTCGCGCGGCTGCGCCGCGAAGCGCGCGCCGCCGCGGCGCTCAACGATTCGGGGATCGCGACGGTCTACGCGCTCGAAGAGATCGACGGCCGGTTGTTCATCGCGTCGGAGTACGTGCCGGGCGAGACGTTGCGTGACGAAATCGCGCGAGGCCCAGCCTCGCCCGCGCGCGTGCTCGAGACGGGCCGCGCGCTCGCGGCTGCGCTCGCGGCCGCGCACGCCGGCGGCGTCGTCCATCGCGATCTCAAGCCGGAGAACATCGTCCGCACGCCGGACGGCCGCGTGAAGATCCTCGACTTCGGCCTGGCGCGCTTCGTCGACGCGCATGGCGACGGCGCGAATCTGACGGGCGACGGCGTCATCGGAACGCCCGCGTACATGGCGCCCGAGCAGATTCGCGGCGCCGATCTCGACGGACGTGTCGATCTGTTCGCGCTCGGCGTCATCCTCTACGAGATGGCGGCGGGCGTCCACCCCTTCGCCGCGCCGACGCCGGCGGCCACCCTCGCGCGGATCCTGCAGGACGAGCCGCCGCCGCTGCGCGCGGTCCTGCCCGCGGCAGCGCGCGACGACTCGACGGTCGATCTTCTCGACGATGTGATCGCGCAATGTCTGCAGAAGGACGTGGCTACGCGCATCGAGAGCGCGCGGGCGGTGGCGGGCCTGATCGAAGTCGGCATCGACGCTCGTCATGCTCTTCGGAGGCGTGGAGCTGATCTTCGGAGGGCCGAACCTGAAGGTCCGCCCCTCCGAAAAGAATCGCGAGCCTCGAAACGAGTCGAAGGCGATAGCCCCGAGCGAGGCGCGCAGCGCCGAGTCGAGGGGTGGTGGCAATTCCATCAAGCCGCGGCGACGATCGCATACGTCCTGCTGCTCGTCCCGCTGTGGCGCGCGCGGCATCTGACACCGGGCCCGATCGGCATGACGATCTTCCTCACCGCGCTCGTCGCCGTCGTCGTCGCCGGCGCGCTGCGGCTGCACGTGTGGTTCGCTGCGCGCGAACTGCCGGACGTGTGGCCCGCGCAGCACGCCCGCGCGCGGCCGTGGACGCGCGCGGCTGACGTGCTGTTCACCCTGTGCCTGCTGGCCGCAGGCCTTCGCGCCGTCGGCCTCGACGATGGCGCGTCGGGCCTGCTGGTCGCCGCGGCCGCGGGTGTGGCCATATCGTTTTCGATCATCGAGCCCGCCACGACGCGCGCGGCGATGCGGACCGCGACGAACGATCATGTCCGCCGGGTCTAAGAGTGCATTTCAAACTTCGAACTTCGAAGTTCGAACTTCGAAATTGACGTGGCGCCTTCGGCGCACTTGACAGTGCTGAAACGCGCTCTAAAGACCCGGCCTACATCGGGCTACGGGTCTACTTGTCCGCCGTAGCCTTGGCGAAGGCGGACGGCTTACGGCTTACGGCTTACGGCTTACGGCTTACGGCTTACGGCTTACGGCTTACGGCTTACGGCTTACGGCTTACGGCTTACGAACAATTGTAGGCCGGGTCTTTAGACCCGGCGACGATGCTCGCGCCGTGGCCTATCTCCTCCGCCCGATTTCCCTCACCTGCTCCAGCGCGCGCGCCATCGACTCACGCGCGGTGCGGGTGATCAGCGGGCCCGCGATCGTCTGCAAACCGAATGGGACGTCGCGGCTGAGCGAGATCGATTCGCACTCGGCGATGACGCCACCGGCGACGGCTTCGTAGCGCCAGTACGCGCGCAGGCGCCAGAGGAAACCGTGATCGTCTCCGGGCGCGCGCTCGTACTCGTCACGCGCGCCGGCATTCGCGACCTCGGCGATCTTCGTCGCCACGCTCACGCTCGACGCGCGCATCGCGCGCTCGTGCGTGAACGTCACGCGGTGCTCGGTGTCGTAGACGACCGTCACGATACGCGTGCGCTGCAGACGAAGGAAGACGCGCATCGCGCCCGGCGATCGTTCGAGCACGGCCGCGCCCAGGATGTCCGGGCCGGTTGGCGGCGCCTCGGACTCGAGCGTCGCCATGAGATGCGCGAGGTCGACGTGCGGAAGAAAGATCGCGCCGCGCCAGTGATGCACCATCCCGGACGTCACGTCGAGCGATCGGCCAGATCCGTCGACGGCTCGCATCGGCGCAATGACGATCCCGCCGGCCAGCACCGTCCGTCGATCCGCGGCTGCCTCCGACAGAAAGTCCATCGCGAAGAAGCGCTTGGGATCGCGCTGTTCCCTCGCCCGCCGCTGCTCCACGGCCGCGACGTAGCGGTCCCATCCCTGTGCCGTCTCCGGCCTGAGACGCGTGCCGACAACGACGCCCGCGTCGCCGATTGCGACGACGAGCGCAGCCGCCGTCAGTCGATGAGACACCGCAGTCCAGCGCATGACGACGTCCTCCATCCCCGAATGCGCAATCGCGCGGCAGCAGGGCTCGTCAGGAGTGCATTTCAAGATTTCGAACTTCGAACTTCGAAAATTGACGCCGCGTCTTCGGCGCATTTGGCGCTTCTAACACACGCACTGAGCCGTCAGCGCGGCCGTTCGCGCACTACGGCGCAGGAGGTCACCTGGACACAGTGACGACGACGGCGCCGGCAGCGGCGTTCAGAGACGCGACGCGGGTGCAGCAGAGCGTGCTCACGGCGATGGAGAAACGCACGTTGATGTGGCTGGCCGAGCGGATGCCCGCGGCCGTCACGTCGGACCATCTCACGGCGCTCGCGCTGCTCGCGATGCTCGGCGCCGGACTCTCGTACTGGCTCGCGCGCGAGACGCCCGTGGGGCTGCTGCTCGCGACGATCTGTCTCGCCGTGAACTGGTTCGGCGACAGTCTCGACGGCACGCTCGCCCGCGTGCGCCAACGGCAGCGGCCGCGTTACGGCTACTACGTCGATCACGTCGTCGACGCGATCGGCGCGCTGTTCCTGTTCGGCGGGCTCGCGCTGTCCGGCTTCATGAGCGCGCCGGTCGCCGCGGCGCTGCTCGTCACGTACTTCCTGTTGTGCATCGAGGTCTATCTCGCGACGCACAGTCTCGGGCAGTTCCACATGAGCTTCTTCGGTTTCGGGCCCACGGAGCTGCGCATCGTCCTGGCGATCGGCAATCTGGCGCTGCTCGTCCATCCGGACGCATCGGTCGCGGGCCATACGCTCAAGCTGTTCGACGTCGGCGGCGTCATCGGCGCGGCGGGCCTCGCGATCACCTTCGCCTATGCAGCGGTGCGGCACACGCGCGATCTGTATCGTGCCGAGCCGCTGCCATCGGAGCCGCGCGCATGACGTCCTGGCGCCGATGGATGCGGTTCAGCGGCGTGAGCGCGCTGGGCGTCGGGGTGCAGCTCGCGGTTGTCGCCGTGCTGGCGACCGCGTGGCACCTCGACTATCGGGCGGCGACGCTCGCGGGTGTCGCCGCGGCGATCGTGCACAACTTCCTGTGGCACAGACGGTGGACGTGGGGGGATCGACGCGGGGCAGGCGACGACGCTCTTCGGAGGGGCGGACCTTCAGGTCCGCCCGCGTCGGCCGAACCTGAAGGTTCGGCCCTCCGAACGGAGGCCGCCGCGACGTTCGCGCGGTTCGTGGCGGCCAATGGGGTCGTGTCGATCGGCGGCAACGTGGCGGTCATGATCGTCCTCGTCGGCGGCGCGCACGTGCCCGTCGTGCCCGCCAATCTCGCGGCGATCGCGCTCTGCGGCGTCGCCAACTTCTGGCTGGCCGATCGCCTCGTCTTCGAGGGCTGCGATCGAACGCCGCGCTGAGCCGGTATCATGGTGCGTTGTCTCGTCTCCGGATGTCGTCGCTCGTGCGCCTGTCGGCGGCCGCGCTCGCGCTGTCGGGCGTGCTGCTGTTCGATCAAGCCGCGCCCAGCGCACAGACGACCTACACCGTCTACACGAGCGCGGGGCGACGGTCGCTCACCGTCCGATCGTCGGGCAACGTGGACCTCGTCTCGCTCGATCAGGTGGCATCGCTCTTCGGCCTCACCGTCACCGAAGACGCGGTCGTCGGCGGGCTGACCGTCCGCGGCCGCGGTGACACGATCCTGCTCATCCCGGGCCAGTCGTTCGCGTCGATCGGCCCCGGCCGGATCGTGTCGCTGCCCGGTCCTCTGCAGCGCGATCGCAACGGCCCCTGGCAGGTGCCGATCGAGTTCATTCAGCGCGCGGTCGGCCCGGCGCTGGACCTGCGCGTCGATCTGCGGAAGCCGGCGCACCTGCTGCTCGTCGGCAACGTCAGCCTGCCGCGCGTGAGCGCGCGGATCGATCGCCGGGGCCCGAACGTCCGCCTCGTCTTCGAGATCGAGCCCGCGACGCCGCACCGCATGTCGCGCACCGCGAACCGGCTGACGCTGCGGTTCGACGCCGTCGCGCTCGAGTGGACGCCGGTGACGGGGTCGGCGCCGGACTTCATCTCGAACATTCGCGTCGACGGCACGTCCGTCTTGATCGATCTCGGGCCCTCGGCCGCCGGCTATCGCGCCGACGACGTCGACCCGACGCATCTCGAGATCACGCTCGTCGCGCCGGCGCCGCCTCCGCCCCCTCCGCCGCCGCAAGCGCCGCCCGCCGCACCGACGCCCGCGCCGTCACTCCCCGGCGCAGCGCCGCCAACAGCGGCGGCACCGGCGCCGGCGCCGCCGCGTCCGGCCATCGACGCGGCACCGGGCACGCTGCGCACGATCGTGCTCGATCCCGGACATGGCGGCGACGATCCCGGCGCGAAGGGCGCGAAGGGCACGCTCGAGAAGGACTACGTGCTGCAGTTTGCGCGGCGGCTGAAGGAGACGATTGAGAGCCGCATCGGCCTGCGCGTGCTGTTGACGCGCGACGGCGACCAGAACGTCCCCGTCGATCGGCGCGCGGCCATCGCGAACAACAACAAGGCCGATCTCTTCATCAGCCTGCACGCCAACGCGTCGGTGCGGCCGTCGGTGAGCGGCGTGCAGATCGCGTCGCTGCGGCTCGACGACTACCGCACGCAGACGGACGCGGCGATGTCGGCGTCGGAGCCGGTCCCCGTGCTCGGCGGCGGCACGCGCGTCATCGACGTGCTGCCGTGGGACACCGCGCAGATCGGCTTCGCGGACAGGTCGGCGACGATCGCGTCGATCCTCCGGCAGCGCCTGGCCGACTCGAACGTGCCGCTCTACACGCAGCCCGTCGTTCAACTGCCGCTGCGTCCGCTCGTCGGCGTCAGCATGCCGGCGATCCTGATCGAGCTGGGCTTTCTCACCAACGCCGCCGACGAGCAGGCCATCGTCGCCGGCGACCGCACACCGCGTGTCATCGACGCGATCCTGGCGGCGATCGCCGACATTCGCAGCGGCGTGCCGGCCTCGCCGCCCGCGCCGCCGGCAGGTGCCCGATGAGCCTCGATCTGGAGCTGCGTCCGCCGGGCGACGACGGCGCCGAGCCGCCGGCGCCACCGCCGCCCTCATCGTCACGCACGCGCCTCTGGCTGGCCCTCGCCGGATGCGTCGTCGTGCTCGTGCTCGGCGTCTGGCTCGTCGCCGCGAAGCTGCCGGCCTGGCTCGCGACG
>CAZNMF010000322.1:0-3502 GCA_964573795.1 uncultured Solibacteraceae bacterium
CCAGCTCGGCGACGCCTGTCGTCAACACGCGCGACAGCAGCCCGCGGCCGCTGCCGATCCGTCGCCCGACGAGCGCGCGCTGCGTCGACGTGGCGATCGCGCAATCGGGATCCGCGTCGTCCTTCATCGCGACGAACGTCAACGCGCCGCCGATGCACCGGTTCGCGCCATCGATCAGATCCTCCGCCGCACGCGCACCGCGCTCTTCAGGCTCGCGCTCGGCAGTCTCGGCGATGTGATTCGCCAACTCAGCCTTGCGCCACCGCGTCGTCAATCCACGCGGAGTGCTAAAGGCGAGGAAGTAGCAAAGGATGGCGAGTGTGTCGAGTTGAACGTTGATCGGATACCAGCTGCGTCGCGTGCTACCGGCAACGATGACCGCGACAACAAATGTCGAGCTTGTCAGCGCGAAGACTGCCGTTCCCAATGCCGCAAAAAGAAGCCGCCGCGCGCGTACGCCGATGGAAGCGTGCGCTTCTCGCGCAATGACAAAGGCTGCGTACCCGAAGAAGCCGGCGAGATACACCTGAGCAAGGGTCTTGATTCCGTCGTACGGACCTGCGTCACCGAATAGGAGGCCTGCAAGCCCGAAAACGAAGGGCAAGAGGCCACTCGCAAGCACGATTGACCTTGAAACAGGCCGAAAGTGGGAAATCAGCCCCAGAGCAAACAGGGGCAGCGACGTCACCATCGCCATGCGAATTGCGATAGAAAAAGGAAGGAAGGCAGGCACCGACGAGGACGCCAACAGCACAGACATAAACAACGCGATGTCTAGTCGCTGTCGTTCATTGCGTCTCACGGCCGCCGAAACTGCCAATAGGACCGTTAGAAGAAGAAGCGCCTTACCGAGAACGAAAGACGCGGTTACCAATGTGCCCCCGTCTATTCGACTAGACTCACGATCGGCGCTCGCCGACTGCCCGCCGAATGGCCGTCTGTCCGTCTTCGTCCACAAGACCCTCACGACTGAACAAAACGCGACCAGCAGAGTCGATGAGGACGACAGCTGGCACGATCTTCAGACGAAGCGATGAGAGATCGAACGCCGAAACCTCTGAACTCTGGAGTCCGGCCGCGTCGATTAGCCCCTGCTGATCGACGCGTCTCGAACTGGGCGTGACAAGTAGAAATCGTGTTTCCGAGCCTCGCAGCTCTTTGGCAAGCTCTCCAAGCGCCGACGCGCTTCGTCGGCACGCACCGCACGTGCCAGAAGCAAACACGATCAGCGTACGTTGGCCCGCGTACAGGCTCTGAGGAATGTCGATCGATTCGCCTGCCACATAGGCGGGCCGATCTGGCTCAATCCATCCCAGTCTCGCCTTGATCGCAGGCGCAAACCCCACGAGAGCCGTAATGGCGAACGTCAAAGCACAGATGGTGAGAAGGACAACTCCTACAAACCGGCTCGTTCGATCACGCGCATGCTCGGCCATCGCTTATCGAACTCTCAAGCCGCGCAGCCACCGTCACAGGGATCTTCCCAGAGCCAGCCGCACTGCGGCCAGCCCGGATCCTGCGAGCATCCCGTCCAGTTGACGCACGACGACCGCCAGTCCATGCACCCGAAGTACTGCGCGCAGTCACAGCGATCCTGGAACGCGCGCAGCGTGAACATGTCTCGCACCTTGTTGGTGATCTTCATCGCGAGCGGCTCGAAGCTCGCGAACGTGCCGTCCTTGGGGCCGAGGTAGAACATCAAGTACTCGGCTTCGTCGCGGCCGAGCAGCGACACGATCCGATCCGCCGCCGCGTGCACGGCGTCCCGCTGTTCGGCTGTCGGCTCGTCGAGATACGACGGCGACGCGAGCGCGGCTACCGCGTTGATCGCGTCCACGGCCGCGGGATCGAGGTTCGGATGCTGCTGGAGGTACGCCTGCATGTGCCGGCGCCAGACCGACGATCGGCCCTCAGGGGTCAATTGCCGCATCAGCGCCTGGCGGTACTTGAACGGATACGTTTGAATCCGCGTCACCGCGTCGCTCAGGCTCTTCGTGTCCAGCGCCGCCGCCCAATTCTGGATGGCCACGGACTGATCGGGCGTCGTGATGGCCCGCACGAGGATCGTTTCGGCGGGCAGCGTCAACGCAGCAACCAGCACGCTGAAGAACAGCAGGCGACGGGTCTTGGGACTCACGACGAACTCCTTAGCCGGGGTGCCGGATTCTTATCCGGCGGACGGTCCGGAGTCAATGCGCGCCTCGGCCACGGCCGTCAGCCGCCCGCCTTCGAGCCGGCAGATCCGATCGCACGTCGCCGCCAGCCGCGGGTTGTGCGTGACGATGATCGACGTCAACCCGTGCTCGGCGTGCATGTCCCGCAGCAACTGGTGCAGATCGGCGGCGGTCGTCTCGTCGAGGTTGCCCGTCGGCTCGTCGGCCAAGAGCAGCGACGGCCGCGCCGCCAGCGCCCGCGCCACGGCCACCCGCTGCTGCTCGCCGCCCGACAGCGCGCCCGGCCGATGGTCCGCGCGGTCGGACAGGCCGACGCGCGCCAGCAGCGCCTCGGCGCGCGCCCGCCGCTCCTGCCCCGCCACGCCCGCGATGAACAGCGGCATCTCGACGTTCTCGAGGGCCGTGAACTCGGGCAGCAGGTGATGGAACTGGAAGACGAAGCCGACACGCAAATTGCGAAACGCGACGCGCTCTTCGTCGGTAAGGCGATCGATCGCCACGTCCCCAATCCGCACCGAGCCGGCATCGATCGCGTCGAGCCCGCCGAGCACGTGCAGCAGCGTGCTCTTCCCCACGCCCGACGCGCCGACGATGGCCAGCATCTCGCCGCGCGCGACCGTCAGATCGAGGCCGTGCAGCACCTCGAGCCGGCCGCGCGCCGCGACGTACGACTTCACGAGCCCGCTGACCTCGACGAACGGCATCATTGGTTCCGCAGCGCCTCGGCCGGATCGATCCGGCTCGCCTGGCGCGATGGATAGAGCGTGGCGACGAGGCACACGGCGACCGCCGCCACGACGACGACGGTGACGTCCAGCGGCTGCACGCGGAACGGCAGGTGATCGATCTGATAGACATCCGCCGGCATCTTGATGAGCCGATAGCGATCGGCCACGAAGCACACGACCAGCCCGAGGATCGTCCCGCCGATCGTCCCGATCAGGCCAATGGTCAGCCCCTGCAGGACGAAGATGCGCCGGACGACCGCGGCCGGCGCGCCCATCGTGCGCAGAATCGCGATGTCGCGCGTCTTCTCCATCACGAGCAGAATCAGCGACGCGACGATGTTGAGCGCGGCGACGACGACGATGAGGCCGATCGTCAGCGTGATCGCGAGCTTCTCGAGCCAGAGCGCCGAGTAGAGCGACCGGTTGAGCTGCGTCCAGTCCTGGACGAAGTAGTCGGGGCCGAGCTGCTGCTCGATGCGCTCCCGAATCGCCGGCGCATCGTCGAGATGCGCGACGCGGAGCTGGAGCATGTCGGGCCCGTCGCGGTCGTAGAGCTGCGCCGCCGTGTCGATCGTCACCAGGCCGAACCCGGTGTCGACT
>CAZNMF010000323.1:0-8674 GCA_964573795.1 uncultured Solibacteraceae bacterium
TGGGCGCGTCGGTCTCTCCCCGTAAACCCCAAGCCCCAAGCCCCAAGCCTCAAGCCGCTCCACGCTCCTACTCCTGCCGAAGCGCGACCTGCGGATCGACGCTCGACGCGCGGCGCGCCGGCGTGCGTTTCCCTATGCGAAACGTGAAATTTGATGTCGTCAATGGCGGCAGCGGCTGTTCACGAGACGCGCGGACCTGGACGCGGACGACGAGCAATTCGACGCCAGTTCGGAACGTCTCGGTAGGCTGTTGGGCTGAAGTCGGAATGCCGAAGAGACAGAGCGTCAGTGCTGCCGCGACGGCCGCCAGAGTCGCGCGCGACGCTCTCGTGTCATCGCCCGCTGCTTCATGCGCCATGATCGCTGACCGATCATTCGAGATGAAACGCACCGTCGCTCCATTCCTCTGGCGCAATGTCCGCGAGCGTCTCGGTGAAGTCCCAGCGATGGCCATGGAAGTCCTCGGCGTTGTATTGGCGCTCGCCGTAGGCGTGGTCCTTCGGCTCGGTCAGGATGATCGCGCCGTTCCGCCGCGCGCGCTCGCAGTGCCCCTTGGCATCCTCAATCCGGACCTGAACGATGTGTGAGCGGTTCGGCACGGCCCCGCCTTCGGCGATCGTGACGCAGCCGTCTCCCGCTTTCATCTGAATGCGGTGATTGGCGATGCGCAGGCGGACAGTAAAGCCGAACGCCTTGGACAGCCAATCCGCCGCTGCGGCGGGATCGGGGTAGATGAGCACAGGGATGACCGTGCAGGGTGGCACCGAGCGGTTGACTCGCATTCGAAGACTCTAGCAGCGTCGCATGGCGCACTGGCCTTCCTCGATGCCGCAACTTCTCACGACAAAGTGCGAGGCGTCCCGCCCAGGTCTGAGCAAGCGCCAGTACTCGCCAAACCGTTCTGGGACGGCCGTCGTTTCGGGAAACGCTTCGAAACGGAAGTCGCCGGTGAGTTGCAGGCAAAGGCCGCCGCATCTGTCGCCGTCCACTCCGACAATCGTCGCCGGCTGGTTCGCGCGAGCGTCCAGCCACGCCCTGAGCCGAACGTCGGCGACGGCATCTCCCGGGCGATGCGGATCGAACGACGACGCCGCGCTTGGATTCGCGCACTCGAAGATGTCCCCGGAGCCCGTGACGATGCCGTCGGGGCCGGAAAGGCGCCAAGGACACTGAAAGTGCAGGCTCCATTCTCCGGTCACGCGCGTACGGGCTCGCTCAGTCGGAGCGTGGACGCGATGCCCTATCGCAATCCACAGCATTGTGGATGCTCGTCCCGCATCCCAAAGGGGCTGTCCCACCAGTGGGGCGAGCGCATCGCGGATCAGTAGGGCAGTCCTCAAGCCTTCAAGGCTTCCTGGCGTGATTCAAGGGCACCTCGCAGGCTCGAGGTGTCTCGACACATTCGTCACGGGCACCGGCCAAGAGCTCGCCCAATCGACCGGGCCAGCGCGCCTTCACCTCGAGTTGCCCGTATCGTGCCTCGATTCGCCCAGATGATGCGTCGATCCGGTATGCCTCGAACGTTCCGAAGCTGTCGCAGTTGGAGTGGTCGACAATCTGAGCCGCGACGATCACGTGCTGGGTGGACGGCCATGTGACGGCGGCGACGTTTGGTGACTCCGGCCAACCACAGGCGACGGGATGACCGAATGCCTGCTCAACGACAGGAGTGAGATCAAGCCATCTGAGGCCCGAGGGTGTGACCTCGACGATCGCTGAACGGTATTGGCCACCGGCGCCATCCCGGCTCCCAGTTACCGCGAAGCGGTCGTCTGTCGGTGACCACAGGACCTGCGCGTTGAGACCGAAGTCGAAACGCCGGTCGAATTGCTGCGTGCCCCGGCGAACGTGCAGGATCGCAGGAAAGCCGTCGGCGGCGTCGTCACTGACCCAACTTGCTGAAACCGTGACGCCCCTGGCTGGCGACGAAATGGGGGTTGAGGACAACATCGCCGCGTCCCGAGCGAAGAACCCCTGCGCCGACAACGCAACACTGAGGACCGCCGTGCCGAGGCCGAAGACGAGGAGCGTTCGCACGCAACGCACAGTGGACCGTGACATGCGCTTGCTGGCCAATGCCAGGCGTTGTGGGCTCACGGCCGGTGGCTGCATCAAACGCGGACCGTCATTTCCAGTCCGCCCTCGAAGGGCAACGTCATCGTGCGCAGGCGATTGGCTGGATCGGCGATGTAGTCGAAATAGGCGGCATAGCCGGGACGCGAGGACTGACTGTTGTCTGCGAGAATGACCGCGCCCGGCCGCAAGTGCGGCACGATGTTCCGGATGGCCGGCATCACGGCTTCCGTCCAGATGTCCAGCAGCACGAAGTCGACCGGGCCGTCGATGTGCGTCAGCGTTTCGCCGAGATCTCCGTCGCGCAAGTCGATGTAGGACGACAGTCCGGCCGCCTCGAAATTTCTTCGCGCGGCGGCGACCTTCTCCGGCTCCCACTCGGTGGCGATGACGCACCCGCCCCCGTTGTCCCGCACGGCCGCCGCCAGATACAGCGTCGACACGCCGGCCGACGTGCCGCATTCGACCACGCGCTCGGCGCGGAGCGCCCGGCACATCGCGTAACAGAATTCTGCTTTGACTTCTTCGAGCGCGACGAGCTTGTCGCGGAAGAACGTCGTCGCGTCGGCGTCGAGCCCGTCCCACGAGAGCGTGCGTGCTTCGATGCGGCGCTGAAAGTACGCGGCAATCGCGTCGTTCTGGCTCGCGCTCTGCGCGTGCAGCGTGTCGACGAGCGCTTCGAGCTTTGTGTCATTCAGCATGAGATGGCAGCGACATTACCAGACGCGAACGCGATCGGCAGGTGCGAGATACAGCGTCTGTCCCGGCTGGGCGTCGAAGGCGGCGTACCACGCGTCGAGATTGCGGACGCTGTCGGCGCGATATTCGTCCGGCGCGTGGCCGTCGGTGGCGATGTGCTGGCGCAGCGCCGCCTCGCGCTCCTTCGAGCGCCAGCTCTGCGCGTAGCTGATGAAAAACTCCTGATCGCCGCTGAAGCCCTGAGCCTGTGGCGCGGGCTGGCCGTGGAGCGCCAGACGATACGCGTCGTAGGCGACGGACAAGCCGGCGACGTCGGCGATGTTCTCGCTCAGCGTCTGCTGGCCGTTCACGGCGAGATCCGGAAACGGCCGGTACTTGTCGAACTGGGCCGCGAGCGCTTGGCCGGCGGCGCGGAAGTGCGCGAGGTCCTCCTTCGTCCACCAGTTCGCGAGGCGGCCCTCGGCGTCGAACTGGCTGCCTTGATCGTCGAAGCTGTGGCTGATCTCGTGTCCGATGACCGCGCCCATCGATCCGTAGTTGTAGGCCGCGTCGGCGTCGGGATCGAAGAACGGCGGCTGGAGGAACGCGGCAGGGAAGTTGAGCGCGTTCTGCAGCGGCAGGTTGACTGCGTTGACGGTCTGCGGCGTCATCCACCACTCGCTGCGATCCGGCGTCTGGCCCAGCTTGGCGAGGAAGTACTGGTAGTCGAAGAGCGACGCCCGCTGGACATTGCCGAGCGCGTCGTCCTTTTGCACCGTCAGACCAGAGGAGTCGCGCCACGTGTCGGGATACCCGACGCCCACGCGGAGCGTCGCCAGCTTGGCCTTCGCCCTGGCTTTCGTCGCGGCGGACATCCAGGTGAGCGCGTCGATGCGCGCACCGAACGCGCGGACGAGATCGTCGACCATCGCCTGAACGCGCGCCTTGGTCTCCGCCGGAAAATACCGCGCGACATACGCCTTGCCGACCGCCTCGCCGAGCGCCGCGCTCGTGAAGTCCACGCCGCGCTGCCAGCGCGGCCGCAGCGCTTCGATGCCGGACAGCGCCTTGCCGTAGCAGGCGAAGCGCGCGTCCACAAAAGCCTTCGGCAGCACGTTGCCGACGTCATCCATCGCATGGAACGCGAGCCAGTCCTTCCACGCGTCGAGCGGCTCGCTCGCGACGAGCGCCGCAAGCCCGGGCACCGCTTTCGGATGCCAGACGATGACGTCGGACGCGGCGGAGAGGGACGCGGCGTCGAAGAACACGGGCCAGTCGAGGCCGGGCGCGTTCGACGCGAAGTCCGCGCGCTGCCAGCGTCTTGCCGCGCTCACGTCTCCGGAGTCCACGCGCGTCGCGTGCGCACGCGCGATCTTCGTCTCGAGCGCCAGCACGCGAGCGGCGCGCGTCTGGGCGTCGGACAATCCCGCCAGTGAGAGCGCGGTGACGAGGTACGTCTGATACGCCGATCGAACGGCGGCCATCTGCGGCGTCGACGAAAGGTAGTACTCGCGATCGGGCAGTCCGAGGCCGCCTTGCAGCAGGTAGGGCACGTTGTGCGACGGATCGTCGAGCCCCTGCGAGACGAACACGCCGAAGAGATGGCCCGTCTGGAAATTCGTGTTGTTCAGCGGATCGACGTCGGCGCGAATCGTCGCGCCGATCGCGCGCGCCAGCGCGTGGCGATCGGCGATGGCGGCAATCGCGTGCAGCGCCGGCGCGAGTGGCGCGAGGCCCTTCGATTCGATCGCGGCCTCGTCCATGTACGCCGCGTAGAAGTCGCCGATCTTGCGCTCCTCGTCGCTGGCCTGTGCGCCGGCCGAGGAGATGCCTTGAATGAGTTCGGCCGTCCGTTGGCGCGTCAGATCCGAGACCGTCGCCCACGGGCCCGCGCTCGACCTGTCCGCCGGAATCGTCGTCGCCTTGGCCCAGCCGCCGTTGGCGTACGCGTTGAAGTCATTGCCAGGCAGGACCGATCGATCCATGCCGGCGACGTCGATGCCGTGTACGACCGGCGTGGACGCGGCTGGCGGCGCTGCGGGCGGACGCGAACAGCCCGGAAGCGCGGTCAGCGCGCCGGCCAGCAGCACGGTGAGCGTGCGGCGAGTCATAGGATCCCCGGACGATTCTGCCACGGATCGCGCCGGCGCCGCAGCGATCTGCAGTAGGATCGCGCGCCGAGGGCTCTCATGAAGATCACCGCGTCCGCCGCGCTCGCACTGCTGTTGGGATTCGTCGTCGCGCCGTTCCACGCGCAGTCCGCCGATCGCGGATCGATTCCCGACGGCTTCACGCGCATCTTCAACGGCCGCGATCTGACCGGCTGGCATCCGAGCCGCACGGCGCACCACGGCAAGACGCCACAGCTCACCGTCAAAGACGGCGCCGTCTACATCCTTCAGCGGCCGTTCGGCCAGGCGGGTCTGCTGATGACGGACAGGAAGTACGGCGACTTCGAGCTCTACGTCGAAACGGATCTCAAGCCGGGATTCAACAGCGGGATCTTCCTGCGGTCGACCGAGGAAGGCGCGGCGTATCAGGTGGAGCTCGACGCGAACGCCGGCAACGGCGGGCTGCTCGGCGAGTCGCTGCGCATCAGTCAGGGCGCGCGGCCGACGCGCATGGCCGAGGTCTGGCGGCCGAATGGCTGGAACTCGTTCCGCATCCGCATGGTCGGCGCCGCGCCGCGCATCACGCTGTGGGTGAACGGCGAGCAGATGTGGGACGTGCAGGAGCCGAAGAACGACATGATCGCCGGCATGACCGACGGCTTCATCGCGCTGCAGTTTCACTTCCTCACGTCGACCGGGCCCTCGTCGATGGTGATGCCGCTGTCCTACAACACACCCGGCGTGCCGCTCGGCTTCCGCAACATGGCGATCGGCGAGATCAAGCCGGGAGAGGTGCTGCCGCCGATCGCGCCTGTCGAGGAGCAGCCTGCGGCGCGCGGCGGAGGCCGTGGAAGAAACGGCGGTGGACGCGCGGGCGGCGCGGCGGCGGCGCAGGTGCCGCCACCGCCTGCGCCGGGACCCGCTGATTACACGAACAGCATCGGCATGCAGTTCATGAAGATCAAGACCGGGACGATGATCGCCGGTCGCTACAACCCGAATCCGATCGTGCCGCCAGCCGCGGCGCCAGCGCCACCAGCGGGCGCCGCCGGTACCGGCGCGGCATCTGGTCGCGGCGCAGGACGCGGGCGTCTCACGTGGACGCCCGAGCAGTACGCGACGGCCGAGAAGCTGCGTCAGGAAGCGCTCATTCCCGGCTTCACCGCGACGATAGCCAAGCCGTACTACATCGGTCGCTACGAAGTGACGCAAGCCGAGTGGAAGAAGGTGATGGGACGCAATCCGTCCGTCTTCCAGGGCGACAAGGTCAGCGACGACGCGGACCGGCATCCGGTCGACAGCGTGTCATGGGACGATGCGCAGGCGTTCGTGAAGAAGCTCAACCAGATGGAGCACACGAACGCGTATCGGCTGCCGACGGAGATGGAATGGGAATGGGCTTCGCGCGCCGGTTCGGAAGAGGCGTTGCCGACGCCGGGCGAAGGCACGAACAAGGCCGTCATGTTCAAGCAGGGCGGCACGACGGCCATGGTCGGCACGATGTATCCGAACGCGTGGGGCCTGTACGACATGCTCGGCAACGTGTGGGAGTGGGTGCAGGACTTCTACAACGACAAGGTCATGCCCGATGCAGTGCCGCCGAAGACCGGCACGACGCACGTGCTGAAAGGCGCGGGCTACCTCTCGCACGTCGCCAACGTCGTCTCGACCGTGCACGCGGGCGGGCCCGGGGATCCGTTCGACACCGGCTTTCGCATCGTCAAGGACGTGGAGTAGGCGCGCTGGCGATCGCCGTTGGTGTTGATCGTATTTCCGCCGCTCATCCAGGGAATTCACCGTCCATCACACATTCGTAGACGGTGAAATTCGCGCGCGCCACGATGGCGCATGGATGCACACATTGCAGAGACGAAGACGCGGCAGTTCTTCTGGGGGTTGTCGACGGGGATCGTCATGCTCACGGTGGCGGGCGCGTTCTGGCTCATGCTCGGGGTGACGTCAATCGCCGCGACTTGGACACCGGCGGACAAATACCCAAGCACGGTCGATGGTGCAGTCTTGCGTACGTGGGGTATCTCGATCCTCGTGCTCGCGCTCGTCATCCTCGCTGGTGCGTGGCGCGTCCGGCGAAAGGCCGCCGGGTTCTCCCGTCATGACCTCCGCCGCCCAGAGCTGGCGGAAGACACACGCGGAATCCGACAGAGGTTTCGCTGGACATCGGCCGCGCAATTCGCCGGCTGCGCTTTGTCGGTCTGGCTCGGCATGCGGTGGCATCGCGAGGATCTCATCTGGCCGGGCATCGCCCTCGTCGTGAGCCTGCACTTCGTGCCGCTCGGGCTCGTGCTTCGGATGCGGCCGTACCTCGCGACAGCGGCATTCGGATCGGCGCTCGCGGCGCTCGCGCTGGCCCTTCCAGTGTCTCTTCTTCCGCCGGCAGTTCGATTCGTGTTCATTGGCGCGGGTATGGGCGTCATCCTCTGGGCCACCGCGCTGTACGTAATACTGCGCGCCGATCGATTGGCGCTCGCATGGGCGTCGAGCCGCTAAACGAGTCAATGTCTTCGCAAGCGCGGTTGTACTGGGCGTGCCAGGTTGTCGGGTGGGGCACGTACGCTGCCGTCGGCTTGGGGTTCGCGACGCAGACCGCGGGCTGGCGTCCCGCTCTTGTCGCAGGCTACGCACTCTATCCCGTCTACAGCATCGCGCTCACCGATCTGCTCCGGCGGGACATGCGCCGGCGGCGTGGGTTCGCGGGCGCACGGCTGTCGGGACGACTCACGATCGCGCTGGGCGTCCTCGTCGTGGGCACCGTCCAGACCTTTCTGATCGTCGCCATCAATGTGGCGCTCGAAGGTCGTGCGAGCCCATTTGTCGACCCGCTGGAGATCCTCTACGTCGGTCTCGGCACGACGAGCGCGACAACGCTGTGGACCCTGTACTACCAGGTGCTCACAACCGCGCGCCGGCGGAAGGAACGCCAAGCGGAGCTGGAACTGGCCCTGAAGGAAGCCGAGTTGCGCTCGCTCGAGGCTCAACTCAACCCGCACTTTCTATTCAATTGCCTGAACTCCATCCGCGGGCTGATCGCGGAGAGTCCGTTGCAAGCGCAAGACATGATCACGCGACTCGCGAGCCTCCTGCGGAATTCGCTGCATCGCGGGGACCATCTGGTCCCGCTCGCGGCCGAGCTCGACGTCATCGGCGACTATCTGGCCCTCGAGTCGGCCCGCTTCGAGGACCGGCTCCAGATCCATCTCGACATCGCACCGGCGGCGACTCGTACGCTCGTGCCCGCGCTGTTGTTGCAGACGCTCGTTGAGAACGCGGTCAGGCACGGCATCGCGCAGCTTCCCGACGGCGGTGCGATCACGATTCGCGCATCGCTCGAGCGGCACGTGACGGTGCTCGAAGTCGAGAACAGCGGACGGTGGGCGGCGCCGACCGGGCGTCCGGGACTCGGCTTGGCGAATGCCCGCCATCGGTTGCGCATCTTGTTCGGCGATCGGGCGACGCTCGACGTGCGTGGCGTCGACGACCTCCGCGTCCTGGCCACCGCGCGAATTCCTGTTGCCTGATGAAAGCCGTCATCGTCGACGACGAGCGCCTGGCACGTGTGGAATTGCGGCGCCTGCTGCGCGTGCATCCTGAGATCGACGTGGTGGGCGAGGCTCGCACCGGAAATGAGGCGATCGCTCTGCTGCGAGCGACAGCGGCCGACGTGTTGTTCCTGGACATTCAGATGCCAGGCATGACCGGCTTCGATCTGCTCGAAGAGATCGAGGACGTGCCGCAGGTGATCTTCACGACGGCCTTCGACCACTACGCGATCCGCGCGTTTGAGGTGAACGCGC
>CAZNMF010000324.1:0-2756 GCA_964573795.1 uncultured Solibacteraceae bacterium
GATCGCATCGCGCGCGGCCAGCGCACGTTCACCAACGTGTGCGCGGCCTGCCACCAACCGAACGGCCAGGGCCTCGAGGCGGCGTTCCCGCCGCTCGCGGGCTCGGACTACTTGAACGCGGACAAGCGGCGCGCCATCAACGTCGTGCTCCACGGCCTGTCGGGCTCGGTCACGGTCAACGGCAAGACGTTCAACAGCGTGATGCCGGCCCTGGGCTTCTCGGACGAGGACGTCGCCAACGTGCTGACGTTCGTCTACAACTCGTGGAACAACGCCGGCTACGAGGTCACGCCGGCGGAGGTCAAGGCCGTGCGTGACGCGGGCCCCGGCCCCGGCGCGGCCGCGGGCGGAGCACAATAGAAGCGATGGCTCGTCTTGCTCTTCCCGCCGCGACTCTCGTCGTCGCGGCGGTGCTGTCCGGACACGCGATCGCGCGTGGACCGGACGCGCCGGCGGCGACCATGGTGCGGATTCCCGCGGGCACGTACCGGCCGCTGTACTCGCCGCCGCCGGATCCGAATCGGACCGACGCGCGCGTGTCGCCCCGGACGCCCGTGCGGTCGCGGCGCTCTGTCGCGGCGTTCGACATGGACGTCTACCCCGTCACGAACGCGCAGTATCTGGCGTTCGTGCGCGACCATCCCGAGTGGCGCCGGTCGCGTGTGCAGCGCCTGTTCGCCGACGACGCGTATCTGCGTCACTGGCGTGGCGATCTCGAGCTCGGCGACGAGGCGCCGGCGTCGAGCCCGGTGGTGAACGTGTCGTGGTTCGCCGCGCGCGCCTACCTGCGCGTGCTCGGCAAGCAATTGCCGACCGTCGATCAATGGGAGTACGTCGCCGCCGCCAGCGAACGACGACGCGATGCGTCGCGCGATCCCGCGTTCCTCGAGCGGCTGCGCGTGTGGTACGCGCGCCCCGCGCCCGCTCGTCTCCCCGCCGTCGGATCGACGTTCCGCAACACCTACGGGGTCAGGGATCTCCACGGCCTCATCTGGGAGTGGACGCTGGACTTCAACTCGGCGCTCGTGAACGGCGAATCGCGCGCCAACTCCGACGTCGACCGCGCGCTCTACTGCGGCGGCGCGGCCGCGGGCGCGTCGGACTTCGAGAACTACGCCGCGTTCATGCGCTACGCGTTCCGCAGCAGCCTCGAGGCGCGCTACGACGTCGGCACGCTGGGCTTTCGCGGCGTCAAGGCGATCGCCGATCGGACGTCACGATGACGATGTCTCGTCAGATCATGGGGCACGTCGCGGCCGCGACGTTGCTCGCGGTGGCGGCAACGGCATGTGCGCGCCGTGACGCGCCGGCCGCGCCGCCGCCGTCCGACACGCCTGCGGGTGCCACGACGACGGCGCCGGCGCGCCACGACGCGCTCGACGGCGCCTCGATCTTCGCCCTCGACCTTGCGTTCACCGATCAGGACGGCCGTCGCCTGTCGCTGAAGGCGCTCGGCGGTCATCCGATGGTCGCCGCGATGGTCTACACGTCGTGCACGTCCGTCTGTCCGCGCGTGACGGACGACATGAAGGCCATCGAACAGCGCCTGAGCGACGCCGACCGCGCGCGTGTGCGCTTCGTGCTGTTCTCGCTCGACCCGGCGCGCGACACGCCGGCCGCGTGGCAGAAGTTCGCGCACGATCATCGCCTCGACCCTGCGCGTTGGCGGCTCCTGACCGCCGCCGACGGCGGCGAGCGCGATCTCGCGGCCGTCCTTGGCCTCAAGTACCAAGCGCTCGACGATGGCGAGATCGCGCACTCCGCGATGATCGTCGTCCTCGATCCCGCCGGCGTCGTCCGCTATCGGCGCACGGGCGTCAATCAGAATCTCGACGAGGTCGCGGCCGCGCTGCGCGGATAGCTACGGTTTGGGAATCATCACCCACGATCGTCCGCGGGTCGTGGCGTTCGAGGCGTCCACGCGGACCTTCAGCTCGTGCGTCCTGCCGTCGCGATCGCGATCGGCCACCTCGACCCCGAGCAGGTAGTACGCCGATGTCTCGCGCAGCAGCCGATCGAACGCATACGCACCATCGTCTGTGAGCGAGCGGAACATCTCGCCGCCGGACGCGCCCGAGACCTGGTCCACCATGCGGCCGAGGATATTGCCGTCGCGGAATATCGGCGTGTCCCTGGCCATGGCGTGACGACGTTCGGCGGAGATCTGCGCGAAGAGGGTTCTGTCGATGAACAACGAGTAGACCGTCACGTTCGCTTCCGCGGCCACCTTGCCGACCCGCATGCCGTACTCACTGAGATCGGGCCTGAAGCCCATCCGGTCGGCGACGACCATGCCGGCACTGACCAGCACGACGACTTTGCGCCCCTTGACCGTGCCGAGGTTGCGCATCAGGTCTTCCAGCATGCCCAGCCGGACTCGGCCTTGGGCTTCGAGCTCCTGCGCCTGCATGAATGGGTCGGCAAGCGGAGGGCACACCGGGCACGGATGTATGGAACCGTCGACGATCTCCGACGGCAGCAGATGTGTCGGCCCCTTCTGGCCGTGAATCTTCCCGATGGCGTCCGCCACGACGGCGTGGTCGGTCGTGGGGTCGAGTGTGGGGCCAATCGGGTACGCCATGAGCCCGACGCGCTGCGCGGGATCGAGGCGGGTCACGAAATCACGCGCGAGCTGGACGACGTGCACCTCGGCGGCCGGCGGGAAGCTCAAACAGTCGAACGCCAGGACGATCGGCGGCAGGTCCTGAGGACTCTCCGCGGGCGCCGGCGACACCGGTCGCTGGACAGGTGGCGCG
>CAZNMF010000325.1:0-3321 GCA_964573795.1 uncultured Solibacteraceae bacterium
TCGCGTTTCATGACGGCCAGATGTATCTGAACAACGCGCCGTACTTCCTCCGCTTCGCGCTCGATCAGGGCTACTGGCCCGAGAGCGTGCTGACGCCGCCGTCCGACGACGCGATCCAGTACGACATCAAGATGACGAAGGCGTTCGGCCTCAACGGCGTGCGCAAGCACCAGAAGGCCGAGGATCCGCGCTTTCTCTACTACGCCGACAAGATGGGCCTGCTCGTGTGGGGCGAGATGGCCAACGCGCAGGAGTACAGCCCTGAGTACGCGGCGCGCTTCACGCACGAGTGGCAGGAGATCGTCGCGCGCGACTACAACCATCCCGCCATCGTCGCGTGGGTGCCGATCAACGAGAGCTGGGGCGTGCCGCAAATCCTGACGAACGCCGAGCAGCAGGCGCACGCGAAGGCGCTGTATCAGCTCGTCAAGTCGCTCGATCCGACGCGTCCCGTCGTCGACAACGACGGCTGGGAGCACACGAGCGACACGGACATCATGACGCTGCACGACTACGCGCGCACCGGCGATCTGCTGGCGAAGAAGTACGAGGGCCTGCGGACCGACCCGTCGCGCATCCCGCGCAACGGCCGCGACGCGCTGGTCTTCGGCGCGACGTACAACGGCGCGCCGTTCATGCTCACCGAGTTCGGCGGCATCGCGTACCGCATCGGCGCGCCCGGCGCGGCGAACGAGTGGGGCTACAGCGGCATCGAGACGTCGCGCGAAGCGTTTCTGGCGCGGCTCGACGGCCTCGTCAAGGCCATCCGCCAGAACCCGGTCTGGGCCGGCTTCTGCTACACGCAACTGACCGACGTGGAGCAGGAGATCAACGGGCTGATGACGTTCGATCGCAAACCGAAGGTCGATCCCGACGACTATCGCAAGATCTTCGCGCAGTGACACGACGAGGGCCCGGCGCGGGGCCAATCCGACATTCACGTCAGCAGACGTCACACCTCTGACGCGCCGTCCCGCGCAGCGCCGCGCACTCGTGGACAGCGAACATTAAAGATCAGACCACTTCGCGTCGATTCACGCTGCATGGGCGCCGCCCATCGCATCCTGTTCGTGGACGACGAGGCCAGCATCCTGGACGGGCTGCAGAACCTTCTGCACAAGCAGCGGCACGTCTGGGACATGGTGTTCTCGCAGGGCGGCGAGGCCGCGCTGGCGGAGCTCCAGAAGGCCCCATTCGACGTCATCGTCTCCGACATGCGCATGCCCGGCATGGACGGCGCGACGCTGCTCACCGCCGTTCGCGAGGCCTATCCCGACGTCGCGCGCATCGTCCTGTCCGGGCAAGCCGAGCGTGAAGCGCTCGTGCGCGCGCTGCCTGTCGCGCACCAGTTCCTCAGCAAGCCCTGCGACGGGGACGTTCTGCGCGTCGTCATCGAGCGCGCGTGCCGGCTGCAGAAGCTGCTGCGCGACGAGTCCATCCGCAAGGCCGTCGGCAAGCTGGACGCGCTGCCGTCGGCTGCGCACATCTATCGCGAGCTCACCGAGGCGCTGTCGAACCCCAACGTCGGCCTCGCCGACGTCGCGGCGATCGTCGAGCGCGATCCGGCGATGTCGGCCAAGGTGCTGCAGCTCGTCAACTCCGCGTACTTCGGCCTGTCGAAGCGCGTGACATCGATCGCGCAGGCGATGGTCTTTCTCGGCTCGGACACGATGAAGGGTCTCGTGCTGACCTCGCAGGTGTTCTCGATGCTCGAGACGCAGCCGCTGCCGGGCCTGTCGATCGACGATCTGCAGCAGCACTCGCTGATGACCGCGCGTCTCGCCAAGCGTCTCGTCTCGAGCCAGCGCGTCGCCGACGATGCGTTCACTGCGGCGCTGCTCCACGACATCGGCCAGATTGCGCTGGCCGTCGGCGTCCGCGATCGCTACGCCGAGATCCTGCGTGACGCGCGCACCGGTCAGCGGCCGCTGCAGGAGATCGAGTACGAGCGGCTCGGCGTCTCGCACGCCGAGGTCGGCGCGTATCTGCTCGGCGTGTGGGGCCTGCCGTTCTCGGTCATCGAGGCCGTCGCGTACCACCATCGTCCCAGCGCCGTCGAAGCGGGCGATCGCGAGGTGATTGCCGCGGTACACGTTGCGGACACGATCGTCGAGGCCGGCGACGCGACCGATCCCGGCGCGACGACGGGGCTCGATGTGGCCTTTCTCGATGCGAGCGGCTGGGCGGCCGCCGTACCCAAGGCGCGGGAATGGACGGCGACCGCGCGCGCCACGACTGGCGAATCGGCGCCGTTCCGCCGCGGACCTCGCGGCGCGTCGACCTCACGAGGCCACTGATGCCACCGGAACACCGCCGCGGGCGGGACAAGAACCTCAACATGCCGTACGCGCTGTTCGTCGACGACGAGGCGAGCATCCTCGACGGCATCTCCATGGCGCTGCACGGACGCGACCTCCGCATCCTCACCGCGGCGACGCCGCATGCGGCGTTCGAGCTGCTCTCGCGCGAGCCGGTCGGCGTCGTCGTCAGCGACGAGCAGATGCCGGCGATGTCGGGCACGGAGTTCCTGACCGAGGTGCGGCGCCGGCATCCGGAGGTCGTCCGCATGGTGCTCAGCGGGACGATGGATCCGCGGACGATCTCGCGCGCGGTCAACGAGGCCGGCGTATTTCGCTATCTGCTGAAGCCGTGCACGCCCGCGGATCTCGGCCTGGCGGTCGAGCAGGCGCTCGAGGCGCACGTCGTGCACAAGTCCGGCGCGCAGCCCAAGCGCCGTGACGTCGACATCGACGAAGCGCTGACGCGGCTGCACATGGTGATGCAGCCGATCTACGCCAGCCGCGGCGGCGAGGTGTTCGCGCACGAGGCGCTCGTGCGGCTGCCCGAGGACATGCACGCGAGCGCGGGCGATCTGCTCGACGCCGCCGACGCGAGCGGCCGGTTGTGGGAGGTCGAGCGCGCCATTCGCGCGAGCATCGCGAGCGTCATCCAGACGCGGCCGTGCGGCAGCAGCCTGTTCGTCAATCTCCATCCGCGGTCGCTGCTCGATCCGCAGCTCTACGCCGCGCGCGATCCGCTCGCGCCGCTGGCCGACGCGATCGTGCTCGAGATCACCGAGCGCGGGTCGCTCGAGGAGGTGGACGATCTCCGCCAGCGCGTGACGTCGCTGCGCGCGCTCGGGTACCGGATCGCGATCGACGACATGGGGTCGGGCTATTCAGGTCTCACGGCGTTCACGACGATCCTGCCGGACTTCGTCAAGTTCGACCGCGAGCTGATTCGCGCGATGCACAGCACGCCGTCGAAGCACAAGCTCGTGCGGTCGATCGCGGCCGTGTGCCGCGAGCTCAACATCACGAC
>CAZNMF010000326.1:0-12389 GCA_964573795.1 uncultured Solibacteraceae bacterium
GCTGTTCGCGTATCCGATGGGGTTGAAGGTCGATCCGACCACCGATCACGCGGCGATTGCGCGAGCGATCGGCCAGATCGCGATCCAGCGCGACGCGCCGCCCGCCGGCGAGTTCAGTCTCACGCCGTCCGAGATTGTCGATCTCTCGACGTGGGCGTTTCTCAGCGGACGTTCGACTCCCGAGGCGGCGTCACTTGTTTCAAGACTTTGCAGTGGTGACCCGACCTGCGCTGTCAGGCTCCAGGCGGAGGTGACAGGCGCGATCTTGCAGTATGAGGCAATGGCGCAGATGAGCGCGGGCGCGCTGAGCGCGCTCGTGCGCGAGCTGGGGAAGGTGCCGCTGCGCAAGACGGTCGTGCTCGTGAGCGGCGGCTTCGTGACGGCGGATCTGCCGGGTGCGCGTCCGGACAACCAGGAGCCGGGCACGCAGGTCGGCAAGACGGCCGCGGCGGCGGACGTCAACGTCTATACGCTGTTCGTCGACCCGTCGCTACGGAAGAACATGTCGGCGGAGACGCGTTTGGCGCCGCGAGCCATCAATGGCATTTCGATCACTCGCGACAGCGCTTTGTATGAACAGTGGCTCGATCAGTTCTCCGGCCGCGCGGGCGGATCGCTGTTCCGCGTGGCGTCGGGCGACGGCCAGTTCGCCTTCGATCGCATCCTCAGCGAGACGTCGGCGTACTACCTGCTCGGCGTCGAGTCGACGCCGGGCGATCGCGACGGCCGCGCGCACGAGATGCGCGTCCGCGTGCGCGACAAGCGGCTGACCGTGCGCGGGCGATCGTGGATCATTCCGCCCAAGCCCGAGGCCGCGCCCGCCGTCGTCGAGGTGGCCGATCGCGCGGCAGCGGCGCCCGCGCCCGCCGTCGCGGCGGCCGCGTCTGTGGCGTCGCCGGCGCCGGTCGCGCCCGCCGTGCGCGAGCTGGCCGACGCGTTCGAGCGCGACGATCGCGCGGCGATCGCCAACGCGATGTCGGGATCGAAGGGCGAATCGCTCATTCGCGCGTTCCGCGACGGCGGCAGCCCGTGGCCGGCGTCGCCGCGGCGCACGGCGGCATTCGCGCTCGATCTGGCGGCGGCGGGCATGCGCGCGGACTTTCTCTTCACGCGGCAGGAATCCTCGCGTCTGCTGGCGCAGTACGCGCTGCAGGTGCGCCAGCCGCAGCCGAACGATCCGTTCGAGTGCGCGTGGCTGCGCGTCGCGACCGAGGGGCTCGAAGGGCTGTTCGAGCCGTCGGTCGGCGCGACGTTCGTGACGCGCGCGGCCGAGCGGTGTCCGGCCGACCCGCGCTTCACGCTGGCGATGGCCGTCATCCGCGATCAGCAGGTCCGCCTCGGCGAGAGCGCGCTGGCGCCCGCGCGCGAGCCGGCGAAGACCATTCCCGACGGCCAGCAGCGCGCGCTCGACGCGCTCGCCCTGGCCGCCGCGAAGGCGGAGACGAAGCACGAGGCCATCGCGCGCACGGCGTGGCTGCACTTCCGCGGCGCGCGCTACGCAGAGGGGCTGAAGACGATCGACACGCTGACGACGCCGGCGCCGGAGCCGGCCGTGCAGTATCTGGTCGATGTGATTCGAGGGCAGCTGCTGCGGGCGCTCGATCGGCCCGACGAGGCGATCGCGGCGTTTCGCGCGGCGCTCGTCACCTGGCCGCGCGGCCAGGCCGCGCGGCTGGCGCTGATGACGCTGCTCGTCAACCGAGGCCAGCACGACGAGGCGGCAGCGCTCGCCGATCAGATCGAGACGGCGACCGTCGACGACACCGATCCGTGGTGGCTGTACTGGGTCGGCGACTATCGCACGTACTCGCAGGCGCGGGCGCAGCTTCGGGAGCTGATGCAATGACGCGCCTCGCGTGGGGCTGCATCGCGGCCGGGCTCATGGTCGTGGCGGGCGCGCGCGCCGGCGCGCAGGACGCGGCCGTCTTTCGTTCGAACGTCGACGCGGTGACGGTCGGCGTGTCCGTGCAGCGCGGTGGACGGCCCGTGTCCGATCTCACGCAGGCCGACTTCGAGCTGGCCGACAACGGCGTCGCGCAGACGATCGGCGCGCTGAGCTACGAGAAGCTGCCGATCGATCTGACCGTGCTGCTCGACGTCAGCACGAGCGTGAACGCGCGCCTGCTCGATCAGCTGCGCCGCGCGGTCGTCGATCTGCGCAAAGGGCTGCTGCCGCAGGATCGCTTGCGGCTGGTCCTGGTCAACATGCGCATCCGGCGCGTGGTCGATTTCGACGATCCGCCGGCCGCGATCGACGCGGCGTTCGCCGACCTGACGTCCGGCGGCGCCAGCGCCGTGCTCGACGCGCTGGCCGTGTCGCTGGCCTCGCCCGCGCCGCCCGATCGCCGGCAGTTCGCCGTCATCTTCACCGACGGGAAGGACAGCATCAGCATCAACACGCCGGACATGCTGCTCGACACGGCGAGACGGACGACGGCGGCGGTCAGCATCGTGCTGGCCACGCCGCTGCGCCGCCCGGCGGATCGCGTCTACGCGGATCTCGCGGCCGAGACCGGCGGTCAGGTCGTGTCGCTGCTGCCCGGCGAGACCTTCGGCGCCACGCTGCGCCGCGCGCTCGATCAGTTCCGATCGAGCTACGTGCTGACCTACACACCCACCGGCGTCCCGCGCCCGGGCGCCCACACGATCGCCGTGCGCGTCAAGCGCAGCGGCGTCGACGTGCGCGCGCGGAAGGGATATGAAGTGAGGTAAGGCGGGCTGCGCGGTCGGTGGTGGGCGCGCCGGTCTTGAGACAGGTCGGCGCGCCCATCCGTCTGTCAGAAAACCTGATAGCCAGCACTGTAGTACGCCGGTGAGCCAGCCGGAGTGACGCGGCCAATCCAATAGAACACCACGCCAGAGCCCCAGTAATAGTCCGTTACGTAGCTGGACGCCGTAGAGTACATGTCATCGTACGGATAGGTTTCGAGTTCCTCGTACGGATACGGACCGCAAGTGTCCAGGCTGATCCAGTCCCAGCTCGCATAGACGTCGTTGCAGTTGTGGTAAGGATTCGCCTTTGTGCCGACGTCGCTCAGCATAACGACGGCAATGCACAAACCCACGACGACGGTGAATCGTGAGAGCCAGTTCTTGTTCATCTGTGCCTCCTCTGATCGTGATTGGCGATAGTAAAAGTTAGGCGCGCTGAGGTATTTGACACGAATGATGTGCGCCTGTCTGTCAAGTCGGAAGACGCTCGATCGTCTACCGGAATGTCGACATGACGGCAATTGGTTCTGTCGGTCGGTCGGGCCAGCTATAGCATCGGCGGATGAAACAACGGAAAATATCGTTGACGCCGTTTTGGATTTCGTTGTAACTTGTGGCGCGCTCCCCCTTCCGTGAATCGCGTGATCTGCGCCGTCGGCATCGGCCTGTAGTGACTCGTCGACACTTTGAGCAGATGGTTCTACGTCAACCGACGCGTCGCGCTCCGTTGTGGTTTGCCGAACGTGCTTCAGTTCAAGCAAGCAGTTCCGTTGGGGGGGGAGACGCGTGCCTGCGTGCTTGTCTCACGATCGCTGCACTGCTGAAAAGTCGCTGGGCTTGGAGTTCTCCGATTTTGGGGCAGAGATGGCCTGTCCTGCCGGCGCGACTCTGTTTCGACAAGGAGATCGGGCCAGTTCGTTGTTCCTAATTGAACGCGGCGCCGTGCTCGCGCAGGCGAGCGGCGTGGCGGGTCGGAAGCTGCTCGTCGCGATTTATCCACCCGGCTGGCTTCTGGGCGTGCAGTCAGGAGTACTCGGTTGTTCTCACGCTATAACCGCGACGGCGCTCACGGATTGCGACCTGAGGTCGATATCTGTCGCGACGTTTCAGCAGTTCCGTGCGCATCAGTCGACTGCCGCGTGGCTCCAGGAGATGCTGTCTGCTGCCACGATGGCTCAACAGCGACGAATCATCGCCTTGACGGACGGGCGTTGCAGTCAGCGCGTAGCGCAGGTACTCGCGGACTTGGTCGTCGCATGCGGAGACCGCAAGAGGGACGGTTCTGTATTGCTCCGTGTTGAACTCACGGTTACTGATTTGGCTGATCTTGTCGTGGCATCAAGGCAATGGATCAGTCGCCTCATGATTCAATGGAGCCGGCGCGGCATTATTCATCGGCGGGGCGGGTGGTGGGTTGTGCCGAGTGGTAGCCCGTTGAACAGAACGATGTACGAAACGCAAACAGGGGCAAATGGACATGGTATCAAGGGGACGCTATGACGCGGCCTGAACGAGGCGCGTTGGGGGATGGTCGATTGAATGGCGTCAAGCGTCAGTTCGCGCGAGATGTTGTCGATGGTGCGCTGCGCATCGCTGCCGTGGCGATGGCGACAATCGCGCTCTGGCTGTCTATCAGCTGGCTGTATGTGCGCCTCAGAAACGCGCTCGCTCCTGGAGCGCCTGTCGCATTGGTCGAAATTGGAGATGCGGCGACGTTGGGGGAAGGGTCAGCAAAATTTGCGCTTCTCGTCCTGTCTGATTTCGAGTGTGAGAAGTGTCGGTTTTTTGCGAGAGAAGTGCTGCCGAAGATCAAGCAGCAATACGTTGACACCGGTCAACTGGAAGTAGCATTCAGATATCTTGATAGCTCACAGCCTGCCGGAAGTAGTAAGGCGTTGATAGCGACGTGCCTCGAGCGCACGGGCAGTTTCTGGTCGATCTACCGACAGATCGCTGGTGCGTCGACCGTGGAAGCGATCACTGAAGGACTCGTCACGGCGAAGTTGCCCCCGACGGACGCTAGGGCCTATGAGCAGTGTCTGCGGAATGTGGGATCGCAGCAGATTATGTCGCTGCCAGATGACATATCGAGGGCACGGTTGGCGCGCTTGTCGCCTGCGTTCTTGTTCGGTAAGGTCGTTGATGGGCGACAGATCGAGGTTCGCGCGTCGCTGGCGGGCGGCGTTCCGATGAGTGAGTTCGAACGACTATTTGTCGCGCTTGGTATGAGATGAGCCGAGCGGCCGTCGCAGGAGATGGTAGTCATGCGACGTGCGCGCGGTCGTGCGACGCAAGGGGGACTGATGAGTGCCGTCAGGTGGTCTGCAGCGGGCCTTGCCGTCAGCTGCCTTGGGGTGATTCTCATGGCGCAGCAGACAGACGTACCCGTCTTTCGAGGCGGCATTGACGAAGTCCAGTTGAGTGTCCTGGTGCTCGACAAACAACGTCGGCCGGTGAAGGGGCTCACGGCGGCCGACTTCGTTGTCACCGACGGCGGAGCGCGGCGCGTGATTGATGGCTTTCTGCCGGTTACGCTACCGGAGACGCCGGAGTCCACCGCAGACACCAACCCAGAGTGGATACGACAGGGCGTGTCAGACGTCACGACGAACCAGCGCGCGAGTGATGGGCGTCTGGTCATCATCATGATGGATCGATCGATCCCAATGGAAGAGGGCACGGTCGCCGCACGCAAGATCGCCAGGGCCGCCGTCGACGCGCTCGGTCCCGGAGATTTGGCCGCGGTCGTGTACGATTCCGGCTTCGCATCCGAAGGCGCGTCTCAGAATGTCACTGGGGATCGCGGCCGGCTGCTCGCCGCGATCGACGCGCCGTTCATGGGCCTCGTCAATCCGCCCGACGAGGCCGATGGACTGAGACGCGGTGAGCCCGACATACGCCATACGGGCGATTGCGTGTGCGGTTTGTGCGTGCTTGAGTCGATAGCGAAGGTGGCCGACGCTCTCGCGGCCGAAACGGTGCGCCAGAAGATGATCCTGTGGATCGGGAGCGCCCTCGTCATTCAAGAGCGTCCGATGGATCCGGTAGAGTGCTACGGACTCGTGCGTGGCTATCGCGAACAAGCCATGCGGGCGCTCGATCGCGCGAACGTGACATTTCATGCCCTGGATCCGTCCGGCCTGGAGACGCTGGCGCGGACGGCCGGCGGGTTTCGTGCCGATCCAAAGAATAGCCCGAGGCGTACGCTGGAGCGTCAAGCGGACCTTGCCGTTTTGCCGAGTTATACAGGAGGCCGGACAGTCGTCAATACGAATCGAGCGGAAGATGCGATTCCATCGATCTTCGACGAAAGCAGTGCGTACTACTTGATCGCGATTGCGCGCGGATCTGGTACCGGCGAGCGCGATGATGAGCGCCGGATCCATGTAAAGGTCAACCGTCCAGGCGTCACGATCCGCACGCGTCGCGGATATTTCTCGCAGACGCCGACATCGGTCGCCCGCAACAGCGGCGCGCCGCCGCGATCCGGGCTCGACGCGGCAATTGCAGGTCTGCTGCCGCGCGGTGAGGTGCCCTTGCGGCTCGAGGTCACGCCGTCGTTCTCCGCAAGCGGCGAGCCGGACGTGTCGGTCGCATTCGCCATCGAAGGACTCGCGAGCCGGCGGGGTGGCATCGACGTCACTGGGCCCGCGGACGTGCTCATTGGTGTGTTCGACGCGGACGCGCGCGCGGTGTCGTCTCGGCGTTTGGCCGTCGCCTTGCCGCGGGATACGGCGGTGGCGCGTCATGTCGAACGCTTGTCGTTGAGGCCAGGACGATACGAAGTACGCATTGGTGTGAGTCTCGGGGCGCCTGCGGCAACCGGAAGCGTCTATGGCTACGTCGATGTGCCTGCCGTGTCGCGCGACGAGCTATCAGTATCTGCGGTCACGTTTCGGGCCGGCGACGCGCTGAGCGAAGGCCCTGCGCTGCGACGGACGTTCGCGTCTGGGGAGCGCGTGAGCGCGTCCGTGCAGGTAAGGCCGGGTATTTCAGCCTCACGTTCAGTCTCCGTGCATATGGCGGTCGAAGGCGCCCGAGGGCAAATTGTGACGACCACCGCAACGACAATTGAAGCCGCGCGATTCGACACCTCGCCAGTCGTCGAGCAGGCGGTTGAAGTGCCCGTCGCGAGTCTCGCGCCTGGCACCTATCGGCTGATGCTCGATGTCTCGGACGGGAAATCGATCGAGCGCCGAACGTCGCGTTTTGATGTCGCGCGCTGAGCGACCGCTGTCCTGGCGGCGCCCACTGGGTGCGCGCGCGGAAGGGATATGAAGTGAGGTAGGCGGGCTGCGGAGGTGTCCTTCGGAGGGCCGAACCTTCAGGTTCGGCCTGCAGTGCAGACCGCCGTCTGCTATCGTCTAGCGACCCATTCGGCGGAACGACGCGTGACATCCAGGCACGACCCAAGCATTCCTTCGTCTGACCACGAGACGCAGCGCCCCCGCGCGCGATCGAGCACGTCGCGCGGCGCGAGCGCGTCCAGCGGCCGCATCGCCAACAGTCTCGTCGCGATCGGCTCGGCATCCGTCCTGGCGATCTATGCGGCGGGCTACTGGCGCACGCGCGCAGCGGCCGAGCGCATCGAACGGGCCTCGTCGCGTCGCGCGGCGCCGATGGCCGCGAGCGCGCCGGCGCTGAACCCGCCGCAGATCGTCGCGCCTGCAACCGCGCCCGTCGCCAACGCCGCGTCGCCGGCCGCGATCGATCGCGATCCGCTGCACGCTGCGGCGCCGCCGCCAGGCGCAACCGTCACCGCGGCCACGGCCGCCGCGTCAGTCCCGGCGTCGGTGCCGAAGCCGGACGCCAGCGCACCTTCGGCCGGGAACGTCGCCGCGAAAGCGACGCCGCCGCTCGAGACAAAAGACGTTGTTCCACCACAGACATCGTCGAGCACGACGACGGACGTGGCGGCGGCTCCGTCCGTGACGCCGGACGCGACGTCATCCACGGTTCCTGCCGTGCCCACACCTGCACCCACGATTGCCGCGACGGACGTGGTCGCGAAGGCAACGGGCGCGTACAAAGACGGCACGTATACCGGGTGGGGCACCTGCCGCCATGGCGACATCCAGGCGACCGTCGTCGTCGCGTCCGGACGCATCACCTCCGCGACGATCAGCCAGTGCCTGACGCGCTATCCGTGCTCGTGGATCGAGGCGCTGCCGCCGCAGGTCGTCCAGCGGCAGAGCGCCGAGGTCGACTACGTCAGCGGCGCCACGCAGAGCGCCGACGCGTTCTACGGCGCCGTCACCGACGCGCTCTCCAAAGCCAAGTGAGCCGGCGGCTTCATCGGCGGTCCTCCGCCGTCATGGGGACGATCGTGAACGTCGACCTCGTCATCGAGCCCGGCGACGCGATCGAATCGCGCGCGGCTCTCGCGGGCGATCGCGCGCTCGGGCATTTCCATGACGTCGAGTCCGCCTGCTCGCGCTTCGACGAGCGCAGCGAGCTGCGACGGCTCTGTGCGAGCGCGGGCGCGCCCGTGCGTGTCAGTCCGCTGTTGTTCGAGACGCTGACGTTCGCGATCGCCGTGGCCGAGGCGAGCGGCGGCGCGTTCGATCCGACGGTCGGGCGCGTGATGGCGGCACGCGGCTTCAATCGCGAGCATCGCACCGGCGCCGTCGCCGCGGCGGACGCGGACGTCGCGAGCGACATCAGCTTTCGCGACGTCGTGCTCGACGCCGGCACGCGCGCGATCACGCTGCGCCGGCCGCTGCTGCTCGATCTCGGCGCGGTCGCCAAGGGCCTCGCGATCGATCTCGCGGCGCGCGAGCTGCGGCGCGACTTCGAGGACTTCGCGATCGACGCCGGCGGCGACGTCTACGCGGCCGGACGCAATGGCTCCGGCAAGCCGTGGGCGATTGGCATCCGTCATCCGCGGCTGGCGGACTCGGTTGTGGACGTCGTGCGTGTGTCCAACGCCGCCGTGTGTACGTCCGGCGACTACGAACGGCGCAGCCCGATCGACGGCCGATCGCACATCGTCGACGGCCGCACGCGCGAGACGTCCGATGCGATCGCGAGCGTTACCGTCGTTGCGACGTCGGCGATGGTCGCCGACGCGCTTGCGACCGCCGCCTTCGCGCTTGGCGCCGACGATGGCCGCGCCTTTCTCGAGGCACAGGGCGTCGACGGGCTGCTCGTGACGTCCAGTCTCGATCGGATCGAGACGTCCGCCTTCGCGGCGCGCGCGATCCGATGACGACGCACCGGCATCACCGCCGAACCCGCTTCGCGGCGTTCGTCCGCTTCTGGCGATCGCCGAAGGGGCTGATGCTGATCGTGCTCCTGCTGTTGGCCGCGCTGTCGGCGCCGGGCGAGCACACGCCGCGCGTGTGGGCCAATCTCGCGGCGGCGTCGCTTGCCGCGATGCTCGTCGACGCGCCGATCCTGCGTGTGCGCGATGGACGATGGACGTTTCCGAGCGGCGCGTGGCTGACGGGGCTGTTCGTCGCGATGCTGCTGAGCCCGCACGAGCCGTGGTGGGTCGCTGCGGTGACGGCGGCCGTCGGCGTCGCGAGCAAGTACGTCGTGCGCACGCGATCGGCGAACGTCTTCAATCCCGCGGCGCTCGGGATCGTGCTGACGTTCTACGCGTTCGGCACGGGACAGAGCTGGTGGGGCGCGCTGCCGGACGCGGCGCCGTGGCTGACGGTCGCGCTCGTCGCGAGCGGCGCGTTCATCGCGGATCGCGTCAACAAGGCCCCGCTCGTGCTCGTCTTCCTCGGCGTCTACTACGCGCTGTTCGCGGTCACGGCGTTCGCCGGCAACACCGCGCGCGTGGCGGAAATCTTCCGGCCGCCCGACGTGCAGATGGCGCTGTTCTTCGCGTGCTTCATCCTCACCGATCCGCCGACGTCGCCCGTGAAGTATCGCGATCAGATCGTCTGCGCGACGATCGTCGCCGTCGTCAGTTATCTGATGTTCCAATTCGTCGGCGCCGCGTATTACCTGCTGGCCGGCGTCCTCGCCGGCAACGTCTGGGAGGCCTCTCGACGTGCGGCCACGTTCCGGGCGCGGCGGACGTAACGGGCGGCGGTCCGCGGTCCGCGGTCTGCGGGCCACAGAGTTGCCCCAAGCCTCACGCCCCAAGCCCGAGTCTGCCCCTCGTAAGCCGTAAGCCGTAAGCCCCTCCTTCTGCTAGCCTAGACTCCATTCCCAAGGAGCCTCGCATGTCACGTGTCGTTGTCGCTTTTGGTGTCGCCGCGCTCGCGGCATCGTCTCTCGTCGTCGCGCAGGGTGCGGCCGCGCAATCGACGGCGGTGTCCGCGATCAACCTGCCCGCGGCCATCACGTTTCCCGAAGGCATCGCGTACGACGCGGCGGCCGACGTCGCGTACACGGCGAGCGCCGTGACGGGCGCCGTCGCGCGCGTGCATCTCAAGACGGGCGCGTCCGAGATCATCGCCCCTGCAGGAACGCTGCTGCCCGCCGGCACGCCCGCGCCGTTCCCCGCGGTGCTCGGCATGAAGCTCGACGCGAACGGCCGCCTGTGGATCTCGGGTGGCGCGACGGGCCGGATGTGGGTGCTCGACACGAAGACGGGCAAGGTGCTGAAGAGCGCGCAGGTGCCGAACCCGTCGGGGAGCCTGATCAACGACGTGATCCTCGTCGGCAACGCCGGCTACTTCACCGACACGCGCACGCCGACGTTCTGGCGCATCGAGGCGCACGGCGATCACATCACCGACGTCGAGCCGTGGCTGAGCTTCGCGAGCACGCCGCTGCAGTACGACTCCGGCGCCAACCTCAACGGCATCGCGGCGACGCCCGACGGCGCGTCGATCATCGTCGTGCAGATGGGGAAGGGCCTGCTGTTCCGGATCGACGTCGCGACCAAGGCGGTGACGGCGATCGACACGGCCGGCGAGGATCTCTCCGGCGCCGACGGCCTCGTCCTCGACGGCCACACGCTCTACGTCGTCCGCCAGCCGGTGGGCGAGATCGCGACGGTCACGCTGTCGAACGACTACGCCAAGGGCACCGTCGTGCATCGCTTCAAGGATCCGTCGTTCGTCTATCCCGCGACGGCTGCGAAGGTCGGCGACCACCTGCTCGTCGTCGTCACGCAGTTCAACACGCGCGGCAACAACAGCCAGAAGACGCCGTTCACGTTCGCGCACGTGCCGCTCGCGGCCCTCGCCGCGCGCTAGCTGCGATCCCTTTTCAATTCACATGGAGGCATGGAGAACATGGAGAAGGAGACGGTAGACGCCGCGACCTGGCGCGCCGCTTTCAGCGGCGTCGCGTGACGAAGAGAGTCACAGACAAGAACGCAAAACTTCTCGTTCCACCGCGCTCATGTCTGTGACTCTCTTCGTCACGCGCAGCCCGGCGTTGCGGGCCTCGCCAGGTCGCCGTCTCCAGGTCCTCCATGCCTCCATGTGATCCATCATGCGAGCTCGGTGGGAATCAGCTGTTCTGTCGGATCGATCCGTGCGAAGAACACCGCGCTCACGAGCAGGAGCGCGGCCATCGGATATAGCGGCGCGTCGTAGCTGCCGGTCCACGTGACGATGTAGCCGAACGCGACCGACGAGAGAAACGATCCGAGCTGGCCCGCCATGTTCATCGTGCCGCCGACCGATCCGGCGTAGCGCCGGCCGATGTCGAGGCACACGGCCCACGACACCGGCAGCATGCAGTCCATCGAGCCGTAGCCCAGCGTCAGACACGCGAGCGCGATCCACTTGCTCGTCGTGATCGCGGCCGTCAGCATCAGCAGTCCTGACGCCGCGAGTCCCGTGGCGCCGACGACGCGGCGTCCGATGCGCAGGCCGTGACTGATCGTCAGCCGATCGCTCAGCCATCCACCGAACAGATTGCCGCCGATGCCGGCGATGAACGGCAGCGTCGACGCCAGCGCCATCTCGCCTTCGCTGAAGCCGCGCCCACGCTCGAGATACGTGTGCAGCCAGGACAGGTAGAAGTACGCGCCCCAGCAGTACGTGTGGTACATCAACAGAATCTTCCAGAAGTTCCAGCGGCGTAAGGCGATGCCCCCCGGCAGGCGCGCATGCGCGCCCGACGAGTCGACGTCGATTTCCGCGAGCTCTTGCGGCGTGATGCCTGCCGACTCGGAGGGCCGATCGCGGTACGAGCGGTACCACGCGAACGCCCAGACGAGGCCAAGCACGCCGAAGACGAAGAACGACGCGCGCCAGCCGTATGCGCGCTGAATCGGCACGACCAGCAGCGGCGAGAGCGCGCCGCCGACGCGGCTCGCCATCCACACGACGGAGTGCGCACGTGCACGCTCGGCGACGGGAAACCAGCGCGAGATCGCCGACGAGGCGTTGGGATACGCGCCCGCTTCGCCCGCACCGAACAGGAACCGCGTGATGAGCATCAGCACGTAGTTCGACACGGCACCGGTCAGCGACGTGAAGGCCGACCACCAGATCACGATGCGCGTCAGCACACTGCGCGCGCCGACGCGATCGCCCATCGCGCCCGTCGGAATCTCGAAGATCGCGTACGACAGCGTGAACGCCCCGACGACCCATCCCCATTGCTCCGGCGAGATGCCGAGGTCCGCCTGCATGCGCGGGCCCGCGACCGACAGGCACACGCGATCCAGATACGTGACGATCGACAGGAAGAACAGCAGGAGCAGGACCCGGTGTCGATGTTTCATGACCAAGAAAGATATCCGACACGATTGCAGAGCG
>CAZNMF010000327.1:0-7733 GCA_964573795.1 uncultured Solibacteraceae bacterium
GGGGGAGGAAGAGGCGGAGGCGGGGTTGCTTCATCGGAACCTCGGACGGGCTTGGGGCGTGGGGCTCGTGGCTTGAGGCGTGGGGGGTCGCATTTCGGTGGGCCGAACCTTCAGGTTCGGCCGGGGCGGCGTGGGCTGACCTGAAGGTCCGCCCCTCCGAAAGGCGACGCCCCACGCCCCAAGCCTCGAGCCCCACGCCCCAAGCCCTTCCGAGGTTCCCATGAAGCAACCCCGCCTCCGCCTCTTCCTCCCCCTCCTCGGCGTCGCCGCCCTCGCCGCGCAGGGCCCGGCGCCGACCGTGCAGAACGGACGCGTCGACACGAGACCGGCGACGTCGATCGACGCGGCGATTCGCGCGGCGGGTGTGTCGTCCGAGCCGGCGTGGATCGCGTGGCGCGAGCCGATGGTCGACGGCGATCGGCGCGCGTGCTCGACGTGGAGCGACGGCGACACGACGGTTCGCGGCATCGTGCTCGAGCCGCGGCGGTTCACCGATGGCCGCCCGCAGATCGCGCCGTCGACCGGGCCCGCGCAGCTCGAGGCCGGCACGAACGTCATCGTCCTGCTGCGCGTGATTGACGGCCGCGTCGAGCGGCTGCGCACGATCAGCGACGACTGTCCCATCGACGCGAACGGCCGCACGGTGACGTGGCTGTCCGGCGTCAACGCCGCGGACAGCCTGCGCTATCTCGGTGCGCTGACGCAGCCGGCGACGCTCACGGCCGAGGCGCGCCGGCAGGCGCAGTCCGCGATCACGGCCATTGCGCTGCATCGCGACGCCGGCGCGGACGCACTGCTGGATCGGCTGATGGCGTCGGGCGCCGACACGGATCTGCGCGACAGCGCGACGCGCGCGCTCGCCGCGTATCGCGGCCATCATGGCTTCGAGCAGGTGTCGCGCGCGATTGCGGCGGAGCGCAATGCGTCCGCGCGTCAGCGCTTCGTGAGCGCGCTTCGTCAAAGCAGCGATCCCGAGGCCGCTCAAACGCTGCTCACGATCGCGCAGACCGACACGAGCGAGCGCGTGCGCGCCGAAGCCGTCCTGGGTTATGCGGTGCTGGCCGGCGCGCCTGGCGTGCCGCGCGTGATCGATCTTGCCAGCAAGGACGCGAGCCCCGACGTGCAGCGTCGCGCCGTCAGCGGCATCGCGCGGCTGCCGTCGGACGTCAGCGTGCCCGCGCTGCTGTCGATCGCGCGCAGCAGCGCGACCGCGCCGATGCGCAAGGAAGCCGTCGCCGCCCTGACCCGCGCCGACGATCCAAGAGCGACGAAGTATCTGGAAGAAATTGTGGCGAAGTAGGAAGGCCGACGAACCGTAGGGGCGCCCTGCGAATCAGATTCGTTTCGCAGTCGCCCGCAGCCTGTAGCCCGTCACCCGTCGCCCGTCGCCCGCCTAATGCACCCCGTGTCCCATCTGCAGCAGGTGCGGATCGGCGCCGAGGCGGCGGATGGCCATCTCCCACGCGCCGGACGAGGGGATCTCGAAGATCAAATCCAGCTCCACGGGCATGATCAGCCACGCCGACTCGGCCAGCTCCTGATCGAGCTGTCCGGGCCCCCAACCCGCATAACCCGCCAGCACGATGGTGCGGCGCGGCTCCGGGCGCGCGCTGATCACGCGGCGCAGCAGCAGCGGCGACGCGGAGAGATACAGGCCGGATCCGAGCTCGCGCGACTCGACGCCTTCCGGCTGGGACGCCGTCAGAATCCACCCGCGCTGCGGCTCGACCGGGCCGCCGATGAGCAGCGGCATGGCGTTCGCGCTGGCGATCGGCGGCTCGAGCTGGACGGCCTCCGCCGCCGAGAGCTCGGAGGGGCGATTGACGATCAGGCCGAATGCCCCTTCGGCCGCGTGCTCGCAGAGCAGCACGACGGACCGCGCGAAGTTCGGATCGATCAGCTGCGGCATCGAGAGCAGGAGCGACGGCGCAAGGGACATGGATCGATAGTAACAGTGCCGCGGCGCGGTTCAAGCGTCGTTAGGCGGGCGGCTCGCCGGCCGGAGATGCCGCCGCGCGCCTGACGCGGGCGTGCGCGCGAAACCAGGCGCCGGCAAAGGACGGCACCGCGTAGGGCGGCGGCTGGCGATCGGTGAACCGGATCTCGATCTCCGACCGCACGCCGCGCTGCCGCAGACGGTCGAACAGGCTGGCGCGCGGCGGCAGACGCGCGATGCGGCGCAGCTCGCCGTCGGCGCTGCGCAGCCAGCAGGACGCCGACAGCGGCACGCCGCGGCGCGTCGATCGCAGGCGCAGCACGATAGGCCGTCCGAGCTGCTCGCGCACGCCGCGCACGGCCGCGCGGCGCATCGCGGCGTCGGAGCCCTCTTCGTCCCGCGTGTAGAGGTAGACCTCGCGCGTGAGGTCGAGATCGTCGTGCACGTCGAGATCGGAGATCGACGTCCAGGACACCGCGACGAACCGCTCGGCCATCGTCGCGACGAGCGTCAAGCCGCCGAGATGGCGATGCGGGATGAGCGCGATCAGCGCCGACGCGCCGCGCACCGTGATCGCGCACAGCGCCGGATCGACTTGCGGCGGCGCCAGCGTGTCGAGCATCGACGACAACGCGCCGAGAAACGCCAGCTCGGAGGCGGCAAGCGCGCGTCCCGCATGGTTGCGCGTCCACCAATGTTGAAGGCTGAGATCCGACGGTTCCGGGTTCTCCGTTCTCGGTTCTGCGTTCATCTCGCCACGTAGAGCTTGCCAGAACCCGGAACCAGAACCTAGAACCCAGAACCCAGAACCCAGAACCTAGAACCTCTTCATTCGATCTTCAACCCATGCCTGCGAACGACCGCGCCAATCCGCTGTTCGTCGTCGAGGACCGTCTGATAGACCCACGTGTACCGCGGCTTGTTCTTGATGACGGTGATCGTCCGATCCGCGCCGAGCACGTGGCGCGTCGCGTGGATCTCGAGGTAGCAGCTCACGAGATGACTGTACGTCTTCGCCGCCGTCGTCGCGCCCGCGGGCAGGCCGACGGGCGCGGACGGATACATCCAGCGCAGCTCCCCCGCGGCGCCGAGCAGCTCGGCGGAGCGTCCGCGCAGGTACCAGTGGAACTGCTTGTGGAGGTAGGCCGACAGGAGATCGTCGCTGGAGTCGGCGAATCGCGTGCTCAACGCCAGCGCCGGCGGCCGCGGCCGATGGCCGGTCTCGGCGATCGTCAGCTCGTGCGCAAACGCGTACGGACGCAAATCGTACGACGCAAGGATGGTCTCGAGGCGTGCCTTCGTCTGCCGTTCGCGCTCGGTGCCGTTGGCCAGTCCGATCGAGATCGGCTGAGACACGCCAGCAGCAGCCAGGAGCAGAGCCACAGCCAGCGTTTTCATTTGTTCCCTCTCCGAGGGGGCAAATGCTAGCACGGCTACGGGCGGCAGGCTACGGGCTTGAGGCTTGGGGCGTGGGGCTTGGGGCTTGAGGCTTGGAAATTCAGATGTAGGCCGGGTCTTCAGACCCGGCGATCCCTCGCCCACGCAATCGCCTCCGCCACCTCCGGAAACTGCGCGGACGGCTGCCCTGACATCGCGTCGAGCACCGCCGCCGCCTCGTCGGGCTCGAGGTGCGCGGTGGCGTACGCGAGCGATCGCCGAATGCGCCGCAGACCGGCGCGGCGCATCGCGCTGCCTTTCAGCAACGGCCGCCACGCCCCGTCGGTCATCGCGCAGAGATCGATGAGCTTCGGCGACAGCAAGCCGTCGCGCGGGCGCCACGCCTCGTCGTCGCTCGTCGCCGCGCGGCGATTCCACGGGCAGACGTCCTGACAGATGTCGCAGCCGTAGATCTGCTCGCGCACGGCAGGGCGCAGCGACGGATCGAGCTCGCCTCGCTGCTCGATCGTGAGGTACGACAGACAGCGCGTCGCGTCGACGAGGTAGGGCTCGGCGATCGCGCCGGTGGGACAGGCGTCGAGACAGCGCGTACACGTGCCGCACTGATCGACGGCGGGCCGATCGCACTCGAGCTCGGCATTGGTGACGATCTCCGCGAGAAACAGCCACGAGCCGAGCTTCGGGTTGATGACGCACGTGTGCTTGCCGATCCAGCCGAGGCCCGCCTGCTCCGCGAACACGCGTTCCTGCACCGGGCCATCGTCGACGCACGTGAGGGCCTCGAGTCCCGGTCCGTGCGTGTCGGCCATCCACTGCACGAGCGCGCGCATCCGCGCGCGCAGCACGTCGTGGTAATCGTCGCCGCGCGCGTAGCGCGCAATCGACGCGCGTCCGTGTTCGTCTTCAGACGTCGACGCCGGCGCCGGCGCAGCGGACGAGTTGTAGACGACGGCGAGCGAGATCACGCTGCGTGCGGTGGGCAGGAAGACACGAGGATCGAGACGCTCGTCGAGCGAGTCGGCGAGATAGTGCATCTCCCCGGCACGGCCCTCGGCGATCCAGGTAGCCAGACGCGCCAGCTTCGGATGCGCGACGGCCGCCGATACGCCGCAGAGATCGAAGCCGAGCTCGAGCGCCTTGGCCTTGATGCGGGCGGACGTCAGGGTCGCCTGCAGGTCGTCGATCACACCGTCCACCCGATAGGACTCATACGTATCGTGCCGCGTGAAAAAGCGATAGACATCCTGTCAGACACGGCATAGACTCCCGCGACTCCGTGCAGCAAGGCTCCGCCCCCCCCCGCGGACGTGGACGCGTGTGCTCGCGGCACGACCGCCGCTCTGCAGCGCGCTGGATCCGTCTGCTCAGCCTGCGCTCGAGCGTCTGCATCGATCCCTGCAGGCGTTCTACAACAGCGACGTCACGAGACGATACTTCGCGGCCGCCGAGTCGTCGAACGACGAGTGGACGCCGGCGATGCGACCGCAGTGGCATCTCAAGGCGCACATGCCGGTCGGGTCCAGCGTCCTGGATCTCGGGTGCGGCAGCGCGCACGTGATTCGCCACCTCGCCGATCGGCAGCCGGCCTATGTCGGCGTCGACTGGTCGCAGGAGCAGGTGACGGTCAACAAGCAACTCTATCCGCGCGCGGAGTTCGTCGCGGCGTCCCTCTACGAGGTCGACTTCGATCGGCAGTTCGACCTCGTCATCAGCCTGTACGTCATCGAGCACCTCGTCTGGCCTCACCGCATGCTCGATCGCATGTTCGCGCTGACCAAACCTGGCGGTCTGATCGCGATCATGACGCCGCCGTTCCGACATCGCGAGTATTTGAAGTCGTTCGACTACGGCCTGTCGGCGATCCCGTTCAAGGACAAGATCCGGCAGGGCCGGGCGCTCGACGCGCTCATTCACACCTACCAGCATCGCCACACGTTTCCGCGCTATCTCCGAACGCACTTTCCGCGCGGGACCGACCGCGGACAGTTTCTCATTCATCTCGACCCGGTCTGTCTCCGCGGCGCGGCCTGGTTTCCGGACGCCGATGCGGTCTACCTCGCGGACACGGACGAGATCGGCCGGTATCTCGTCGCGCAGGGCGCGACGATCGTCGAGCACTGGCCGGACTGGGGCTACGTGCTCGCGCGCAAGTCGTGACCTCGCGAAGCTGACGATCACGCGACGAGCGCGGTACAGGACCTGCGGTCGATGCGGATGGCCGACGGGCACGAGCGGGTGATCGAAGTCGCCGTCGAGATCGCGCGTCATGCCGATCCTGTCCATCACGCGCCGAGAGCGCATGTTGCCGACGGCGGTGAACGCGACGATCTCCGTCACGTCGAGCGTCTCGAACCCGTGTCGCAGCGCCGCACGCGCGCCTTCGGTCGCATAGCCGTGGCCCCAATGTCCTCGCGCCAGGCGCCAACCGATCTCGACGCACGGCATGAGCGGCGCGTCGAACCCCGGCACGGACACGCCAATGAAGCCGGCGAAGGACGTCACGCCAGGAATCTCGACGGCCCAGAAGCCGAAGCCGCGCGAGGCCATCTTCTCGACGATCCGATCGGCCTGCCCGTCACTCTCCTCGCGCGTCAGCGTCGACGGAAAGTAGCGCATGACCTCCGGATCCGCGTTCATCGCCGCGAACGGCTCGCGGTCCGAGTCGCGCCACGTGCGAAGGATCAGGCGATCGGTGGCGAGGACGGTGGTCATGGATCGACGACGCAGAGACCTTACGGCGATTTCGTCGCAATCGGACACCGGGAAATGCGCGTCGAGCCCGATATGGGCGCAATCGTGCCCGACGTGGGTATGCGAATCAAGGCACGCGCTTCAGGTACACGTGCTGCGTCTTCGTCCGCGTGTAGCCGAGGCGATCGTAGAACGGATGGGATTCCGCTCGTGCGACGTTGCTGCGCACGACGACTTCGAACACACCGGCGTGAGCCGCCCACGACTCGGCGGCGGCGATCAACGCGCGGCCGATGCCGCGCTGTCGCATGCCGCTCGCGACCACGAGACCGAGAATCTCCGCACGGTCGTCCGTCTCGAGCAACTGGCGGCGCGCGACGTGTATCCAACCAGCCGCCACGCCCTCGACGATCGCCACGAACACCGCGTGATCGTTTTCGCGACTCGAGAGCTGCTGAAGACGTGTAGCAATCTGACGAGGCGCAGCCGGATAGCCGAGTTGATCGCTGAGCGCGGCGAGGGCGTCGACATCGCCGACCGTCGCTGGCCGGATGTCCACGAGATCCTCATCAGGCTGAAACGGCCGGCCGCTGTTCGTCATCGCGGAATCGTGACGGAGTCGGGTGATGCGTGCAACCGGATATCCAACGCGCAGGCGATGTGCTGGCGACTTGGGTGTAAGCTGACGCGAGGCCACCATGGCAGTCCTCGACTGGTCCCAGTGCCCGGCAGTTGAACGCGTTCCCGACAAGGTCAGTGGTGTCTGGGTCCTGCGCGGCACGCGCATGCCGGTCGGCACGATCTTCGAGAACCTCGAAGCCGGTGCGAGTCTCGACGACATCCTGAGCTGGTACGACGGCTTGGACCGCAAGCAGGTCCAGGCGGTCATCGAATTCGCTGCACGGAGCCTCGACCTGGCATCGAGTCGGCCCTGAGATGTCCTGAGATGATCGTTCTGTTCGATCAGGGAACTCCGGTTCCAATTGCCCGATTTCTTCCGAGCCACACAGTTCGCACCGCAAGCCAGGAAGGCTGGGCTACCCTCGGAAACGGCGAACTGCTGACCACTGCAGAAGCGGCCGGATTCGACGTTTTCGTCACGACGGACAAGAACCTGCGCTATCAGCAGAATCTTTCGACTCGGCGCATCGCCATTGTCGTCGTCAAGTACGCACAGTGGCCAGGGCTCGAGCCACATGTTGCACTCGTTGCCGCGGCGGTCGACGCCGCAACGCCGGGAAGCTATACGGAAGTCGAAATTCCAACAGACTGATGCGGCGCCGCACAGCCGCGGCCATCGTGAGCCCAAACTCCACGCCGCACCTCAATGCGTGGAGACCGTTTTCACCATGAGCGGTATGCCCAGCCACGACGCCGTGAGCACGGTCCCGAACACGAGGGCCGCGCACAGCATCCAGAGCAGGAACGTCAAGAACACATCGGATCCGCGGACGGTGAGCGGGTCCATCCCTCGCGATGTTGGCACGAATCGGCGCCCGAACAACCTGCGGCTGAGCTCGTTGAGTAGCGTATAGGCCAGCTTGAGGGCCAGCGGCATCATCAGAAGAAACGGCAATGGCGTCGTCTTCTTGGCAAACGGCGCCGCGACGGCGCAGACGAGGCCGATGGGCCACCACCAGACGCTCGTGAGCCAGTTCTCACGCTCCGCTTCCTCGCGGATGCGTTGGAACATCGCGGGCCTCGCGGC
>CAZNMF010000328.1:0-3598 GCA_964573795.1 uncultured Solibacteraceae bacterium
GAATTCGAGCACGTGCGAACGACTCTGCGAGAGGAGGTTCACGAACGGACCGACGGTGATGAAAATCGTTCCGGCAATCGCGATCGCGGTGCTTGCCGCAACGGTCCGACGCACGGCCTGGCGATCGTCAGATGTCCGATCGCGCTGCGTGCTCGTGCCCATCAGACCTCCGTGCAGCACGATGACGTGCACGAGCGCGATGTGCCCGACGATCCAGATCCTGACGCTCTCCCACTTGCGCCCGCGGGCGACCGCGTCCTCGTACTCGGTCTGGAGATCCGAGACTGTTGGATCGACGAGGCGCTCCATGGTGCGCGCGTCGCACACGTGAGCCGCAATCGCACGGATTCGGGTACCAGCGCGTCGCGTCACGCGAGCTCCGGCACCAGACGCTTGGCGCCGCTGCTCCACGCCGCGAGCATGCGCCGGCCGAGCGCCGTCGCCTCGTACATCCGGCGAGGAAGCCCCCCGGCGCCCGGCGGCGGATCATCCAAGTGGGACGTGATGTATCCCTTGTCTTCCATCCGGCCGAGCGTGACGTACACCGTGCCGCGTTTGAGGCGTCCTCTGGACGCAGCGACGAGCTGCAGACCGTACTGTTTCTCGTCCCGCACGAGCAGTTGGAGCACCAATAGCTCTTTCGGCGAGACCGTGAGCACGCGGGGATGCGCCTTCGACACGCGAGCAGTCTTACATGTGAGTAAGACTGATGTCAAACGCGGGCGGAAGGCCGTCAGGCGCGGGGCGCGCCGGCGGAATCCCGGCAGGGGCTTGACCTTGACGTTACGTCAACCTTGATCCTTCTCGAGGCGATGTCGATGAGCGCGAAACGTACCTACAGCACTGCAGCCTTCGCCGCGCTGGCGGGAGTCACCCCGCGTGCGCTCCGTCACTACGACCGCCTGGGACTCTTGACGCCGCGGCGGTCGAACACCGGCTACCGGCGGTATGTGGACCGCGATCTCGAAGTCCTGGAAGAGATCATCGCGCTCAAGTTCATTGGCGTGTCGCTGAAGCAGATCGCCGGAATTCTCTCGCGGCCCGAGCGACCGTTCACGCAGGTGCTCCGCGCGCAACGCGAGGCGCTCGAGGCCAAGCGCCGTGATCTGGCGAGAGCGGTTGACGCCGTGACCGCAGCAGAAATGCAGCTCGGTTCGCGTCAGGGAATCACGGCCGCGGCAATTCGTCGAATCATCGAGGTGATGCACATGGATCAGAATCACGAGCAGTTGTTCGAGACCTACGGCGCGATGCTGAACGCGAAAGTGTCCCACCTGGCGGCGATGTCCGACCAGGACCGCGCGGCGCTCAAGAGGGATTGGCTGGCCCTCGTCGAGGATGTGAAAGGAGCGCTCGATGAAGATCCTGGAGGCCCCAGAGCGCAAAGTCTGTTGACCCGCTGGCTCTCCCTGCAGGACGCGGCGACAGGCGGAGCCTCAAAGACGCCAGCGACATCCGAGGTTCCGACACCGGCGCTCCGAGCAGAGCTCTGGGCACGACGAGCGGAGTGGCTGCCGGCTGACGTCGCGCGAACCACCGAGAGCCTGAGCGACGCGAACGAGGCGCTCTCGAAAGCGCGCGCCTTGGCGACGTCGTTCGTCGGCGACGATGTGCTGGAGTTCATCGAACGAGCGAAAGCGGCGAGACGATGATGGACTGACGTGGCATTTGTCGCCGCACGTCAACTGTCGTCCTTCACGTCGACGCCTCGCGCCGCGTAGCCCTACGGGCGTCGACGAAAAACGCGCCGGGAAAGTTCCAGTCGGCGTCTGCCATTTAGCAGGCACGAACGCTTTGGCGTGTTGGCGTCTCTATCGGTTGGATTGCGGATCGTCAAGCCACTCGCCATGCTTGGCAGGTGATTCGCCCGTCCACCTTCGCTCCTGCGGAGCTACGGTGGACATCCTTCGCGTGGCTTGCCATCCGTAGCTCACGCGGGAATTGGCGCGCGTGAGCGAAGGATGGTGAGCCGGGAGGGAATCGAACCCTCAACCAACAGATTAAGAGTCTGCTGCTCTGCCAATTGAGCTACCGGCCCACGGGGAACAAGCTTGGCACGTTCGAACTTCGAAGTTCGAAATTTCCTCAGCGCGAAGCGCTGAGGATAATGCGCCCGGCAGGATTCGAACCTGCGACCTTTGGCTCCGGAGGCCAACGCTCTATCCAGCTGAGCTACGGGCGCGCACGGCCTCGGTCGTCATCCGCGTCGAGCCATTTGCCCGACCGGAATCTGGTGCGCCCGGAGGGACTTGAACCCCCAACCTACGGGTTCGAAGCCCGGCGCTCTATCCAGTTGAGCTACGGGCGCACAGCCGCCAAATCTATCACAGCGGCGCGTCCCATGCTCACGACACCCCGAGCTGCGCGCGCAGCCAGCGCGCGACAGGCACACCGTCGACGCGCTGTCCGGTATCGCGCCGCTCGAAATCGGCCAGCAGCGCATCGAGACGCTCGCGGCCACGCGCGGACTTTGCCGCCTGACGGGGCGTCCGATGGTCGAGCGCCGGCACACGCTCGTCGAGCCAGGCCTCCCAATGCCCGCGAAGCACGGCCTCCTCGAGCGCTCGGGCGTCGGGCGAGTCGTCGAGCCCGCCGCGAGCGTCGCGCCCCACCTCGCCGGGCGCCGCCTCGAGTGCCGCGGCCAGGTCCGTCATCGTCCTCTCGACGAGCGTCGCGCGGCCGCCGAGCCGCTTCGCGATCTCCTTCTTCAACCGTTCCGCGCGCCGATGCGAGTTGACGTCCGCGATCAGCCGTCCATCCTCCAAGCGCAGATGGCCGAGAATCGTGTTGTCCCACGACTTGATCTTGCGATTACCCGTCTTCACCCAATTCAGACGCGCGGCAACGAGCGCGCCTGACGCGTCGCGCGTCTCGTCCTCGATGAACTCCGCGCCAGGCAGCCGCGCCATGGGCGCCAACGCGTCGAACGCCTCGTCCATCGGCATCGCGAGATCGAACCTCAACGTCGTCAACTCGATCGGATCGCCGTCGGTGTTCGCGAGCTGCGGCGGCGCGGGATCCAGCAGCTCGTCGGTGATCTCGAAATACCAGTCGCGGATCTCGTCGGCGGCCTCCACGAGGTCCCGGCATGTCGGCAGGCGGCGCGTGCCGAATATCTCGTCGCGCCAGCGCAGGATGGTGACGTGCCACGACGGCGGCACGACGTAGGGCGCGAGTCCGAGCATGACGCTCACGTCGCCGACCGTGACGACGCGCGCGAACACGAGATCGGCGCGCTGCAGCTTCCGCGACGCGCTGAGCTCCAGCGCGTGGAAGCGCGCGCCGGTCAACACATCACGCACGTCGACGCTCCGTCCCGGCGAGACGTCTTCGACGACGAGCACGCTCATCGGGCTGCGGCAGGCGGCCTCCAGATACGCGGCGTCGAGCGTGGACAGTTCGCGCACCGTCGCACGCCGCCACGCCGCGGCAAGCGACTCAGCGGGCCAATCGTCCGCCGCCTCGTCGACGTCCGCATCGGGCACGAACTCGAACACGAACCACGCCGTGAACGTCGTCTCGAACTCGGCCGTTCCGGCGATGTCCTCAGGCGCGCCGTCGTAGTTCCAGAAGTCCTCCCACGCGTGGTGCAGCAGCG
>CAZNMF010000329.1:0-2548 GCA_964573795.1 uncultured Solibacteraceae bacterium
CGCACCATCGTCGGTGTCGCGCCTGCGGACTTCGTCGTCCCCGGCTTTCCCGGCGCGGGCGCCATCCTGTCTTCCCTGGAGCCCGATGCGACGTCCGCGGACGGCGCGTCGAATGTTCTCGTGCGCAGCCGCCTGCCCGCATCGGCCATCGCGTCTCGTCTGAACGACTCGGCCGGTTTCGACGCCCGCGTCGGCGACGCCAGCGCTCTTCATCCCGTCGTTGCCGTCACCGCGCTCGCCAAGGCCGCGCTGCCGAATCTGGCGGCCGTACCGCTCTTCGTCGTGTTGATGGCGTCGTTCCTCGGCCTCGCGTGGCTCATCGGCGGCCACCTGCTCGCCGCGGCTGCCGTGTCCTGGGCTCGCGACTTGCGCATCAAGCTGAGTCTCGGCGCGTCGCGCGTCAGCGCGCTCGTAGAGATCGTCGTCCCGGCGCTGCTCCCGATCGTCGCCGGATCGTTCCTGGGATTGATCGCCGGGAGCGGGCTCCTGTCCAGCTTTGGCGTCGACGTCCGCCACGGTCTGGGTCTTTCGCGGAACCCGGAGATGGACGCGACGATCAGGGGCGTCATCGTGTCGATCGATGCGGTCATGGCCGCCGGATTCCTGGCGGTCCTGTGGACGATCCACATGCGTCCGGCCGTCAACGATCTCGCCGTCGCGCGCCGCGAGTCCGCGGGCGGCGTCCGCGGCAGCCGTTTCCGGCGTGCGTTGCTGGCCACGCAGATGACGTTCGCGGCCGTCACGCTGATCCTCGCCGCCGCGACCGCGTCGATGCTCGCCCTCGCGTTGAACGCCGACCTCGGCCTCGATCCCGCGGACGTCGTCGCGACGGAGGTGTGGCTGAACGGCGCCGCCGATCCCGTGGCGGCGAAGGTGACGTTTGCAGCAATCGAAGATCGTCTGACGGCGATTCCCGGCGCGCAGAGCGTATCGCTCGTCGACCTTCTGCCGTTCAGCGGCGCGATTCCGGGGCGCGAGCCCGTCACCATCGCGGGACGCGGCGAGACGCGCGCAACGATCGCGCGCGTCGGCACGGGATATTTCGAGACGCTTCGCATTCCGATCGTCAGCGGGCGCACCTTGACGAGGGCGGATCTGACGTTTCCTCCGACCGTCGCCATCGTCGATCGCCTGTTCGCCGGCGAGCATTGGCCTCGCACGAGCCCGCTCGGCCAGCGTCTCGTGGTTGGCGGCCGATCGCTGGAGATCGTCGGGACGGTCGGTCCGACGATGCCGGTCCGTCTGAATCGACCACCTGAACCGACGATCTACGTGCCGTACTCTGACGAGAGCTACAGACGATATGCCGGCGCGCGAGGCATCCTCGTTCGTGCCGCGCCAGGGCAGGCCGATCGCGTGCGGCCGGCGGTCGACGATGTGCTGGCGGACCTGGGAGCGCGCGCGCAGGTGCAGCCCGCGAAGATGCTGGAGCGCATGGTCGGCGACGGCGCGCTCGCACCGCGATTCTACGCGTCGCTGACAGGTCTTTTCGGATGGTGCGCGCTGCTATTGGCGAGCATCGGCATCTACTCCGTCGTCGCGGTCACCATGCGCGCGAGGGCATCGGAGATCGCGATACGGACGATCTGCGGCGCGACGCGCGCGCGGATCGTTCGCGAGACGCTGCGATTCTCCATGCTGCCCGTGGCGGTGGGGCTGGTCGTGGGCATCGGCCCGGGTCTGCTGGCGGCCAGGGCCCTGTCGACGCAACTGCGCATCGACGCGGGGCAGGACATCTGGGCGATCGCGATCGCGTCGACGTGTCTCGTCGCTGCCGCCGCGCTGGCGACGGTCGTCCCCGCGATGCGACAGGCCGCGACCGATCCCGCGCGGCTCCTTCGCGACTCCGGGACCACTGCCGATTGGTGATGCACGACGCGTGCGTGTGTCCGAGTCCTCACGTGAGCGATAGCGACACTTCGCACGAGTCGCTCCGAGACGTCGCGTGTGTTGGTCCAGGCCGCGCGCAAGTCGCGCTGGACCATCCGCGCGCGTCGTCGGATCGACGCGTGAGTGCAGCAGAGCGCTCGCGTGCACGGCGCAGGATGTCCCGTATGTCGGACCGACACTTTTCGTGAGTCGGTACAAGGACCAACATGGTCCGCGTTCCAGCACGTCAGTGAACATCAGCCAAATCAATAGGTTGCGGACGCGTGTTAACCCTGGTGTCACTCATGCGCGATCTCGGAGGCACTCACACGCGATCCAGAGGGCCTCGCGCGCGTGGTCGAGGCGGCGCTTTTTCATACTTCTCATACTAATTCACACTTCTCCGAATGCTTCGAGCGCGGTCGGCGCGCGACGATGTGCGCGGAGGTTACTTATGGATAGGACACAACGTGTGAAGTACGAAATGCTCGTGAAAGTGCACGCCTTCGAGACGGTCTACCCGGACCTGTTCCCGGAGGGCTCGATCGGACGTCAGGCGTTCGCGGTCGTGGGCGAGGCTGTTGAGGAGATCGATCGTCACCTCAAAGCCCGCGTCCTCGCCGCGGGCGAGTTCCGGAAGGTCAAGGCGGACCTCCGGACCGCGCTGCGGGAGCAGATG
>CAZNMF010000330.1:0-6158 GCA_964573795.1 uncultured Solibacteraceae bacterium
GTCCGTTCACCGTCTCAACCGCGCCGTTCGCCGCGAGCAACTCGGGTTGCATGACGTGACGCGCGATCGACGCGCCCGCCCGCCACTGATGCCCGCCGCGCGATGCCGCGGGCGCGGCGAGCGCGACTTCCGCGCGCACGCTGGACGTCGTGCCGGCCGGCTGCAGGACGAGCGGCAGGACGGCGCCGTCGCGCACCGAGTCGATGCGCGCGACGCCGTCGATCGCCGCCGGATCGAGACGCGCGTGCTGATAGCCGGCGGACGCGCGCAGGCCGATGCGATCCGCCGCGCGCCGCTCCCAGGTCAGCTGCGCCAGTCCCATGCGATCGTGCGCGCGCGTGTCATCGCCGAGCGTGACCCATCCGTCGATCGGATGCGCGGCCTGCTGGAACAGGACGAGCGCGCGCAGCTCCTCGTCTGTTCGCAGCGACGCGACGACGTGCGCGGTCGCGGAGACGAGCGAGGCCGACTGCTCGTTCGCGCGATCGCGCGCGACGAAGTGCGATTGCGCCCAGTGCGCGCCGACGACGGCGCCGACGCGTGTGTTGAGCGGGCCGCTGAAGACGGCGGCTCCGTCGCCCAGCGATCGCAGCGCGGCGATGGCCGGCGGCGTCGTCGGGGAGGCCGCCCACGCGGGCGGGGACATCGCGCCCTCGAGCGAGAACGAGCGGCGATCGGCGGGCCGCATCGGGTCGAGCGACACGCGCGCGCCCGGCGCGCTCACGGCGATCTCCGTGCCGGACGCCGTGACCGACGCGCCGCGAAAGCCCGTCGCGTCGAGCAGCACGATCGGCGTGCCGGGCCGCAGCGGGTTCGTCGCTTCGAGGTCGCCGACGCGATACGTCGCTTCCGTCCACGACTCGCCGTACGCGCCGATCTTCGGGCTGGTGCCGAGCGCGGCGCCGCTCGCATCGAAGCGGTCGCTGGTGATCGCGGGCATGCCGGTCTCGATCAAACCGGCGATGCTCGTGCCGGCCGGCAGATCGCCCGGGCCGGCGAGACTGAACGTGACAGGTTCGTGCGGGAGGAGCAGCGAGCGGGTCAGCACCCACAACAGGAGCGTCGTCGACGGCATGCGGCGCCCTCATCGTCGTCTACCGCCGCTGCGAAAAGCAATCGCGATCGATGTACAAGAGAGGCGGTCGGAGGACGTATCCATGCGCGTCGTCGAGATTCGAGCGGCCGGCGGGCCGGAGATGCTGCAGATCGCCGAGCGTCCGCGGTCCGAGCCGGGCGCGGGCGAGGTGGTGATCCGCGTCGAGGCCGCCGGCGTGAATCGTCCCGATCTGGTGCAGCGTGAGGGCCGTTATCCGCCGCCGAAGGGCGTGACGGACATTCCCGGTCTCGAAGTCGCGGGGCACATCGCCGCGATCGGCGGTGACGATGAGCACGGCGCGCCGCGATCGGCGACGGGACATCGCTGGGCGGTGGACGAGCCGGTGATGGCGCTCGTGGCCGGCGGCGGGTACGCGGAATTCGTCGTCGCGCCGGGCGTCCAGTGCCTGCCGGTGCCGTCAGGTCTCACGACGATCGAAGCGGCCGCCGTGCCTGAGACGTACTTCACCGTCTGGACGAACGTGTTCGAGCGCGGCCGATTGCAGGCCGGCGAATGGCTGCTCGTCCACGGCGGATCGAGCGGCATCGGCACGACGGCGATCCAGATGGCTGTCGCGCGCGGCGCGACGGTGGTCGTCACGGCGGGGACGGCGCGCAAGTGCCGCGCGTGCGAAGCGCTCGGCGCCGTGCGCGCGATCGACTATCGCACCGAGGACTTCGTGGCCGTCGCGCGCGAGATGACGAATGGCCGCGGCGTCGACGTCGTGCTCGACATGATCGGCGGCAGCTACACGGCGAGGAACGTGGCGTGTCTGGCGCCTGACGGCCGGCTGGTGCAGATCGCCACAATGGGCGGCGCGATCGCCGAGGTGCCGCTGGGACCGATCATGGCGAAGCGGCTGACGCTGACGGGATCGCTGCTGCGTCCACGATCGCCGCACGAGAAGGGCGCGATCGCCGCCGCGCTCGAGCGCGAGATCTGGCCGCTCATCGCCGCGGGACGTGTGAAACCGATCATCGATCGCGTGTTCCCCCTCGCGCAGGCCGCGGCCGCGCATCGTTATTTGGAAACCGGAGACGCGATTGGGAAGGTGGTGTTGGAGATGGCAGACGGGACCAGGGGACCAGGGGGCGAAGGGGTGAAAAGTTAGAAGTTCAAAGCCAGAAGCCAGAAGACGTGCGCGCTCGCAATCGCCGTAGGGGCGGCCCCCCCCGTGGCCGCCCGCCGTAGCCCGTAGCCCGTGGCCCGTAGCCTGTCTCAGTGCGTCAGCCCGTAAATGATGTAATTCACGCCGAGCTCGTATGCCTCGTTGCTGGCCTGCACGGGCAGGTACCCGGTGTCCGAGTACTCCCAGAACTCGGCGACGTCCGTGTTGAAGTTGATCACGGCCATCAGGCGGCGATGCGGGTCGTTGTCGTCGTAGACGCCCGAGATCACCGGCGCGCCGCCGTCGTAGGCCTGCGGCAGGATGTCGAACGAGTCGATGTCGAAGAACGTGTGAAAGATCGGGTCGCTCGGCGTCAGCGGCTCGATGCGCGCGTTGGGCAGCACGCGGCGCATGTTCTCCTCGAACTGCTCCCAGCCGCGGCCGCCGCGCGGCGGCGGACGGAAGTCGTCGAAGATCACGAAGCCGCCCTTCTGCAGGTACGCGCGGAAGGCCAGCGCTTCCTTGTCGGTCATCTCCCAGTAGCCGGCTTCCGTCATGTACGCGACCGGATACTGGAAGAGGCGCGGATCGTCGAGCGCGAACACGTTCGATCCATCCATGTGCGGATGGACCGCCGAGATCGAATCGAGGATGCGCGAGAGATTGGCTTCCGCGCGGTTGTAGCCGTGCGCCCACGCCGGCAGCCCGTGATAGTAGTAGCCGCCGGGGCCGGACGTGTACTTCAGCCGCACGAACGTGAACCGGCCGTCGTACGGCAGGTTGTCGACGGGTGGCTCGTACGCGAAGCCGGGGATGAACCGCTGCGCGCCGAGCGCGGCGGCGGCGCTCACGACGACGAGCGCGCCGGCGAGGAGCCAGCGGCCGGTCCGGGAACGGGCATCGGCGCGCGCCATGATGCTTCCACGATACACCCGCTTCGCACGCTTTTTCCGGCGGGAATTGCGTTCGGCGGCCCCGGCGACAGAGAATAGAAGCCGTTTTTCGTCGGGCCGTTCACCTTTCATCCTGAGGACTGATCATCCATGAGCACGCGTATCGCGGAGTTGCTGGGCAAGGACGCTGACACTCTTCTCAAGTACACGGCCAAAGTGCCCGCGTCGCGGCTGCACCTCCCCGGTCCGGACTTCGTCGATCGCATCTTCGCGCTGTCCGATCGGCCGACGCCGGTCCTGCGCAGCCTGCAGCAGCTCTTCGACACCGGCCGTCTGTCGAAGACCGGGTACCTGTCCATCCTGCCGGTCGACCAGGGCATCGAGCACTCGGCGGGCGCGTCGTTCGCGCCGAACCCGGACTACTTCGATCCCGAGAACATCGTGAAGCTGGCGATCGAGGGCGGCTGCAACGCGGTGGCGTCGACGTTCGGCGTGCTCGGATCGGTCGCGCGCAAGTATGCGCACAAGATTCCGTTCGTCGTGAAGATCAACCACAACGAGTTCCTGACCTACCCGAACAAGTTCGACCAGATCCTGTTCGGCACGGTGCGCGAGGCGCGCGACATGGGCGCGGTGGCCGTCGGCGCGACGATCTACTTCGGATCGCCCGAGTCGGGCCGGCAGATCGTCGAAGTCGCGCAGCAGTTCCAGATCGCGCACGAGCTCGGCCTGGCGACGATCCTCTGGTGCTACACGCGCAACCCCGCGTTCAAGACGAAAGAGAAGGACTACCACGTGTCCGCCGACCTCACCGGTCAGGCGAACCACCTCGGCGTGACGATCGAGGCCGACATCATCAAGCAGAAGCTGCCGGAGAACAACGGCGGGTTCAAGGCGCTGTCGTCGAAGGAGAACCCGTACGGCAAGACGAGCGACAAGATCTACACGGAGCTCTCGTCGGATCATCCGATCGATCTCACGCGCTATCAGGTGCTCAACTGCTACATGGGCCGCGCGGGATTGATCAACAGCGGCGGCGCCTCGTCGGGCGAGGGCGATCTCGCCGAGGCCGTCAAGACCGCCGTCGTCAACAAGCGCGCCGGCGGCATGGGCCTGATCTCCGGCCGCAAGGCCTTCCAGCGCCCGATCAAGGACGGCGCGGCGCTGCTGCAGGCGATCCAGGATGTGTATCTGGATAAGAGTGTGACGATCGCGTAGGAGGCTTACGACTTATGGCTTACGGCTTACGGCTTACGACTTACGCAAGCCCCGAGCCCCAAGCCCCAAGCCCCAAGCCTCCCGTAAGCCGTAAGCCCTAAGCCGTAAGCCTTTTCGAGATTCCCTATGACCTCTCCTGTCCTGGACGCCATCACGAAGCAGATCGCCAACGAGTTTGGCGCGTCGTTCTCCTATCTCTCCATGGCCGCGTGGTGCGAGCACCACAAGTACATGGGCGCGGGGCAGTGGCTGCGCATCCAGAGCCAGGAAGAGCACGGCCACGCGATGAAGCTGTTCGACTTCGTCCTCGCGCGCAACTATCCCGTCGTGCTGCCCGGCATCGACAAGCCGCGCAGCGAGTTCACGTCGATCGTCGACGTCTTCGAGAAGGCGCTCGCGCAGGAGCAGGACGTCAGCAAGCAGATCGACGCGCTCTACGAGCTCGCCTTCAAGGAGAAGGTGTTTGCGGCGATGGCCGAGCTGCAGTGGTTCATCACCGAGCAGGTCGAGGAAGAGAAGACCGTCCGCGAGATCGTCGCGAAGTTCCACATGGTCAAGGACGACCCTGCGTCGATCCTCGACGTGGATCGCGAGCTCGGCGGCCGCGCGCCCGAGGACGAATCGGGCGGCGGGCACGGGCACGAGAAGAGCTAGGGCAGGCTACGGGCCACAGGCTACGGGCTACCCGCAACGGACGAGCCTTCTGGAGGGGCGGACCTTCAGGTCCGCCCGCTGCGGCCGAACCTGAAGGTTCGGCCCTCCGAGCGGCAATACCGGCCCGCCGCGCCTCAGTACTCGGACTCTCGCGCAATCAGCGCGGCGACGGTCGTGCACACCACGGCCGTCGCCAGCGCAATCCCCACCGCACCCCAACTCGCGCCGGCGACGAAGTGCTTGGCTGCTGTAGGCCACCAGAACGCGTAGGCGGAGAACGCTCCAAGAATTAGCGCGCCAAACACCAATGTGGCAGCAACACGTTCGCCGAGAACCACAGCGAACATGCTGAAACACGCGGCCACCGAGACCATCAGCACGATCCCGCGCAAGCTGACCATCGTCATCAGCCAGAGCGGCAGTGGTTGCCTCGAGATCAGCACCGCGATCGCGTTCGCCGCCAGCAGCAATGCGATCAGGAATGCTGTCGCTGCTGCGCCGGCAACGATTCGCGTCAACACCACTTCCATTGGCGAGACGGGCAGCGACAGCGTGAATGTCGTCGACGCCTGCCAATCCGTGCGCCAACTCGGATTCTTGATGCCAAGGCCGCTGCCGTAAGCCAGGAAGGGCAGGAAGGCTGCGAGAAAGCCGACGAACGTTACGTGTATGCCCCACGGTATGACAGTCGTTCTTGGGATCCGATCGATGACGGGGCCCAGCGCAACGATTTCGCCAGTGAGTCGGCCTGTGTGCTCCAGATGCTCCGACGCCGAGTGAAGAAAGACCGGATAGAGCAGGACCATGATCGCCACGACGATGCCGTAGACCGCCACCATCGGTCGCAGCTCCAGCCAGTGCCGATACCAGAGCCGCGTCATGCGAGCCTCCCGACTTGCGCGAGAAATAGATCCTTGAGCGATGCCGGCTGTGCGTCGACGACGCGCGCGCCGGCGTGGGTGAGGGCGTCGGCGAGTGCCGACGGATCGTCGCCCGACAAGCCCGTGAGAAAGCGTCCGTCACGGCGCCAGCTCGCGAGCGCGGCCGGCGCGGGCTCGCGTTCGTCGTCGAGCGCGCAGCGAACGATCCGGTAGCGCTGGCGGAGATCGTCGATCGCGCCTTCCATCACGCAGCGTCCGCGATCGACGATGACGACGTGATCGGCGATTTGCTCGACGTCGGCGAGCTG
>CAZNMF010000331.1:0-11632 GCA_964573795.1 uncultured Solibacteraceae bacterium
CCCATCTTGTGGGCCAGCATCGCCGTCTCGATGAACTCGGCGTCCTTGAAGCCGTTGCAGATGATCGGCGTGTCGTTGTCCGCCATCGCGACGACGGCGAGCAGCTCGGGCTTCGAGCCGGCCTCGAGACCGAAGCCGTACGGCCGGCCGAAATCGAGCACTTCCTCGACGACCTGCCGCTGCTGGTTGACCTTGATTGGGTAGACGCAGAAATACTTGCCGTCGTACTGATGCTGCGTGATCGCCGTCTGGAAGGCGCCGTGGATGTCGGCGAGCCGCTGCCGCAGGATGTCGCGGAAACGGATGAGAATCGGCAGGCCGATGCCGCGCAACTGCAGGTGATCGACGAGCTGCTTGAGATCGATCGCGCGCTCGGGATCCTTCGTCGCGTGAACGCGAACCTGACCGTTCGATCCGATGGAGAAATAGCCCTTGCCCCACCGATCGATCTCGTAGAGCTCGGAAGCGTCGGTGACCGTCCAGGGATCTCCCTGGCGCCACGCGCGTGCGACACGGCTGGTCGTGCTCACTGGGGACCAATCATAAATAAACAGTGCGTGCTTGTCATTGACAGAAACGGTTCTGAGGCTCAGAACCCTAGAACCCCAATTTCAAAATTCACCCTCGTCCCCGCGTCGATGCCGTGCGCGACGGAGACGCCGAGGCGAAGCACCGTCGCGGTCGCCCAGACGCCGGCGCCGACGCCGATATGCGCCGGCCGATCGAGAATCCGCTCCCCGTTCCGGCACGCCGCGCCGGCGTCGACGAACACGCTGACGCCCGTGCGCGCGACGTGTAACGGCGATGTCAACGGCACGCGCAGCTCGATCGATCCGCTGGCGACCGTGTCGCCGGCGAACGCCCCGGCGCGATAGCCCCTCAGACTCGACCACCCGCCAAGCAGCGTCTGCAGATACGGCGGCAGCGGCCCGCTCGCATCGTCGAACGCGGCCCGTCCGACCAGCACGGTCTGCCCGACCAGCCCCAGATATCCCCGCGCATCGACCGATCGCCGATCCACGGTCTTGCCGTCGATCGCCGTCCGCGTCCACGACGCGCGCGCGAACACGGCGTTCCGCGGCAGGGCCGGATCGACCCGCGTATCGACCGTCACGTCGGCACCGGCCGAGCGCAGATGGTCGATCGAGCCGTCGAACGAGACTCGCTCCCAGCCGGCGCGGCCGCCAACGCGCAGCGGGCCGAACGCGCGCTCGGCCCGCGCCCACGTCCGCCGGCGGCTGTCGTCGCTCGCGAACGCCGGATTCCGCGTCCGGTCGATCGACGCGCCCATCTGCACGCGCGAAATCGGTCCGGTCTGGAACGTCCGCTCGAGCTCGGCGCCGGCTTGCTTCGAGCCGCCCCACGAGAGCGGAAACGACAGCCGGCTGTCTCGGCCGATCGGATCGACGTAGGCCAGACGCGCGCCGTACGTCACGCCGTAGCCGTCTTCTGCACTCAATATCGGCAAGACCATCAGGTTCCGCAGCCACCCGCGCCGCACGATGCGCGGCGGGGCGCCCGGCTCGCGCGCCGCTTCGACACGCACGGGCCGCTCGTCGACGAGAATGACGACGGCAATACGGGACGGATCGGCGATCGACGCGTAACGCTTCAGAACGGTGACGTCCTCGAACCGCCGCGACGCCAGCAGCCGTTGACGGACGTCGATCGGCAGCGTTGGCGTGAATGGATCGCCGGCGGCGACACCGGCGATCGCCAGCACGTCCGCGTCCGGCGTGGCGTTGTTGCCATGGACCTGGACGCTCGCGACGATCTCCGGCGCAGCGGCGGGCGTCTGGGACGGCATCGCGAGCGCCGCGGCCGTGATCACCCACGCGCCGATCATCGGCCCCCCGGCACGATCAGCCGTCCGCTCGACGTCGCTTCCCGATAGTCGTGATAGTCGAGGCGATAGTGGACGCCGATCTCACCAATCGCGAGCCGGCCGCGCACGTCCATGTCGACGTCGCGCGGCAGCCACACGCCGGCGAACGGCTGGCCCATCGTCATGCTCGCGCGCATGTCGTCGATGCGCATCAGCCACGCGACCGGCAGAAAGTCGAGATCGACGTTGTCGAACGTGTACTTCACGATCTGGCTGGCGTCGGCGTCGATCCACAAGGTGACGAGCGAGACCTTGTTCATCATCCGCTCCATCGACGCTTCGACGTCCTCGTCGCGATCGCGCCGACGCTCGCGGCGGCGCTCGTCTTCCGCGTTCTGCTCGTGCGTGAACAGCCGCGCCGGGTAGTGCTCGACGCGCAGCACGGGCCGGCCCTCGAACGTCTCGCGGCCCACGAGCGCGTACCGGCCCGGCTCGAACTTGAACCGCAGGAAATACGCGGAGTCGATGAACTCGGGCTGCCGCGTCTGGCCGATCAGGCTCCCGACCGACGCCGGCGCCTCGGCCGACGGCGCGGGCGTCCCGGCCGAGCCGTCGTCGGACGGCTGCGCGCGTTTCTCGCGCTCGCGCGCGCGGCGGATGAAGTCGTCCTCGTATCTCCGGCGGTCCGCCTCCGACACGTCGACGCCGTTGGCCTTCGTCGGGCTGCGCACGAAGAAGCCGTCGCGAATGAACCAGATGTACTCGCGGCGATCGCCCCACAGCCGCGCGTTCCCCGGCCCGATCAGGTCGATCTGCTCCCGCTCATCGAGGATGTACTGCCGCAGCTTCTTCCAGTTCTCGTCGCGCGTCGCGAGCACTTTCGTCATCAGCGCGTCGAGATCGGACTGCACCGCACGCGCCCGGACCGTGGGCCACATCGCGCTCGAGACGAGTACGGCCATCATCACGAACCTGCGCATCCAACGTGCTCCTCTCCGCTATCATCGCTTTGCCGTGTCGGAATTGCCGCTGCTCGTCGACCTCGCCATCGCGCTGGCCTACGCCCTTGTCGGCGGCCTGCTCGCGCGACGCGTCGGCCTGCCCACGATCGTCGGCTATCTGCTCGCCGGCGTCGCGCTCGGCCCGTTCACCGCGGGCATGCACGTCGACGAAGCGTCCATCCACCAGCTGGCCGAATTCGGGGTCATCCTGCTGATGTTCGGCATCGGAATGCACTTTTCGTTCCGCGATCTCTGGCACGTCCGCGACATCGCGATTCCCGGCGCCCTGCTCCAAACCGCCATCACGACGGCCGTCGCGTACGCGCTGGCGCGCTCGTCCGGCGCCACGCCTGCCGCGGCGCTGGTGCTCGGATTCGCCGTGTCCGTGGCCAGCACCGTCGTGCTGTTGCGCGGCCTGATGGACACAGGCCTGCTCGATTCGTTGCACGGGCGCGTCGCGGTTGGCTGGCTCGTCCTCGAGGATCTTGCGACCGTCGTCATTCTCGTCCTTCTGCCGCTGCTCGCGCTGCCCGCTGGCGGAGACACGTGGCGCGCGCCGCTCTTCGCCGTCGGCAAAGCGCTCGTCTTCGTGCTGCTGATGCTGAGCGTCGGTCCGCGGCTCGTGCCGCTGCTGATGGCGCGTGTCGTTCGCACGCGGTCGCGCGAGCTGTTCGTGCTGGTCGCGCTGTGCGCGGCCGTCGGCACGGCGCTCGCGTCGGCGGCGTTCTTCGGCGTGTCGCTCGCGCTCGGCGCGTTCCTCGCCGGCGTCATCTTCGGCGAGTCCGAGTTCAGCCACCAGGTCTCCGCCGATCTCCTGCCGTTCCGCGAGGCGTTTGCGGTGCTGTTCTTCGTCTCGGTCGGCATGCTCGTCAACCCGGGCTATCTCGCGAGCCACTGGCGCGACGTGGTCATCTGGTCCGTACTGATCGTGTTCGGCAAGTGGCTCATCACGGTCGCGATCGGCGTGTTCTTCCCGTACCCCGCGCGCACGTCGATCGTCGTCGCGGCCGGCCTCAGCCAGATCGGTGAGTTCTCGTTCATCGTCGGACAAGGCGGGCTGGCGTTGGGATTGATCACGACGGATCAGTACTCGTTGATCCTCGCGGGCGCGATCGTGTCGATCACGCTCAACCCGCTGATGTTTCGCATGATCGATCGCGTCGAGCGCGGGCTGCGGCGATGGCCCACACTGTGGCGATGGCTCGATCGCGTGCGCGACGATGCGCCGCCCGTCCACGAGGGCCTGACGGGGCACGTCGTGATCGTCGGATCCGGGCGCGTGGGCCGGCACATCGCCGAGGCCCTCGGCCGTCTGCAGATTCCGCGGATCGTCGTCGAAGTCGATCCCGCGCGTTTGACGAAGCTGCGCGAGCTTGGCGTCCCCGTGCTCTACGGCGACGCGGGCAACTCCGAAATCCTCGATCACGCCGACCTCGCGAGCGCCCGCGCGCTCGTGATCACCCTGCCCGACGACGCGGCGGCGCTGGCGGTTGCGGAGACGGCCCGGAAGGCCGCGCCGAACCTGCGCATCGTGTCGCGCGCCTCCACGTGGGACGGCGCGCGGCGCCTGCAATCCGCCGGCGTCGACGACATCGTCCGGCCGGAGCTCGAAGGCGGCGTCGAGATCGTGCGACGGACGCTGCTCGATCTCGATCTTCCCGTCGGCGAGGTGCAACGCTACGCGGACACCGTGCGGCGCGAAGGCCTGGACGGAACGGAGGGGCCCAGCAGCGAGCGCGCACGCCTGCTCAATCAACTGCTCGGCGCGACCGGCAATCTCGAGATCACATGGATTGACGTCGACGCATCGAGCCCCGTCGCGGGCCGCACGCTCGGCGACGCCGCGCTGCGCGGCCGCACCGGCGCCTCCGTGGTCGCCATCGCGCGCGGCGCGGACGTGCAAATCAACCCCGGGCCAGAGGCGCGCATCGACGCCGGCGATCGCCTCGCGGTCATCGGCACCACGACGCAGATTCAGGCAGCTCTGGCGAGCGTGCAGGCGCCATCCGCGCCTCGCGTGTCGTAGCGGCGCGCGCAGACGATGGAGTGGTCAGCGGCGGATCTGGCAATCGTCGGTCTCAGTCTCAAAGTGGCGTGCGTCGGTACGCTCGCGAGCGTGCCGTTCGCCATCGCCATCGCGCTCGTTCTCGCGCGCGGCCGATTCTGGGGCCGCGGTGTGCTCAACGCGATCGTCCATCTGCCGCTCGTCATGCCGCCGGTCGTCACCGGCTATCTGCTGCTACGTCTTTTCGGACGCCGCGGTCCGATCGGCGCAGCGCTCGAGGATCTCTTCGGTGTCGTCTTCGCCTTTCGCTGGACGGGCGCGGCGCTGGCCGCGGCGGTGATGGGCTTTCCGCTGATGGTGCGCGCGATCCGGCTGGCGATCGAGCAGGTCGATCGACGTCTCGAGGAAGCCGCCGCGTCACTGGGCGCGAGCCCATGGTGGACGATTGCCACCGTCACGGTGCCGCTCGCGCTGCCCGGCGTGCTGTCGGGCGTGATGCTCGCCTTCGCGAAAGCGCTCGGCGAGTTCGGCGCGACGGTGACGTTCGTGTCGAACATCCCCGGCGAGACGCGAACGCTGGCGCTCGCGATCTACACGTACACGCAGACGCCGGACGGCGACCCGCACGTCTGGCGGCTCGCGACGCTGTCGATCGTCGTCTCGTTCGCGGCCCTGCTCGCCTCCGAAGCCCTGGCCAGACGGTTGGAGCGCCGCCGCTGATGATCCGCGTCGTCATTCGTCACGATCTCGGACGTGTGCGGCTGGACGTCGATCTCACGCTGCCGGCCGGGATGACGGGGCTGCTGGGCCCATCCGGCGCCGGCAAGACGCGCACGCTCGACGTCATCGCCGGGCTGCTCGCGCCTGCCACCGGACTCGTCGCGATCGACGACGAGGTGGTGACCGACACGGCGCGCGACGTGGCGGTGCCGCCGCACCGGCGCCGCATCGGCTACGTCTTCCAGGACTCGCGCCTGTTTCCGCATCTGACGGTGCGTCAGAACCTCGAGTACGGCCGCTGGTTCACGCGCCGGCACCGATCCGGCTCGATCACGTTCGACGGCCTGGTGTCGCTGCTGGCGCTGGGGCCGCTGCTCGGACGTCATCCGGCGCGTCTTTCCGGCGGCGAGCAGCGCCGCGTCGCGCTCGGCCGCGCGCTGCTGTCGAGCCCGCGTCTGCTGCTGCTCGACGAGCCGCTCGGATCGCTGGACTCCGACAAACGGCAGGAAGTGCTGCCGTATCTCGACACGCTGATCGCGGAGCTGCGTCTGCCGATGATCTACGTGACGCACGACGCGCGCGAGATCGAAGGACGGGCGAGCGCCATCGTTCGCATCGAAGACGGACATGCGCGGCTGCGATGACAGAAGGGGGATGAGGTTCTCGGTTCTGGGTTCTCGGTTCTGGGTTCCTAATCCCGGACGGCACTTGATTCGACGTACGTAGCCGCCGGCCTTCAGCCCGGCGGACCGCGCGGCGGGCTAAAGCCCGCCGCCTACGTTCGAAGAAAGTGCGTCAACGCAACTGACTCCCGGGATTAGGGGCGATGTCCCGATGATCCGATGTCCCGATGATCCGATGCCCGACGTCCCGCTCAGATCAAGAACGGGTTCGATCGACGCTCTCGGCCGATCGTCGTGTCCGGGCCGTGGCCGGGATGGACGACCGTGTCGTCGGGATACGCGAAGAGCACGTCGCGAATCGATCGCACGAGCACCTCGTAATCGCCGCCAGGCAGATCCGTCCGGCCGATCGAGCCGGCGAAGAGCGTGTCGCCGACGAACAGCTCGCGCGTCGTTCCGTCGCTGCGGCCGATGGCCAGGCAGACGCCGCCGGGACAATGGCCAGGCGTGTGTTTCGGCTCGACGACATAGCGGCCGAACGTCAGCGTCATGCCCGGCTCGTAGAACGCGTCGACCGGCGGCTGCGGCTCGAGGCGCAGGCCGAACATCCGTCCTTGCTCGACGACTCCGTCGTAGAGGAAGAGATCGTCGCGGTGCAGCCACACGGGCACGCCGAGCGCGGCCTTCGCGCGGCCGACGCCGGTGATGTGATCGAGATGCGCGTGCGTGAGGAGAATCGCCGTCACGCGCACGGCCGACGTGCGCGCCGCACGGAGCAGCGCGTCGACCTCGTCGCCGGGATCGATCAACACGGCCTCTCGCGTGTCTTCACAGGACACGAGAAATCCGTTCTTCGAGAACGGCGGCACGGCGGCGGAGGTGAGAAGCATAGCGGGCTGCGGGCTACGGGCTACGGGCTACTTGTCCACCGTAGCCTTGGCGAAGGTGGACGTACCTGATCGTCCTTCTTCCCCACCAGCTCGCCGATGCACTCGAGCAGCACGTCGACCGAGACCGGTTTGACGAGAAAGATATCGAAGCCGGCGTCTTTGGCTGCGGCTTCGTCCGCGTCGCGGCCATAGCCCGTGAGCGCGATCAGGCGGATCGACGGCACGGCGCTTCTGAGCTGCCGCGCGAGCTGGTAGCCGTCGATGCGGGGCAGCCCGATGTCGAGGACGGCGACGTGCGGCACGATCGCGGACGTCCGTTCGAGCGCCGCGAGCGCGTCCGCCGCGCCCTCCACGAACAGGCCGACGCCGCGGAGCGACCGGACCAGCATCTCGAGCGCGTCGCTGTTGTCCTCGACCACCAGCACGCGCGTGCTCGCAGGAATGCCGGCCCACGGCGTCTCGTCGGCGCTCACGAACGGCTCGTCGTCATCGGCCGGCGCCGGGAGACGGACCACGAACGTGCTGCCGCGGCCCGGACCGTCGCTGTGCGCTTCGATCGTGCCGCCGTGGCGCTCGACGAGCGTGCGCGCGACGCCGAGCCCGAGCCCCAGGCCCCCCTGCCGCCGATCGAGCGCGCGGTCGCCCTGGACGAAGAGGTCGAAGACGCGCGACAGCAGATCCGCCCTGATCCCGATGCCGTTGTCGCGGCATTCGATCACGATCCATCCCTGATCGCGGCGTGCGGACACGACAATCCCGCCGCCCGGCTCGGTGTACTTCGCGGCGTTGCCGATGATGTTCGTGAACACCTGCGCGAGCCGCTGCGGATCGCCGTCGACGCGGAGGTCGGCCGGCACGTCGATGGCGAGCGCGTGAGCCCGCGCCTCCACGAGCGGGCCCGCCATCTCGACGGCGCGCGCGATGACGGCCGCGACGGCCACGCGCTCGCGCCGCAGGTCGATCGATCCCCGCCGCACGCGCGAGACGTCGAGCAGATCGTCGACGAGGCGCGCCAGGTGCCTGACCTGACGCTCGACGATCTCGCACTCCTGGGCGGCGTACGGGCCGGCCTGCTGCCGGACGAGGTGCAGCGCCGTCAGCGCCCGCGCCAGCGGGGTGCGCAGCTCGTGGCCGAGCATCGCCATGAACTCGTCCTTGGCGCGATCGGCGGCCTCGGCCTCGGCGCGGGCGGCGTCGGCGCGCGAGACGCGCGCGTCGCGCTCGCGCTCGCGCTCCTTGAGCAGATCGGAGGCGCGGACGAGCGCGTCGGCGAGCCGCTGCATCTCGTCCACCGACGTCGGCGGCAACACCGGCTCCTGGCCGGTGGCGAGCGCATCGGCGGCAGTGGTCGCGACGGTGATGTCGCGTCCGATCCGCCGCGCAATGACGTACGACGCGCCGCCGCCGAGCGTGAGCACGAGCACCGCCAGCAGGCCGAGCAGGGTCATCGATCGCTGGAAATCCGACTCGACGACCGACACCGGCACCGCGACGCCGGCCACCCAGCGCGACCGCGGCGCGTGGGTGAACGCGCCGTAGACGCGCTGTCCCTCGAACGACACGTCCTGGAACACGCCCTCTTCTTCGTGCTCGACGCGCTCCAGGAAATACGGCGTGCCCGTTCGGCCGACCCAGCGCTGGGGACTGCGCGTGCGCGCGACGAGCACGTCGTTCGTGTCCAGGACCGATCGCACCCACTCGTCCGGGAACGACCGCGATTGCCGGATGACGTCGGCCAGACGGGTCGGCGTCAGCATCGCGGTCAGGCTGTAGATCACGCGGCCCTGACGGATCACCGGCACGCGAACGGGCACGACCGGCTCGGCGCCGAAGCCCTCGTTCAGCCGCAGCGTGCCGATGATCGGCCGGCGGCCTTCGAAGATCTCGCGAATGCCGGAGAGATCCCGCACGTCGACCGGCACCGCGCCCCACGGGCGATTCGTGTTGACCGCCTGCACGCCGTCGTGATCGCGCAGCACGACCGCCACCCACGTGGGCTGGCTCGCCTGCAGCTCCGTCGCGTCCGCGTAGAAGCCCTGGAGATCGGCCTCGTCCAGCCGCGGCGAGAGCGCGAGCGCCTGCAGCGCGCGAATCGTGCCCGACAGCTCGGCGTCAACGAGCGCGGCGGTCGCCCGCGAGGCCTCGAGCAGCCGCCGATCGATCGTCGCGTGGTTGACGTCGACGAGACGCCGGACGAGGAACGCTGTCAGCAGCAGGACCGGCAGCAACGTTCCGACGACCAGCAGCAGCAGATGTGTCCGGAGTGGAAAGTGTCGGCGGGGGAGCGTCGCCACTTCGCGTCATCCTTTCTTCGGACGCGACGGCCTGATCTCGACCTTGCTCGGCAGACTGCGTTTCGGATGCCGCAGCAGATCGATCACCACTTCCGCGACGTCGTCGCCGGTCAGCTTCCATCCGTCGTCGTCCCGGTGGCGGCCCGAGAACGACGTCGAGACCGATCCGGGCATGATCACGCTGACGCGAATGTCGTCGTGCCGCACCTCCTGCATGACCGATTCGCTGAACGCCACGAGGGCCGATTTGCTCGCGCAGTACGCGGCGCCGTCGGGAAACGCGTTGCGGCCGGCGAGGCTGGCGACGTTGATGATCCAGCCGCCTCCACCCGCGCGCAGCAGGGGGATCGCCGCGCGCGTCACGAGGAACGGGCCGGTGACGTTCGTGTCGATCACGCGATGCCAGTCGTCGTCGCTCATCGCCTCGACGGGGCCGAACGCGCCGACACCGGCGTTGTTGACGACGACGTCGAGCCCGCCGAAGCGGCGGACGGCCTCGGCCAGGGCGGCCTCGACGTCGGCGCGCCGGCGAACGTCAGCGGCCAAGCCGGCCACGCGCGCGGCATCGCCGGTCTCGGCGCCGAGCTCGCGCACCGCGGCATCCACGCCGGCATCGTCGCGGCCCGTGATCAGCACGCGCGCACCGCCGGCCAGCAACGCCTTCGCGATCGCCCGCCCGATCCCCCGAGTCCCGCCCGTCACCAACGCGCGATGCATGTATTCCGTTTGCCTCTGTTCGATGACCCGATAGCCCGATGACCCGATGACCCGATGCCAATAGTGCGCTAGCGCGATAGCGAGTTAGCGCGATGTCTCGGCCCCCATAGAATATCCCCGTGTCCTTCGTCGCCATCCTCGGCGCCGGCCCCATCGGCGGCGCCGTCGCCCATCGTCTGGCGCAGCGCGCGCGCGTCGCGGCCATCCGGCTCATCGACGCGAGCGGCAACGTCGCGGCCGGCAAGGCGCTCGATATCCGGCAATCCGGGCCCGTCGAGCGCTTCGACACGCTGGTGGACGCGGCCGACGACGTGCGGGCAGCCGCGTCGGCGGCGGCGGTGATCGTCGCCGACGAGGCTGCCGGCGGCGAATGGGTGGGAGAACGGGGCTTGGCGCTGATTCGGCGCCTGGCCGAGATCGGCGTGACGGCACCGCTCGTCTTCGCCGGGCCGTCGCAGACATCGCTCATCGAGACGGCGTACCGCGAGCTCAAGATTCCCGCGCCGCGTCTCGTCGGCAGCGCCGCGGGCGCGCTTGCGTCGGCGATCCGCGCGCTGGTGGGGCTCGACCTGGGGATCTCGACGGTCGACGTCGCCGTCGCCGGGCGCCCGCCGGCCGTCACCATCGCGTGGACGTCGGCCACGGCCGGTGGCGCGCTCGTCACCGAGCGCGTGCCCGCTCATCGACTGCTGGCGATCTCACAGGCGGCGCCGAAGCTCTGGCCGCCGAAGCCGTACGCGATCGCGTCGGCCACCGCGCCGATCGTGGAAGCGCTGCTCGACGGCAGCCGCCGGCGGCATCAAGCGATGACGATTGTCGACGGCGAGCTCGGCGTCCGGGGACGAGCGGTGCTGTTGCCGCTGGAGCTCGGCCGGCAGCGCGTGCTCTCCCACGCGCTGCCGTCGCTCAGTCCGCAGGAGCGAACGGAGCTGATGAACGTGATCGCGTGAGCTACGCCGCTTCCCATTTGCGCGCGAAGAGGCGCGCCGCGGCCAGAAACACTGCGGCCATCATCGCGAGCACGACGACCTGCGGCCAGAGATCGACGAGCGGCGCCTGACGCCAGAACACTTTCAAGTAGCCGTCGAGCGCCCACGCGTTGAACGTCACCAGCCCGATGCGCTGCATCGTGTCGCTCATCAGGAATCGCGGAAACATGCTGCCGCCCACCGACGACATCGTCAGGATGACGATCGTCGAGAGACCCGAGAGCTGCGCGCGGGTACGGCTGAGCGTCGCGAGCAGCAGGCCGAAGCCGGCGGCGGCTGCGGCCGTGAAGACCGTCACGATCGCGAAGCCTGGCAGGTGCGACGCGAGCGGCAGATGGAACACGAGCGCGCCCCAGGTGAACATCACGCAGAGCTGCAGCGTGCCCATCAGCGTCAGGAAGATCCACTTGCCGGTCAGGACGCCGTTCAGTCCGACGCGCGATCCGACGAGGCGCCCGAGCGTGCCGGCTTCCTGCTCTTCGAGAAGCGTGCCGCTGTTGCCCGAGCACGAGAACAGCAGAAACATCACGCCGAGCCCGGCCGCGTAGAACGAGATCGTCGAGTCGTT
>CAZNMF010000332.1:0-14956 GCA_964573795.1 uncultured Solibacteraceae bacterium
TTCAGCGTCGTCAACACGCTGCTCCTGCGGCCGCTGCCGTTCGCCAACGCGCAGGAGCTGACATGGATCGCGCCGCCGCCGGCGCCATGCGGGCTATCGTGCGCGACGTACTCCTCCGACGCCTACGAAGGATTCCGTGACGACAGCCGCGCCTATCAGGACGTGACCGGCTACTTCGCCTTCAGCGGCGCCGATAACCTGCGCCTGGAAGATCACGGCGAATCGACGCCAGCGACCGGCCTGATGGTCATCGCGAACTTCTTCCAGACGCTCGGTGTTCCGCCGGCGCTCGGTCGCGCGTTCACCGCCGATGACGCACGAACTGGCGCGAGGCCAGTGGCGATGCTCTCGCACGCGTACTGGACGCGTCAGTTCGCCGCCACCTCCGCCATCGTCGGTCAGACGATCGTGTTGAACGGCACGTCGACCACGGTGATCGGCGTGCTGCCGGTGGCGTTCGACTTCGGATCGGTGTTCTCGCCGGGCTCACGCGTCGATCTGTTCACGCCGCTGGATCTCGACAACGCCCGCACCTGGGGAAACATCGTGACGCTCATCGGCCGGCTGCGGCCCGGGGTCACGCTCGCGCAGGCACGCGACGACGCGTCGCGGATTGCACCCGACCTGTACTTTCGCAAGAGCCGTCCGGAGACCCTTGGCCGCTATCGCGACCGGCTCGTGCCCACGCCGCTCAAGACGCACGTGAACGGACAGTGGCATCGGCCGCTCGTCGTGCTGTGGTGCGCGGTCGGCCTGGTGCTGCTGATCGCGTGCGTGAATCTCTCGAACCTGTTGCTCGTCCGCACCGCGGCGCGCAGCCGTGAGCTCGCGATGCGCCGGGCGCTCGGCGCGACGCGGGCCCGTCTCGTGCGGCAGTCGCTCACCGAGAGCTTCGCGCTCTCTGGTACCGGCAGCGTGCTCGGGCTCACCGGCGCGTTCGTTCTCGTGCGCTGGCTCGCGCATCGCGGCGATCTCGATCTGCCGCTGCTCAACGACGTGACGATCGACGGCGCGGCCGTGGTGTGGACGGTACTGATCGCGATTCTCGCCGCCGCGCTCTTCGGCGTCGTGCCAGGCCTGAAGATGGCCGGCGGCAACGTGCAGGAGGCCCTCAAGGACTCCGGACCATCGGCGGGACGCGGTCCGAAACACGAGCGCCTGCGGATCGGCCTCGTGGTCGCCGAGATCGCGCTTGCGTGCGTGCTACTCGTCGGCGCGGGCTTGCTCCTGCGCAGCTTCCTCAACGTACTCGACGTCGATCTCGGATTCGCACCGGATCGCGCCGCGACGATCGCGGTCGACTACCGCGGCGGCTCAGGGCCCGAAGACGTGCAAGCCGCCCGTCGGACGGCGGCGCTCCGGCAGATCATCGAGCGGATCGACGCGCTGCCGGGCATGGAATCGGCGGGCATCACCGATTATCTGCCGCTCGGACCGAACCGTTCCTGGGGCGCGCCGGCGCCGAAGGGCAAGATCTTTCGTCCAGGCGAGCTCCCCGGCCCGCTCGTATACGTCGTGACGCCAGGCCTGCTGCCCGCGATGGGCATCAACGTCCACGGCCGGGACTTCACGTGGGCGGACGCGTTCGGCGGCCGACGCGTGGCGATCGTCAATCAGGCGGCCGCGCGCGTCTACTGGCCGGGCGAGGACGCCGTCGGCAAGATTCTCGTGGCCAATCGAGGCGATACGGAGATCATCGGCGTCGCCGACGACGTGCGAACGGAGAAGGTGGAAGACGGGAGTGGCTGGCAGATCTACTATCCGGCCACACAGGAGTCGCCGACCTCGGCGCAGCTGGTCGTGCGCTCGCGGCTGCCGATCGACGCGCTCGGATCGAGCGTCCTTCACGCGCTGCGCGAGCTCAATCCGCAGCAGCCGGCCGCCGAGCTGAAACCGCTCGGCGCCATCGTCAGCCACGCCGTCTCGCCGCGACGCTTCTTCATGCTGCTGGTCGCCGCGATGGCCGGGCTCGGACTGCTGCTCGCGGCGCTCGGCATCCACGGCGTGATCGCGTACTCGGTGACGCGACAGTCGCGCGACATCGGCGTGCGCATGGCGCTCGGCGCCAGCGCTGGACGCGTTCGGCGCGATGTCCTGCTGGCGACGCTGCGCGTCGCGCTCGTTGGCGTCATCGTCGGCATCGCCGCGTCGCTGGCTGCGGCGCGGTTGATCGCGTCGCTGCTCTTCGGGACCTCGCCGTGGGACGCGCCGACGTACATCGGCATGGCCGTCATCTTTCTCGCGGTCGCGTTGATCTCCGGCTATCTGCCGGCGCGGCGGGCGTCGCGGATCGATCCGATCGTCGCGCTCAAGAGCAACTGAACCCCGCGCCCTCTACGCCAACGTCGCGCTCAGCCTCTCGACAATCTCCACCGCGCGCACATCCTGCGCGGCACGGGCGAGTGCGGCCTTCACGCGATCCGGAAGACCATCCAGGTCTCCGTCACCGAAGTACGAAAGCGCCTTGATCGTGACGAGTGGCGCAAACTCGGGATAGAGCGCACGCGCCGCGCCGAGCGCGCGCGGCAGCGTGATCCCTCTGTCGATGAGCGTCGCCAGGTCCAGATAGTCCTTTCGCTCGGCGCGCACCTGCACCACGCGCACCTTTTGCGCCGCGAGATCGAGCGGCGAGGCGACACGCACGCCGGTATCCACGGCCTCCGACACGTCCCCGACTCGTCCGAGCGTGAGCCCCCCGAAGAACGAGATCTTGACGCGACCTCCGCGATCGACGAGGAAAGTCGCCGTCGACGGTGCCGCTTGCACCAGCTCGGCGTCTCGCAGCCACGGCAGCGTCGACGCGAGCGCATGCGCGTCGACGGGATCGTTCGTGAAGAAATCGAAGTCCTCGGACTCGCGGCTGCCAGTCCGCAATGCGAGCGCCGTCCCGCCGTACAACACGAACGACGCGGGAACCGATCCTCGAAGCTCGTCCCAGAGCCGTCGCTGTGCCGGCGGAAGGATCCGTAGAGTCGGGACGAACGTCGTCACTCGAGCCGCCGCTCCGGGAGGGGGCCGGCCTGACCGAGCCCGAGACGATGGTGCCAGTAGTGCCAGGAACGAACATCGAAGACGCCGGCTGGTGCGCGGGCGATGGCCGTGCGCAGGCGATCCGCACCGTAACGCGCTTCGATGACGTTGACATCCTCGAAGCTGCCCAGCGTCATGACACGGCACAAGAAGTCGTCGAGTCGCGCCACGACGTGCTCGGGCGTGTCCCACCAGACGACGCGCGTGGCGATGCGCCGGAGCTCGGGATCCACGTCGTCAGCTTACCGCCACTACAAGGCCGACGGGAACGTGTAGACCGGCGGCGAGACGATCGGCTCGCCGACTTCCAGCGTGATCTGCTCGTGCGCCGACTCACGTGCTCGCGATCACTGCACGACGCCCATCTGGGTCGCCTCGATGCCGTAGAGCCCGGGATTGAAGTTCAGATCCTTGGTGAGGATGTAGGCGTCCTGGTTGCTCACGCGCCAGGCGTGATCGTACGTCGCGTCGAGCTGCACGTGGCGTCCGTCGACCGGATCGCGATACGTCTCGACGCCGCGGATCGCCTCGAGGCTCTCGCGTTGCATCCGATCGCCGGCGCGATCGCCAGGAAAGCTCTCGCCGCCGCCCGCCGTCTGCCTGGCAATACTGTCGTTGCTGTTGGCGATGGCGGTCTGCGTCATCTGCTCGAACGCCGCGATGTTCGATTTGGTCGCCGCGGCGCCGCCGGCGACGATCATCGCCGCGCGCTCGCGCGTGCCTTGCACGGCCGCCTGTCCGCGCTGATCCTGAATCGCGAACAGTCGCGCGAGCCATGGCGCGCTCGGCGTCACGGAACGGCGGACCACATCGATCAGATCGGCATTGAGCTGGCCGCTGGGCGCGGTCGCGCCGAACGTGCCGAGCGTCTGGCCCGAGATGCTCTGCAGCGGCGGCCCGCCCATCGGATTGGGCGACGAGGAGCCATAGAAGACCGCCGTCGCCGCCATCAGGCCGCGCATGTCCACGCCGTTCTGGTCGTAGGCGAAGAGCAGCTCGCCGCCGTCCGCCCACGCGCGCATGCCGAGCCCCATTTGCACGGCGAGCGCCTGCGTCTGCTCCGTCAGCTCGATGGCCCCTTTCGCCAGATCGGGACGCGGACGGTAATTGAGGATCCGGACGCCGGGCACCGTCCGCTGCGCGCGTGCGGCGAGATAGTCACGCACGTTGGCAAAGGCGCCCGGCGGGCAATCGGAACGAACGCCCGAATTGTTGGCGTGCCAGACCTCTGTCGGAAAGATCTCGACGGTCGTCCGTCCGTCCGGCGATGCCGCGGTCCACGCGACGGCGAACGGGTCTGCGCACAGGCCCTGCGCGGGCTGGATGCCGCCGCGCGTCTGCCATCCCACCGGCACCAGCGCCGTCAGTGCCGGCCCAGGAGCAATGACGCCTGGATCGTCGATCGTCACGCGCTGCAGCGCGATCGCGCCGTCGGGCAGCGTGGCGGGATTCAGCGGCGCTTTCGGCGTCGCCGCGGTGCTGGCCGCGTGACCCGCGCTGGCACTGGATGACGCCGGGCCTTCCGCCGCAGGCTCGCGCCCCGCACAGGCGGCGAGGCCGCCGAGCGCCACCACATCAATCACGCACGCGAGCTGCCGCCGTGACACACGAATCATGCTCCATCCTTCCGGCGCCGGCATTGTCTGGACGCGCGCAGATTAGACCACACACGGCGAAAGAATTGCCGCGCGAACCGCCCTGGGCTATAACCGGAGTGCCCGCCGCGCCGTCGCAGGAGGATGCATGCGCGTTGCCGCACGACTGCTCGTCGCCGGAACCATGATCGGCGCGTCCGGAATGCCGCTCGCGGCGCAAGCGCCGCCGGATCCGTTCGCGGCATTGCCGCCGGCGCCGCCGCCGACGGCGCTCGAGGCCTTCAGTCCGTCGGACACGCTGGTCACGATGGGCTACACCGAGCTCGGCGGCGTCGCGGCCGGAGGCGCCCTCGTGCGCGTGGACGTGCGCGAGCTGCGCACGACCTCCGGCGACGGCGTGCGCGGCGTCACCGTCGACGTGATCGAGAGTCAGACGCGCCGCGATCGGTCGTTCCTCGACGTCGACGAGATCGCGCCGCTGCTCAGAGGCATCGACGCGATGCTGGAGGTCCGGTCCAATCCGACGTCGTTCGATCGCTACGAGCTGCGCTACGTCACGCGCGGCGAGCTGTGGCTGCGGACGATGGTGACGCCGAGAGGCGCGATCGTCTACGCGATGCAGGTCGGCCGCGCGGAGCGCGCGCAGGCGCAGCTCGAGGTCGCCGATCTCGTGAAGCTGCGCGGCCTGTTCGCCGCGGCCGCGGCGAAGCTGGGCGCGCCATGAGTCGAAGCGTGCGGCGTCTCGTCGCGCTGGGGACGTGCATCGCGCTCGGCGGCGGCATCGCGAGGGCCCAAAGCGCGACGGACACCTCGTCGCCCCCGGCCACGAACGCGGCCGAGCCGACGGCCGAGCCACCGTGGCGGCCGCCGCATCGCTTCTGGGACGCGGGCAACATCGCGCTGGCCGGCGGCGTCGCGGCGTCGCGCGCGCTCGACTACGACTCGACGGGCCACTTCCGCACGCTCGGCAACCAGGAGTGGCTGCTGACGAACCGCATCGTCGACAACAAGCCGCTGTTCGCGACGATCGAGATCGCCGGCGGCGCCGCGACGCTCGGCGTCGCCTACTGGCTGCACCGCAACCATCACCACAAGCTCGAGCGCTGGCTGATGGTGATCCACACCGGCATCACGACCGGCGGCGCGATTCGCAACTACTCGCTCGATCCGCCGAGGTAATTCACATGGAGGCATGGAGAACATGAAGAAGTAGACAGTAGACGCCGCGACCTGGCGCGCCGCTTTCAGCGGCGACGCGTGACGGAGAGTCTCACAGACATGAGCGCATTGAAACGAGAGGGTCTCGCGTTCATGTCTGTGAGACTCTCCGTCACGCGAGCCCGGCGGAGCCGGGCTCGCCAGGTCGCCGTCTCCATGTCCTCCACGTCTCCATGGTGAATTTTCTACGGCAATCGTCGAAACAGCACGAGGTCCTGTTCGTTGACCGCGAAGCCGGGACTCTCCGACCACAGTCCGGGAAGCACTCTGACGATCTCGAGGCCGGCCTCGCGCGCCAGCTCCTCGACGACGCTGCGGCGATAGCCGACGATGGCGTGGGGCGCGGAGGGATCGCGAATGGCGACGCCGTCGTGTCCCGGAAGCGGCGACTCGAACTCGTAGATCCACGAGATCGTCGTGCCGGGCCCGCGATAGTAGTCCAGGAGAAAGAAACTGAACAGACCGCGGCCGCCCGGCTTCAGGACGCGGCCGACTTGCTTGAAGTAGTTCCGCGCTTCGTCGGGCAGGAGGTGCGTGAACAGCGACGCGCCGTACGCGACGTCGAATCGCGCGTCCTCGAGCGGAAAGGCGTACTCGGCCGCGTCGAGGCCGGACGGATTGTCGACGTCGGTGCGGACGTCCGCCCAGAAGAATCTGAAGTTCGGATACTTCGCCGTGATGCGCGTCGTCGCATCGTCGATGCGCGTCCGGTGCACGTCGATGCCGACGTACTCACCCGGCGAGCGCATGTACGACAGCAGACCGCGCGCGGTCCGGCCGTGGCCGCAGCCGATCTCCAGCACGGCCTCGTGACGCTGCAGCTCCGTGATCAGCGTCAAGTACGTCAGATATTCCCAGACCCATCGGTAGTAATGACTGATGGAGTCGTCAGGACCGACCCAGACGCTGCGCGGCGGCAGCAGCTCCGCTTCAGCCGGATCGAGCCATGTCTCCGAACGAGGCGCGACGACCGCGGCCGACACGGCGCTCACCCGTTTCCCGATGCGATCCGCGATCCAGCGCAAGCTCACGTGCCCTCCATCGTGACGCGACATCGACTCTTCAGCTCTGGGGGATGGCGCAGCGTAGAACAGGCGTTTGACACGATCAAGGCGCGGCGCTCCGGTGATACCGTATCGCGCATGAAGCCGACACTGCTCGCCCTCGCATTCGCCGCCATCGTCGCGGCGCCGGCCGCCGCCCAGGTTCAGCCGGGCGCATCGGCCTATACGACACGTCTGAACGACGAGCGCGCGATCCACCTGACCGGCGCCAAAGGCGACGGGCTGGCCGACGACACGGACGCGCTCCAGGCCGCTATCGACAAGGCCAGCGACGATCGCGGCGAGGGCGTCGTCTTCATTCCGGCAGGCCGCTATCGGCTGACGCACACGATCTACGTGTGGCCGGCCGTGCGCGTGATCGGCTGGGGCGCCACACGTCCGGTCTTCGTGCTCGCGGACAACACGCCCGGCTTCCAGGACGGCATCGGCGCGATGGTGATCTTCGCCGGCGCCCGGCTGCGCCCCGCGGCTGCCGGGCCTGGCCGAGGCGGACCTGGCCGCGGCGGGTTCCGCGTGCCGTTCCCGCCGCCCGACAGCGTGCCGGCCAACGATCGGATCAGCGACGCCAATCCCGGCACGTTCTATTCGGCGCTGTCGAACATCGACTTCGAGATCGGCGCCGGTAACGCGGCGGCCGTCGGCATCCGCTTCCATGGCGCGCAGCACGACTATCTGAGCCACATCGACTTCCACATCGGATCGGGTCTCGCCGGCATCCATCAAGTCGCCAACGAGGCCGAGGATCTGCGCTTCTTCGGCGGCCGCTACGGCATCCTTGCGGAGAAGCCGTCGCCCGCGTGGCAGTTCACGCTGATCGACGGCCAGTTCCAGGGTCAGCGCGACGCGGCCATTCGCGAGCACGAAGCGTCGCTGACGCTGGTGAACAACCGCTTCCGCGACGTGCCGATCGCGATCGACATCGATCCGGACTACTCCGACTGGCTGTGGGTCAAGGACAGCCGCTTCGAGAACGTCTCGCAGGCAGCGGTCGTCATCAGCGCGGAGAACAACCCGTACACGCAGATCGGCGTCGAGAACGCCATCGTCGCCAACACGCCGGTGTTCGCGCGCCTCCGCGAGAGCGGCAAGACGCTCGGCCGCGGCGGCGTCTACGAAGTCAAAGCGCTCAACCACGGCTTGATCCTGCCGTCGCCGGGCGAGATGGGCGCGATCGGCACGCGCTTCGATGCCGTCCCGCTGTCAGCGCTGCCAGCGCCGCCGGCGCCCGCCATTCGCGCGCTGCCGCCGACGAGCGACTGGGTCAACATCCGGACGTTGGGCGTGACGGGTGACGGCAAGACGGATGACACCGCGGCGATCCAGCACGCGATCGACACGACGCGCGTGCTCTACGTGCCGTCCGGCCGCTACATCGTGCACGACACGATCCACCTGAAGCCGGACACGGTGCTGATCGGTCTGCACCCGTCGATCACACAGTTCGATCTGCCCGACAGGACCGAAGGCTTCCAGGGCGTCGGCGCGCCGAAGGCGCTGATGGACACGCCCAAAGGCGGGCACAACATCGTCAGCGGCATCGGCCTGTTCACCGGCGGCATCAACGATCGCGCCGTCGCGCTGCTCTGGCGGTCCGGCGCCGACTCGCTGCTCGATGACGTGCGGTTCCTGGGCGGACATGGCACGAACAATCCGGACGGCAGCCGCATGAATCCGTACAATGAGACGCACAGCGCCGATCCCGATTTCCACAAGCGCTGGGACGGTCAGTATCCGTCGCTGTGGGTCGCCGACGGCGGCGGCGGGACGTTCACGAATCTATGGACGGTGGACACGTACTCGCAGGCGGGCATGTACGTGTCCGACACGACGACGCCGGGCAAGGTGTACGAGCTGTCGGACGAACATCACGTCCGCACGGAGTTCGCGCTGAACCGCGTGGAGAACTGGGACTTCTACGCCCCGCAGACCGAAGAGGAGACCGGCGAGAGCCAGGAAGCGCACTCGCTGGAGATCTCCAACTCCAAGCACATCACCATCGCCAACTATCACGCGTATCGCGTGACGCGCACGATCCGGCCGGTGGACACGGCGGTGCAGATCTTCAACTCCAGCGACATCCGGTTCCGCAACGTGCACGTGAATGCCGAGAGCGGGCTCGGCACGTGCAACGCCGACGGCTGTGGCACGTATCTGCGCGCCAGCAAGTTCCCGTACGAGAACGCGATCGTCGACGTCACGCATCACGTCCAGGTGCGCGAGCGCGAGTTCGCGGTGCTGGACATTCCTGCCGCCCCACCCGCGCCGAAGGTCAGCGACATGGGCCAGAAGGTGCAGAAGCTCGAGGACGGCTTCTACTCCATCGCGGGCGCGGCCGTGGACGCGCGCGGCAAGCTCTACTTCGTCGATCACCATCAGCAGCGCATCTACGGCTGGTCGACGGCCGAAGGGCTGTCGGTCGAGCGCGACAATCCGCTCGATCCCGTCAACCTGATCTTCGACGCGAGCGGCAACCTGATCGTGCGCTCGTCGCTCGGCGCGGAAGGCTCGGTCTACAGCTTCAAGCCGGGCTCGCCGGCGACCGAGCTGACGATGATCCCCGCGACGGCGGCCGCCGCGCATCCGGACGCGACGATCGCGCTGCCGGTGAACTACTGGAACAACGGCGAGTTCAAGGACCAGCTCGATCTGAAGACGTATCGCTACACGACGTTCGCCGAGATGTTTGCGCGCGACATGGCCGCGCCGACGGCGAAGGAATACGTCTCGCCCGATGGCAGCCTGGTGCTGCGTCAGGCGCGCGTGTTCCAGCAGGGCCCGCCGGACTATACCGGCTGGCGCTTCTCGAACGATCTGGAGACGTACGGCTTCGTCACCGCCAAGGCCGGCTCGCGGGTGTTCGTCAGCAACGAGTCGGAGGACAAGACCTACAGCGGCCTCGTCCATCCCGACGGCACGATCACGGACCTGAAGGTCTTCGCCAATCGCGGCGGCGAAGGCGTGGCCGTCGCGCCGGACGGCAAGGTCTACGTCGCCAACGGCCAGATCTTCGTCTACGCGCCGGACGGCAAACAGGTCGGCCGCATCGACGTCCCCGAGCGGCCGATCCAGATTCTGTTCGGCGGCGACGATGGGAAGACGCTGTTCATCCTCGCGCACCATGCCCTGTATGCCGTGAGGATCTGAGCGCGGCCCCTGCGCTGATCGGACGACCCGGCGCCGGACATCCGGCTGTGAGACAGGACCGGCGGCCGGGTCGATCAGCGACGGGGTCCGCTACGGCGCGATGTTCGCCGTGATCACCTTCTGAAAAGACCGCCCGTCGTCGTCCTTGAACGTGACGGTGATGGTGGCAATGGCCTCCTTGCGAAGGTTCGGCATGTCGTACCACGCGTCGAACGTCAGTCCCACGGTGGTGTTGACGTCCGGAAAGCGATTCGACGTCGAGCTCACGAGCACCGCTTCGTAGTACTCGGACTGCCCGTTCGTCGGAGGGCTGAGAATGCCGCCCGACGCCTGCGCCATCGTCACGTTCGTCGACGTGATGGTGATGGGAAACTGGAAATCGTCGTCATCATCGTCGAAGACGTCGCGAATCGCGTCGGTGATGGTGACGTCCGTCCGGAACTCGGCGAACCAGTCGTATTCGCGAATCTCGTCCGGCTGATTGTTGCCGACGACCACGCGGTACGTGTGGCCCTGCGATGCGGTCGCCACGACCGGATCGGGCGCGATGGTCGCCGTGACGAAGTCGTCGACGCCGATCTCGTCGACCTCGTCAGGGTCGGTCGGCCCCTGACACGCAGACGTCAATACCGCGACGACGAACAATCCGGCCACGACACGTTTCATGGGATCTCCTGTGTGAATCGGTCCTTGTGCAGGCAGGCTGGCAGCCCGGTCAGAACGTGGTCCCCACGCCGAACTTGAGCGTGTGCGGCTTCTGGAACGAATCGCGATAGATGTTCCACGCGTAGATGATCCGGACGGGGACGTTGAGCATCGGCATGTTGAAACGCGCCTCGACGCCGCTCGACGTGCGGAGGAGGCGCAGATTGATCGGCTCGCCTTCGTCGAACGCCTGTCCGGCGTCGTGAAACGCGAGCGCGCGAACCGGTCCGATGTCCACGTAGTACTCGACGTTGAAGAGCACGTACCGCGTCCCGCCGACGGCCCGTCCCTGATCGTCGAACGGTCCCACCGTGCGGAAGTCGACGCCGCGAACGTCGTTGTCGCCGCCGAGGAAATAGCGGCGGTAGTACGGCAGCGAGTCGGTGCCGTCGCGGCTGTACAGCCATCCGATGCCGCCGCGCGCGCCGATCGCCGTCCGCCGCGTGTGCGGGACGAACAGCACGGCCTCGGCCTCCGGGCGCACGTACTGGACGGTGCCGCCGAGGACGGGCACGGCGACGTCGGCCTTGGCCGTGAGCCGCATGCCCCGGCGCGGGCGGTCGGGCCGATCGACCGTGTTGTAGACCAGCGTCGGTCCGACGCGGCTCTCCTGGTAGACGCCCTCGGAGAACGACGCGCTGAAGAGCGGCGATCCCGCGAACGACGCGCCCGACGCTTCCAGATCGCTGAGATCGTCGAGCGCGGCCGTCTCGACCCGCTCCCGCGTCAATGCCAGGAACAGACGCGTGAAGGGCGCGACGAACAGACCGCCGGTCGCGGTGACGCCCTCGCGCACCTCGCTGTAGCCGAGCTGGCCCGTCGTCAGGAAGTAGTCGTTCTTGCGCGAGTAGACTTGCCCACCGCCGGAGACTGGCAGTCCCAGCAGATACGGCGACGACACAGACACGTCGTAGGCGGTGGCCACCGAGCCACGCTGCGCGGAGACCGACACCGTTTCGCCGCGGCCGAGGAAGTTGCCGGTCTGGAACGACAACTGCCCGAAGAGCCCGCTCAGCTCCGAGAAGCCCGCGCCGAACGACATCTGGTTGTGGTTCTGCTCCTTGACCTTCACGGCGACGTCCACGCGGTCGTCGGTGCCCGGCACCGGCGTGACGTCGATGTCCTCCGATTCAGGCTCGATGGGCGCGAGAATCCCGAGCTGATTGATGCGCCGCAGGCTCATCTTCAGCGCCTCGGTGCTGAACACGCCGCCTTCGCGCACCATGAGCTCGCGGCGAAGCACTTCGTCGTGCGTCGTCGTGTTGCCGATGAACGAGATGCGATTGACGAGGAACCGCTTGCCCTCGTCGACGTTCAGCGTGAGATCCATCGTCGGCGGCGTGCCGGGCGCCTCGTCGACCGGTCGCTGGTCGATGTCCGGCGACCAGCGCCAATATCCCAGCGCGCCGTAGAGATCGCGGAGCCGGCCGAGACCCTTGCGGATCGACTCGATCGAATAGGGATCGCCCTCGTGCACGCCGAACACGCGAAGGGCGATGTCGGCCGGGACCGCGGTCGTGCCGGACACCGTGACCGAGCCGAGGCGATAGCGCGCGTCCTCGTCGACGGGGATCTGGAGATTGACCCAGCGCTCGTCCGGATCGCGGCTCTCGATCGACTCCACTTGCGGCACGCCGATCTGGACGAAGGGATAGCCTTTGCTCTGGTAGAACTCGCGGAGGCGATCGGCATCGTCGGCGAACTTCGCCGGGCGGTACGTGTCGTCGCCGAGGAACGGAATCCAGCGCCGGCGGGGCCGATTGTCCCGGAGCTGCCGGCGAAGCGCGCCGTCGCCGAACGCCGCGTTGCCGGCGAACGACACGCCGCGAACGCGCCAGCGCGGCCCCGGCGTGATGCGGAAGATCACGGCGAGCAGCTTCGGTCCGCCGGGCGCCGGCCGCTGCTCCGGCACGACGACCGCATCGCCGTAGCCCTCGTTCGCGTAGAGCTCCCGGATGACGGCGTTGGCGCGCGCGATCGTGGCCTGATCGACGAAGGCATCGATCTGCAGCGTCACCTTGCGATCGCGCAGCTCCTTTTCGATGCGCGAGATGTCCACCTTCAGCCTCGCGGCCGGATCGGCCGGCTCGTACGACACGAGCTTCAGGCGCGATCGCTCCTCGAGATGAAAGACGACGTGTTTGCCAGGGACGCCGTTGCGGTAGGGCTCATCGATGACTTCGACCTTCAGATCCTCGAGGAATCCGGTGTTCCAGAGATTCCAGAAATCCGCGCGAATCGACGCCTCGTCGTACGGCGCCCAGAGCGCATCGCTCGGACGCGACCACGGCGTCCGCAGTTGCCGGCCGTAGGTCAGCGGATCGAGCATCGTCTCGTTGACCGGATGCAGCACGATCTCCGCGCAGCGGTAGAGCGGCGGCGACGAGAGCGGCGGCTCGGACGCCTGATCCGGACACGGTGCGATCTGGCCCAGCGCGATCGAGGACCAGAGCAGACAAACGGCCGCAAACACCACGCGCACGGAGGTGTTCCTCTCCGGCAGGCTGGCGGCTCGCAGCAATTAGACGCGAAGGGTTCGACAGAGATTCGACAGCATTTCGACAGAATCACGAAAAGATCGTGACGGCCAACATCGGCGCGCCGCCGTCCTATGTCGATCGATGCCACGCCGGCCCCAACGAACGGATGTCCGGTGTCCCAGGTCCCCCGCGTGCTGATTGCGCACGCCAACGCCACGGTGCAGGCCCAGTTGCGCGCGCAGCTCCAACGCGCGGACGTCGACTGCACGGTGGCAGCCGATCCTTCGACGATCCTGAAGATCGTGACCGAGAAGTACTTCGATGTCGTCGTCGTCGACGCGGAGCCGGCGGGCGTCGCCGTCCTCGATCTGTGCCTCGCGATTCGCCGCGCCCCGCTCAATCGCCACGCCGCGCTCGTGTTGTGCGGCGCGTCCGGCGCCGGCAGCGACGTCGCCGGGCTCGATCTGCGGATCCCGCGCGGGCGAAACGTCGAGGACATCGCGACCGCCGTGCAGGCGGCGATCGCCGGCGGCCTGCCGCAACCGGCGGAGTCATGGCTGCCGCCGGTGTGCCTGCACGGTTTACAGATCGATCCGAACCGGCTCAGGCTCCGCGTGCACGGACGTCCCATGCCGATCACGCGGCTCGAATGCCGTTTGCTCTATCTGCTGGCGTCGCATCCGGGGATGGTCTTCTCGCGCCGGCGGCTGCTCGACAGACTCTGGCCTCCAGACACGCACGTGACGGCGCGAAGCGTCGACGCGCTCGTCGGGCGTCTGCGGCGGAAGATCGAGGAGGACCATCGGTCGCCGCGCATCCTGCTCACCGCGTGGGGCGAGGGCTACTGCGTCGCGGAGCCCGCAACGGGCGCCGAGCCCGGGTGATCTCAGCGGCTCTCGATCCCGTCGAACGCGTCGGCCAGCGGCCAGCGCGGCATCGCCGCGCGCGTCGCGCCGAGCAGGTAGACCTCGCGATCGAGCATCGGCGCGAACGCCGAGCGGACGATGGCCGGTCGCCCGGGCGGGGGATCGTCGACGGTCTCGAGGGTCAGGCCGAACTGCGATCGATGTGCCGCGAACGCCGCCAGCTTCTGCGCGGCGAACGGGCGCGCGTCGAAGTCGAGCGCGATCATCGACGAGGCTGCGCCGAACAGATCGGGATCGAGGCCGTCAGCCACGCCGCGGCCGCGCAGCGTTTCGGCGAAGTGCCGGAACGCGTCTCCGCTCGTCGCGCCATAGAGCAGCCGGACCGGCGCGTCCGTCCCGAGCGATCCGGCGGCGAAGAACGCCGCGGTCGCCGCGTGGTGCACGATCTGATGATCGGGATGATCGTACCCGCCGAGGGGATCGTGCGTGATGACGACCTGTGGGCGGACGTCCGCGATGACGTCGACGATCGCGCGCACGACCTCGAGTCGATCGACGACAACGAGCGCGCGCGGATCGTCGCGCCGGACGCGATCGCCGCGTCCCGAGTCGTGGAAGCCCAGCAGCCGCGGCGGGTCGATGCCGAGCTGCCCGCAGGCGAGGCGCAGCTCCTGCGCGCGAAGCGCCGCCAGATCGTCCACCGGCTCCAGCGCAGGATCGTGGACGCGGCCGGCGTTGCCTTTCGTCACCGTCGCCAGCGTCACGCGCGCACCGCGCGCGGCGCAGTCGGCAAGCACGCCGCCGTACAGCACCTCGTCGTCGGGATGCGCGAAGACGGCGAGCAGGCTGCGGCG
>CAZNMF010000333.1:0-45396 GCA_964573795.1 uncultured Solibacteraceae bacterium
GAGCCCGACGCCGCCCTGCGGGATGAAGTCGTCACGCGCTACGGGCTGCACGCACCGTTCCTGCTGTATCCGGCGATTACGTGGCCGCACAAGAACCATGTACGGCTGCTCGACGCGATCGCCGATCTCCGCGATCGCAAGGGGCTCGTCGTACCGCTCGTGTGCACGGGCGCGAAGGACGCGTCGGGCTGGCCCGACATTCAGTCGCGTCTGGCCGCGCGGGGACTGGAATCGCAGGCGCGGTTCCTGGGCTTCGTGCCGGACGCCGACCTGGAGACGATCATTCATCTCGCGCGCGCCGTCATCGTGCCGAGCCTCTTCGAAGCGAGCAGCCTGCCGATTTTCGAAGCATGGACGTCTGGCGTACCGGTCGCCAGCTCGCAGGCGACCGCGCTGCCGGACCAGGTGGCCGATGCGGGATTGCTCTTCGATCCGCTGGACGTGGCGGCGATCGGCGCTGCGATCGAGCGACTCATGACGGATGACACCCTGTGCGACGACCTTCGTGCGCGCGGCCGGACGCGTCTCGACGATTTCGACTGGACGCGCACGGCCAACGGCTATCGCGCTGTCTATCGCCGCGTGACCGGCCGCACTCTCACCGAGGAGGATCGGCGGCTGCTGAGCTGGGACTGGGCCCGCTTTCCCGCGCGTGACGGTGCGAAGCCGCCAGTGGAGTCCGCGCGATGACGCCCGTCGCATCTTCGTCCGCGGTCAGCCGGTCTTCGCACACGACGCCCGTGCCGTCGGTCGTGATCGAGCCGGTGGGCGGGTTCTTCGACTTCGACCTCCGCGCGCTCTGGGAGCATCGCGAGCTGATCTACTTCATGGTCTGGCGCGAGGTGAAGAGCAAGTACAAGCAGACCGTGCTCGGGTTCGGCTGGACGATCGTGCAGCCGCTGCTGACGACCGCCATCTTCTGGGTGATCTTCAGCCAGTTCGCGCGCGTCCAGTCCGACGGCATTCCGTATCCCCTGTTCGCCTTCAGCGGCCTGCTGCCGTGGAACTACTTCTCGCAAGCCGTGTCGCGCAGCAGCTCGGGCCTCGTCGGCAACGCCAACCTGGTGGGCAAGGTCTATTTCCCGCGGCTCATTCTGCCGCTGTCGGCCGTGCTCGTCCCCATCATCGACTTCCTCATCTCGCTCGTCGTCTTCATCGTGCTGATGTTGTGGTACGGCATGATGCCGACGGCTGCGATGCTCGCGCTCCCGCTGTTCATGTTCGTGGCGTTCCTGACGGCGCTCGGCATGGGGCTGTGGCTCTCGGCGCTGCACGTGAAGTATCGCGACATCGCGGTGCTCGTGCCGTTCGTCGTGCAGGTGTGGATGTACGCCTCGCCGGTGATCTATCCGCTCACGATGATTCCCGAGCGCTGGGAGCTCTTGCGGCGCTGGTACGGGCTGAACCCCATGGTCGGCGTCGTGAGCGGCGTGCGTTGGGCCTTGACGGGTGGCGCGCTGCCGGACGCCCGCGTCGCCGCCATCAGCCTGATTGTCGTGGTGGCGATTTTCCTGAGCGGGCTGGTGTACTTCCGTCGCGCCGAGCGGCAGTTCGCGGACCTCATCTAGATGAGCCTCGCCATTCGTGCCGATCGGCTGTCGAAGCGCTATCTGATTCCCCGTGCCCGCGTGCGCCACGATACGATGCGCGACGCCATTGCTGCCGGCGCGGCCGCGCTCTTCCGCCGTTCGGAGGGAGACGCCGGAGAGGACATCGTCTGGGCGTTGCGCGACGCGTCGTTCGAGATCGGGTCGGGCGAGTCGATCGGGCTCGTCGGCCGCAACGGCGCAGGCAAGAGCACGCTGCTCAAGGTCCTGTCGCGGATCACACGTCCCACATCGGGACGCGCGGAGATCTTCGGCCGAATCGGCTCGCTCCTCGAGGTCGGCACCGGCTTCGATCGCGAGCTGAGCGGACGCGAGAACGTCTATCTCAGCGGCGCGATCCTCGGCATGAAGCACGCGGAGATCGACGAGAGCTTCGATCAGATCGTCGCCTTTGCCGAGGTCGAGAAGTTCATCGATACGCCGGTGAAGCGGTACAGCAGCGGCATGTACCTGCGCCTGGCGTTCGCCGTCGCGGCGCACCTGAAGCCGGAAATCCTGCTGCTCGATGAAGTCCTCGCCGTTGGCGACGCCGCGTTCCAGAAGCGCTGCCTCGGCAAGATGGCGGAGATCGCCGACGAAGGCCGGACGATCGTGTTCGTCAGCCACAACATGGCGGCGATCACGCGGTTCTGCACGCGATGCCTGTGGATCGACGCCGGTCGCGTGCGCCTCGACGGCCCGACCGAGGACGTTATTGCCGCCTACCTCGCGGCCGGTGTCGCGCAGGCCGGCGAAGCGGTGTTCGACGATGACGACACGGCCCCAGGCAGCGAGTTCGTCCGTTTGCTCGCGGTCCGCATCAAGGACAATGCCGGCCACGTCAACACGGCCATCGACGCCAGGCATCCCTTCACGGTCGAATGCGAGTACCGCGTCCTGCGCCGGGCAGTCGGCCTTCGCATCGGCCTGACGATCCTGACGACCGAAGGCGTAGCGCTGGTGTCCTCGACCGACGCCGACAGCGCCGGCGACGAGGTCGTGAGAACGCCGGGACGCTACGTCAGCCGGTGTACGGTGCCGGGCGAGTTCCTCAACTTCGGTCAGTACTTCATCTCGGTCGGCGCCGACTTTCCGCTGGTGCAGACGCACTTCCATCGCGATCGGCTGCTGAGCTTCGTCGTCGAGCGCACGGGTGGCGTCGGCAGTCATGTCGACGACGCGCGATCGGGATTGCTGCGCATGCGGCTGCCGTGGGACATCATCGGCGTGTGACGCCGTACACCTCGTGAGACCTTCGTCGTGCGCCTGATCGCTCCGTTCGGCTTCTACGGCGCCGGCAACATCGGCGACGAGGCGACACTGCACGGCTTCGCCCGTCTCGTACGATCACGGCCGTCGTCGCTTTCTGTGTGGGTCGGGTCGTGCGACCCGCGGCACGATGCGCGCGTCGAGCCGGCGTTTCGCTACTATCAGGCCGGCCGCAAGAGCCTGCGGCGGCGCTGGGCCACGGCGGTTGCCGAAGCCGTCGTCTTTCCCGGCGGCACGCCGATCATGGATGGTCTTGGATCCTGGCCGCTCGACGAGGTCGCGCCGATCGTCTCGGAGGCGAGACAAGCGGGACGGGCCGTGGCCTTCGTCGGCGTTGGCACGGAGACCCTCGATCGGACGGAATCTCGCGTCCGTTTCCGAGACCACCTCGCGCCGCACGTCCGGCACTGGAGCGTTCGCAGCGCTCATGATGCGGATCGTCTGGCCTCGTGGGGTGTGACCGCCGAGCGCATCACAATCGCGGCCGACATGGCCTGGCTGATCGAGCCGGTGTCCGCGGAGCTTGGGCGCACGATCCTCGAAGCGCTCGACGTCGATCCGGACGCCTATCTGATCGGCATCAACGTCAACAACGAAGCGATCATGCGCCAGCGCGAGCCGCGGCTCTTCGAGAGCCTGGCCGCGTTCGCCGACGGCCTCGTGGAGGATCGCGACGCGACGGTCGTGTTCTTCTGCAGCGAGATCCGGACGGGCCCCGAGTACGACCAGGCCGCAGCGGGACACGTGATGGCGGCGATGCGCCATGCGGATCGCGCGCGCATGGTTCCGAATCGGTACTGGAGCCCGCGCGAGCTGATGTCGATCCTGGCGTGCTGCCGGCTGGTCGTGAGCACGCGATATCACGTCTGTCTGTTCGCGGCCCTGCAACAGGTGCCGTTCGTGGCGTTACAGCGATCGGACAAAGTGCGCGACCTGTGTGCCGATCTGCAGTGGCACGCCGGACTGCCGCTCGGGCACATTCGTCCGCCGGCGCTTCGCGATTTGCTGGAAGGCATCGAGCACGATCGCGCGCGAATGGTCGAGGTCCTCAATCGCGGCGCCAAGGATCGCGCGCAGCAGAGCTGGAAGAACCAGGCCGCGCTCGACGCGCTGGTCAGTGTGTCGTCGTCGCGCGTCTAGCCGCGCGTGAGGCTGGACGCCTCCGCGGGCGAACCGGCTGTCACGTCCGCGGCAGATCGCAGACCCGCGCGTAGAGCTCGATCCACTGGCGTGCGACGACGGGCCACGCGAATCGTGTCTCGGCATCGCGCCGCGCCGCTGCGCCCATCGCCGCCCGGCGATCGGGATCGGCCAACAGGGCCTGAGCGGCATCGGTCATCGCCGCCGCGTCGTGTGGCGGCGCCACCTGCGCGCACGCCGGCTGCGCATAGTCGCGCACGCCAGGCAGGTCCGTGGTGAGGATCGGCACGCCGCACGCCATCGCCTCGAGGAGCGCGTTGTTCGCCGTGCAGTCGACGAGCGGCAGCACCAGCAGATCCGCCCGCCGGTACAGCTCGCGCAGTTGCTCGTCCGAGAGGCCGCTGTGCCAGTGCACACGAGATTGACGCGCGATGCGCGTCAACGTCTGACGATCGCGGCCGCGCCCGTGGTCCGGATACACGAGATCGAACCGCAGCGCCGAGTCCGCGCGCATCATTCGATCGATCACCTCCGCCAGCATCGGCATGTCGCGATAGAGCTCGCCTACGCACAGACAGCGCGGCTCCGCAGGCGTTGCGCGCTCTTCGGATCCGGGTGAGAAGAACTCGATATCGATCCCGTGGGGGATGTACGACACGCGTCCTGGAAGGTACGGCTCGAAGAAGTCGCGTTGCTCGCTCGAGACGGTGACGAGAGCGTCGAGATGTGCGACGACGGCTGGATCGCCGAAGAGACGCCACCAACTCGCCGGCAGATGCGTCGTCGCCACGACGCGTGCGTCGCGCAGCCAGTGACGTGCGCGCGCATGTCCCAACAGGCCGAAGCTCGTCTCCAACTCGGCGACATGAACGACCGACGCGTGACGCCGGCGCGCCGTCCACAGTGCGCGCAGTTCCGCAGCGACGGCATGGGGCGCGCGATACGTCTCCGGCGACCAGACGGCATGCGCTTTCAAGCGCTCGAGCACGCGTGCGGTCAGCCACGACGGCGTGCGACCCGGATTCGCGTAGCAGGAGAGTTGGCCGTGGCCGAGAAGCGTCTCAACTGCGGGGAACAGGCGATCGTAGCCGCCGTGATGCGCCCAGTGCGGCCAGGTGCGGCGCACGAAGACGACCGGCTCCCGCGGCGCGATCGTTCGATTCTCGGGAGTGGCGGTCGGCACGGCCATCATCGTCGCTCAATCGGGCTCGGTTGGCGCATCAGGACTTCATCGTAGACCGCCATCACACGATCGCAGAAGGCACTCGCAGCGAACGCGGACACGACCCACGTGCGGCCGACTTCGCCCATGGCGCGCCGCTGTTCAGGTGTGCGCAGTAGACGCTCGGTGGCCTCAGCCATCTCCTCCACCGTCCTCGGCACGAGCAGGCCGGTGCGTTCGTGCAGGACGACTTCGTCGAGCGGCGGGATCCGCGTGCTGACGACAGGAGTGCCACACGCCTGCGCTTCCGCCAGCACCAACCCGAATCCTTCTTCGCCGGTCGGCAGAAGGAAGACGTCGGCGATTCGGAACCAGTCGCGAACGTCCTCGTTGGACGCGAACCCGTGGAACCGCACGTACGACGTCAGTCCGAGCTCGGCGACGATTGCGCGGACGGACGCATCGTACTGTTCCTGGCCGGGTTGCACGCCGCCGATGACGTGGCCCTCCACGTCGAGCCCACGATCGCGCAGCGTCTTGACGACGCGCACGAACAGGTCCTGTCCTTTGTGCGGCGTGATCGCGCCGGCGGTCACGACGTGGAGCGCGCCAGGCCGGCAGTCGAGTCGCGACGCCAGCGCGCCCCGTTCGTGCGCCGGGCTGAAGAACGCCGTATCGATCGGATTCATGACCGTGCGGATGCGATCGCGCACGGCGGCGAGACGATCGGGCAGCGAGCGCTCCACGAGCGTCGCGACGTGGTGGCTCGGCGTCAGCACGCGGAGCGGTGCAAGCCGAAACGCCCAGGTCAGCGTCCGCGTGTCGGCGTCCGGATGGTGTACGTGGCAGATCCACCGGCTGGAACGCGGGCTGAGGCACGGCCGGCTCATGCCGTACGTGTGCGGATCGTTGGCGTGCACGATCGCGCGGCCATGGCGGCGAAGGTAGGCGGAGAACCGGCCGAGCCGTGCCAGTCGGGCGAGGCCGGCGGCGCGAGCCAGATCCAGGCGGCATGCCGGAACGCCGCGCGTCGCGAGCGCGCGCGCGAGCGGCCCATCGCCCGGCACGATGCTCATCGGTTCGAATCGACGTCGATCGAGGCCGTCGATCAGCCGCAGCAACACGGTGTTGCCGCCGCCGATGAGCGGCGAGCTGTGGAGGTAGTGCACCGGCGTCGGCGTCATCGTTGCGCCTCCGGCGATGGCTCGCGTGACTCGCCGCGCGCAGGCGCCGCTGTCGCGGCCACGCGCCGTGCGACGCCGGCAACGACGTGCTCGATGGCCGTCCAGTCGTAGCGCGCCGTCACGAGCGCGCGACCTCGCTTCGCCGGCTCGACATCGGACTGATGCCGAAGCGCGCGGACGCAGGCGCGCGCGAACGCGTCAGGCGCGTCCGCGATGGTCAGGCCCGCGTCGGCGGCAATGTCGAGCCCGAACGTGCCGAGCGACGTCGACACGACCGGCACGGCGTGCGCGAGCGATTCGAGGATCTTCAGCCGCGTGCCGCTGCCGGCGCGAACGGGCACGATGCTCGCACTCGCGTCGCGATAGTACGGCGCCAGCGCGTCCACGAATCCGTGCACGGTGATGCCGTCCTGGCCGTGCCGGCGCTGAAGCGCATCCGACGCATGGCGGCCGATCACGTCGAGCCGCGCATCCGGGATATCGGCCCGAACCGCCGGCCACACGTGCGCGAGAAACCACTCCAGGCCATAGCGGTTCGGCAGATAGCCCAGATCGCCGACGAAGACGAGGCGGTCGCCCGGCGTCCGCTCGATCGATGCCGGAACCGTCGTGCCGTTTGGGACGACGGCCACGCGGCTCGCGGGATGTCTCGCGGCATCGGCGGCCGAACAGCGCAGCACGCACGAGACGCGACGATGCAGCGACAGCTCGACGCGCCGCAGCTTGGCGATGTTCATGTAGTTCCAGATCTTTGCGCCGTACCACGGCTCGGCATGCAGGACCTGCGACTCGCGGACGTACGCGAAGTCGTCGCCGTCGACGACCGTTGGCGTGCGCGCGCCGGCGGCGAACAGGACCGCCATGCGCGTGCTCGCGAACCAGATGAGGTCGTAGGTCGATCGCGCGGCGAGCTGCGCCACGAGATCGCGGTCCGGGCCGCCCAGGTACTCATATGGCTGTACGCGCGACAGCGTCAGCCAGCCGCGGCCGAGCGTCGAGGCGTATCGGGCCTCGTCACGCGCCGCCAGCCGGACGTCCTCCGCGACGTGGATCACGCGTCCGCCGGCGTACGCCTCGGGATGGACCTCCCGGCCCGGGCGCCGGAGCACGACGACGTGGGCGTCGCCCGCCGCGCGCACGCCCTGCAGCAGATGCCATTTGCGGATGTCGCCGCCGAAGCTCAGCGGCCAGCCGACGTCAGGAGTGACGTAGAGGATGCGCATGCCGGGCGCTCGCGCACTCTTTCACCATCCCTCGCTCGTAGCGCTCCCATCGCCGGCTCACGAGGTAGGCCCGTCTGCCGGCAAACGCACGGTCGCGGGCCGCCACGACCACGCGTCCCGCCCATTGGCGCAGCAGCCAGATCGGCACGCCGAAAATCGCGCGCCCTTTCGGCACGCCTTCGGATCGGATGAACGTGCGTCCGCGCCCCTCGTAGTAGTCGCACAAGTACGGCACGGTCATGCGAAACGGCGCGACGTAGTGGCGGACGCGCATGTCGGGCAACCAGACGACCTGTCCGCCGCGGCGGCGCAGCCGCGCGACGAAGTCGATCTCGTCGCCGACCAGTCCCGGCGTCGCGGAAGGACCGAGGTTCGGATCGAATTCCAGATCTCCGAGCGCCGCCAGGCGGAAGGCCATGTTCGCGCCGAAGACCTCCTGTCCTTCGGGCAGCACGCCCTCGGGCCGATCGTCGAGGATGCCGCAGAAGCCCGTTGCGAGCAGCGGAAAGGCTTCGGCGACGACGGGATCGGGCGGTTCCTTGAACCACGGATCGATCGGACCTCCGAAGGCCGCCGCGTCGGGAAAGGCTTCCGCGCCACGGGCAAAGTTGTTCAGCCACTGCCCGTCCACGAGCACGTCGTCGTCGATGAACACGAGATGCGTGCCGCGCGCCTCGCGAATCGCGAGATTGCGCGCGTGACACTGGCCCTGACGCCGCTCAATCAGGTTCGTGATCGGGAGCCGGCCGGTGAACGCGTTGATGACCGCTTGAGTCTCGTCGGTCGAGTTGTTGTCGATGACGAGCAACGACCACGACGGCGCGATCGCGGCCGACACCTCTTCGAGGCGCGCGAGCGTCTCTCGAAGGAGCGATGCGCGGTTCCAGGTGCAGATGGCAACCGTGATGTCCATGTGTGGAATCGGCCGCGGGCCGTGCAAGGCGCCGGGCAGCCGTGCGGGACGTGCTGCTCGGAGTATCGTGCAACCCTCAGAGGCTGTCAACGCGAGCGCCCCGCGACGTCTCGCCGGTTTTCAGCGAGATCCTTTCGGACGCGCGACGGCCGTGTCTTCTATCATCGCCGGAGCCGCGGCCCCGGCGCTGTCCGCAATTGCACGCGGCGACCCACTCTCTACTATGCTGTCGGCCTTGCCAGCGCCCCGTATCTCCGTCGTCATCTGCACGCGAAACCGCGCGCCCTACCTGCCCGAGGCGCTGCGCGCGCTCGAGCGCATCAGGACGTCGATTCCGTGGGAGCTCGTGGTCGTCGACAACGGATCGACCGATGAGACCGCGGCTATCCTCGGCACATTCGCGCAATCGGGGACGGTGCAGGCGCGCGTGCTGCCTGAGCCGATGGCTGGACTGTCGCGCGCCAGGAACACCGGCTGGCGCGCGGCGCGAGGCGACATCGTCGCGTTCACCGACGATGACTGCTATCCGGAGCCCGACTACATCGACCGCATCGACGCCGCGTTCCAGGACGCGTCAATCGCGTACATCGGCGGATGCATAGACCTGCACGATCCGGCGGACCGTCCGATCACGATTCTGACCGGCCGCAGCAAGCGGCTGATTCCCGCGAGAACGATCGTCGAGCCTGGCGAGATCCAGGGGGCCAACATGGCCGCGCGGCGGAGCGTGCTCGAGACCGTTGGCGGCTTCGACGAGACGCTTGGGGCGGGGACGCCGTTTCCCGCCGAAGACGTTGAGTTCGTCTGTCAGGCATCGTTTGCCGGGCTCGTCGGCGTTTACGATCCAGGTCCGGTCGTCCGGCACCATCACCGGCGGCAGACCGACATGGCCGTGCGGGCCCTCCAAGCGGGGTATGCACGCGGGCGCGGCGCGTACCATCTGAAATGTTTCCTCGATCCGGCGCGACGCAGGCCCGCCCTGACGACCTGGTACTGGCGTGCCAGAGCCCGGCCGTGGCGCACTCGTTTCGAGGTGCGCTATCTCTCGGAGCGCCTGCAAGAATTCGCCGGAGCAGCGGGCTATCTCTTCTATCGACCCCGGTAACCCATGTGCGGCGCTCCAGGACGTCGGAAGGTGATTGGGCGCCGACAAGAGTCTCGATTCTGAGCGACTTCTCGACCAACAGGCGAACCCGAGCGAGAGCATCAGACGTAATCCAGCAGGGCGGCGCCTATCATCGGTGGATCGGCATTTGCTTCCCAGGACGCCCTACGCGTCCGCGCCATCTCTGGCGCAAGATCGCGTCGAAGTGGAGGTTGCGCGGTGTCGGTGATTGGCAAGCAGGACGGCATTCTTGTGGCGGGCGGCGGCGGGTTCATCGGCGGACATCTTGTGGCGGCGTTGGTGGCCGACGGGCATCGCCGGGTTCGCGCCGTTGACGTGAAACCGCTCGACGAGTGGTATCAACGCGTCGACGGCGTCGAGAACCTCGTGCTCGACCTCAAGGACTATGACGCGTGCGTCACGGCCACGAACGGCATGGCCTACGTCTTCAACCTCGCCGCCGACATGGGCGGCATGGGCTTCATCGAAACGCACAAGGCCGCGTGCATGTTGTCGGTCCTCATCAACACGCATCTGTTGATGGCCGCGCGTGACGCGCACGTCAAGCGATTCTTCTTTTCGTCGTCGGCGTGCGTGTATGCCGCTGACAAACAGACGTCGCCGGATGTGACGGCGCTCAAGGAGTCCGACGCCTATCCCGCCGAGCCCGAAGATGGGTACGGCTGGGAGAAGCTGTTCTCGGAGCGGATGTGCCGTCACTTCACCGAGGACTTCGGCCTCGAGACGCGTGTGGCGCGCTATCACAACGTCTATGGTCCGTACGGAACCTGGACCGGTGGCCGCGAGAAGGCGCCCGCCGCGTGCATCCGCAAAGTCCTCGAGTGCCGCGAAAGCGGCGCGACGCAGATCGAGGTCTGGGGCGATGGGCAGCAGACGCGCTCGTTCATGTACATTGACGACTGCGTCGCGGGCACGCGCCGACTGATGGAGAGCGCGCTGCGCGCGCCGGTCAACATCGGGTCCGACCAGCTCGTCACGATCGATCGGCTCTATCGCATCGCCGAAGGCCTCGCGGGCGCGACGCTGCAGCATGTGTACGATCCGTCCAAGCCGAAAGGCGTGCGTGGACGCAACTCCGACAACGAGATGATCAAGCGCGAGCTCGGCTGGGCGCCGTCCATCCGGCTCGAAGATGGCATGCGGAAGACGTTCGAATGGATCGAAGCGGAGATGCGCCGCGCTCGTGCGGAGTCGCCGGCGCAGCACGCCGCCGTGACGCGCTGACACGGAATACGCGTGGCCCCTTCGAGCCGATATTTCCTGCACGCCGCGCGCTCGCGTCTCGTCCGCTCACTCGCGCCGCTCTGGCCCGCGCCGAAGCGCCCTCCCGTCGTCGTCCTCGACCCGGGGCTGGTGGCGAGATTCGGGCACCACAAGGAGTTCGCCGCGATGATTCGCGCCGAGCTCGGGCGCGATCATCGCGTCGTGATCTACACGAATCTCTACGCGGCGACCGGCGTGTTGGCCGAGTTGCAGGCACGTCCCGTCTTCTACGACGACGTCTACATTCCGGCCTATGAGACCCGTGATTTCGCCGAGCTCTACGCGGCGATGTCCGATGCTTTGGTGGCCGGGCTCGGCCATCTGAGCCCGGCTGATCTCGGGCCGGACGTCTTGGCGATCATGCACACGGCGACCGTGTTCCAGATCGGCGGCCTCGCGCGCTGGTACGCATCGCTGCCGGCCGCGCAGCGGCCGAAGCTGTTCCTGCAGTTCCAATATCCTCTGGCGTTCGGCGTTCGACACGCCGCAGAGGTTCCCAAGGCGATTGCTGCGGCGCGAGACGCGGCCGCGGCCCTCGTGCGCGCGTCGTCCACCGTGCGGTTCACGTCGAACTCGGATCCGCTCTCAGCGCAGTTGTCGGAGCAGCTGGGCCAGCCGTTCTCGACGATTCCGGTGCCGATCCGTTGGCCGCGCGGACATCGGGCGGCGGTCCCCGACATGTCGTTCGGCTTCTTCGGTGGCCTTCGGCGGGAGAAGGGCGCCATGGTCCTTGCCGATGCGATGCCGGCGTTCCTCTCCCGACACCCGGATGTGCGCGTCCTGGTGCACGCACCGCCGGGCGCGTCGGATGACGCCGCCGTCGAGCGCCTCGCCGCGCTTCCGCAGGTCGAGCTGATTCGGCGAGAGTTCGGTGACAAAGAGGCGTACTACGAGCAGTTCCGACGGGCGCGTTGCATCCTGCTGCCGTACGATCAGCAGAACTACGCCATCCGCACGTCCGGCGTGATCCTCGAGTCGCTCGGGCTGGGGAAGCCGGTGGTGACGACGGATCACACCTGGTTGGCTTCGGAAGTTCGGCGATGGGGCGGACGCGGCTTCTTCATGCCGACATTCACGCCGGATGCGCTCCTCGATGCGCTCGAGGACGCGCACCGCGAGCTGTCGGGCCTGCAGGAGCCTGACCGTCTCAACGAGCCCGTGATGGCCGAGTACAGTCCCGCAAGTTTCTGCCGCGCGATCGTCGAGACCGTAGAGCGCAAACCGGGCGCAGCCTGCGCCGACGTCGCCCATGCCTGACAGAAGGGCCGAAAAAGACAGCGCCGGAGCGGGGACGCTCCGGCGCTGGTGATTCGAGGAAGCCCGCACCGCGGTGCGGTGGATGATGCGAAGGCTAGCTGCGCCGACGTGCGCGGCGCAGCGCGGCGCCCAGCCCGAACAGCCCCGATCCGAACAACACCATCGTCGCCGGCTCAGGCACCGGGACCGGCGTGACGCTCGCCCAGAGCTGCGACTTGGTCGAGCCGTTCTCGGGTGACTCGAAGCTGTTGCTGAACGTGCCGAGCGCGCTGTCGCTGAAGCCGAGGAGCTGGAACAGATACTGATCGGACCCGACCGTGAACAGCAGCGACGTGCCCGGCAGCAGCACGTTGACGATGTCGTCCGAGCAGTTGGGACCGGTCGAGCACTCGTTGTCGGTCTCGTTGTGCTGGAACGTCAGCGTGAGCGGCGTCGGGCTGCCGACCGTGTTCGTGTTGAGCGTCAGCTGATAGTCGACCTGCGTGATGCCGTCCTGGATCGGGAAGTTCAAATGCTCGAACGTGCCGAGCGAGAACGTCGCCGACGTATCCGAGATGACGTGTGGCCCGCCCTCCGGCGTGAAGTTGTAGCCGCTTACCGGCGCGTACCAGCCGTCCTCGGTGAGGCACGCGTCGCCGAGCGTGTCGTACCCGGCCAACGGTGCCGGCAGCGACGTGCTGTTCTCGCCGACACCCCAGCGGACGCCATCGAGGCCCGTGCCGCCGACGTTGTCATAGTCGATACAGACATTGCTCGGGCCGACGCCGTTCTGCCACTGGCCGCCCCCGATCGACAGAACCAACGGGCCGGCAAATGCAGGGCTGCCAAGGGCCAGCAAACCGAAAGAGAACAGCAGCTTCTTCAGCATCGATGTCGTCTCGCTCCTCACGTCGCCCGGCCGGAACACGGCCGCGGGACGCGCCACATTGGAGCAACATGCGCGCCACGATACGCGCCGCCGCCCCGTCCGAATATCGTCTTCTAATTTCTAGTAAACAAAAGACTTACAAGGTGACGATTTTGTCGTTGCAACATTGATGTCCTGGAAGGATTCCGAGCGGGCGAGAGAAGTCTCGTCATCGAATGACTTCGACCGGTTGCGTCGACGCCGTCTGACTTTCCGCAAGCCACCGCTCGAGCACCCAGGACGCCCACAGCGTGTAGGCGTGACCGCCCTCGCCGCGCCGATGCGCGTCGAAGCGGCGCGTCAGATCTCGAAGGTCCAGACAGCTCGACAGACGCGAGCCCGACGCCAGCACCTCGTCGGCGAACTGGCCCGCGTGCGGGCCGCCGATCCAGTCCCCAATCGGCATATCGAAGCCGCGCTTCGGCAGCGACCACAGCCCGGCCGGGAGCCGGCGCCGCGCGAGTTCCCGCAGCAGCCGTTTGCTGCGACGCCAGGTCTGCTTGCGCGACGCGGGGATGCGGAACGCGAGCTCGACGAGGCGATGATCCAGCAGCGGACAGCGGACCTCGAGGCTGTGCGCCATGCTCATGCGATCGACCTTCACGAGCGGATCGTTCGGCAGATAGACCTTCAGATCGGCGTACTCGGCGCGCTGGACCGCGTCGGTCGACGGGCATCTCCGGTACGGATCGGTGACGGCTGCGTAGACGGGGCTCGCGGCCGGATCGCGGGCCGCGGGCAGGCCCATCAGCCGCCGCGCGTCCGCCGGCTTCAGGAAGCTGAGATCCGCGTAGTAGGCCGCCGCCGGATCGCGGCCGAGATTCTCGAGCAGCGTGCCCGCGCGCAGCGGCTTCGGCACGGCCGCCGATCGCGGCCACCGCCGGCCGAGCCATCCCACGGCCGGCGCGAGCGGACCCGGCAGGACGCGCCGCGCCGCGGCCTCCATCGCGTGCGGGACGTAGCGAAAGTCATAGCCGGCCCAGCTCTCGTCGCCGCCGTCGCCACTGAGCGCGACGGTCACGTGCTGCCGCGCGGCGCGCGACACGTACCACGTCGGAATTGCCGACGAGTCCGCCATCGGCTCGCCGAGCCGGCGCGTCACCGGCTCGATCACGTCCTCGAGATGCGGCTCGATGACTTCCGGATAGTGGCGGCTGTGGAAGTGCGACGCCGTGAGCGCGGCCGCGTCCAGCTCGTTGTGCGCGCGATCGCCGAAGCCCACCGATGCCGTGACGAGCCGATCGCCGAGCGCATCGGCCATGTACGACACGACGAGTCCCGAGTCGATGCCGCCGCTCAGAACCGCGCCGAGCGGGAATTCGCTCTCGAGCCGCGAGAGGACGGCGGCGCGCAGCCGCTCGTCGATGTCGTCGACGAGCGCCGCGTCGGATCGGCGATCGGTGTCGAATTCGGCGACGTCCCAATATTGCCGCGTCTCGACGCGGCCGTTCGCGACGCGCAGCCAGTGGGCCGGCATCAGCTTGTGCACGCCGCGATAGACCGTCGCCGGCGCGAGGAAATAGCCCAGCGACAGATAGCTCTCGAGCGCCGTGAGATCGATCTCGCCGCGCCAGCCCGGCGCCATCGCCAGCGCCGGCAGCTCGCTGGCGAACGTCAGGACGCCGTCCCGCACCGTGTAGAAGAGCGGCTTCTTGCCCAGCCGATCACGCGCCATGAAGAGCTCGCGCGATCGGCCGTCGTAGATCGCGAACGCGAACATGCCGTCGAGCTTTTCGACCGCGGCCGGGCCGTACTCTTCGTAGGCATGCAGGATGACTTCCGTGTCGCACGACGACCGGAACCGATGGCCGCGCGCTTCGAGCGCCGGCCGCAGCGCCTTGTGGTTGTAGACCTCGCCGTTGAAGACGATCCAGCAGGACTCGTCCTCGTTGGCCATGGGCTGATGTCCGCCGGCGCGATCGATGATCGCGAGACGACGATGGCCGAACGCGACGCCGGGCGCGTCGAAGAAGCCGTCGCCGTCAGGGCCGCGATGCGCCAGCGCGGCGTTCACCCGCCGCACGCCGCGGCGCATCTCCTCATCCAGTGTGCCGCCGATCGCGAACGCGCCCGAGATGCCGCACATCACGCCACCCCTTCGTACACGTCACGATATTGCTGCACCATGCGCTCGATCGTGAAATGCGCGCAGACGCGCGCGCGCGCCGCGCCGCCCATCCGCTGCGCCGCATCCGGGCTGCCGACGGCGTCGAGGATCGCGCGGGCCAGCTCGGCCGGCGATCGCGCGGGCACGAGCCGGCCGCACTCCGGCGTGACGACTTCCGGCGTGCCGCCGACCGACGTCGCGGCGACCGGCAATCCCGCGGCCATCGCCTCGAGGATCGTCAGCGACACGCCCTCGCTGAGCGACGAGTTGACGAAGACGTCGCACGCCGCCAGCCAGTCGCGCGCATCGTCGCGATGGCCGAGAAAGCGGACGTGCGCGGTGAGATCGAGCTGCGCGGCCAGCGCCTCGAGCGCCACGCGCTCGGCGCCGTCGCCCACGATCAGCGCGACGATCGGCCGCGTGCGACGCGCGTCGGCGACGGCGCGCAGCATCGTGCCGAGATCCTTGACAGGATCCAGCCGCGCGATCGTGCCGACCACCGCGACAGCGTCCGAGACGCCGAGCGCGGCGCGCTGGCGCCGGCGCGTGTCGGCCGACGGCGCGTCGCCCACGGCGATGCCGTTGTAGATCACGCCGACGCGCCGGGCCGAAAATCCTTCCTGCACCATGTGGCGCCGCAGATCGTCGGACACCGCGAAGACGCGCGCCGGCACGCGCGCGAAATACAGACGGTTCACGAGGCGCCGCTTCGGCGACGGCGGCGCGTCGGTGACGCGGCCGTGCTCGGTGTAGACGAGGCGCACGTCGGGCGTCCGACGTCGCGCCAGGCAGCTGTAGACGAATGACGAGTAGTGGTGCGCGTGAATCACCGTCGTGCCGTGGCGCGCGGCGACGTCCGCGATCGCGCGGCCGAGCTGCGGCTGGAAGCCCGGCGCGCGGCGAAGCGCGTGGACCGCGATGCCCTGGTCCTCGAGCCGTCGGCCCCAGTCGCCAGCCTCGTCCAGACAGCACACCGCCATCGGCAGCGACGAGCCGAGCCGCGTGACGAGCTCGAGCACGAGTCGCTCCGTGCCGCCCGGATTCAGGCTGAGGACGACCTGCAGGACGCGTGGCGCACCGGATGGCGCCTGCAGCGTCATGACGCGGGCAACGTCGCGAGCAGCTGTTTCGCGTCGCGCTCCTCGGCCGGCGAGAGCCCAGACGTCAGCGCGCGCGTCAATGCCGTTTTCGCCTGCGCGGCCTGCGACGTCGCCGCGTAGACCACGCCGAGATGGTAGCGGTAGGAGCCGTTCGACGGCGCCTGCTGCACTGCGTCCTGCAGGAACGGCAGGGCCGTCGTGCTCAGGCCTTTCTTCTGATAGATCCAGCCGAGCGTGTCGTTGACCTCGGGCCGGTTCGGCAACTGGGCTTTGGCGGTCTGCGCGAGCTGGAGGGCCAGGTCGAGGTTGCCGCCCTCTTCCACGTAGATCCAGGCGAGGTTGTTGGCCGCGACCGCGGCGTGCGGATCGATGTCGAGCGCGCGCCGGTAGCGCGCCTTGGCCGCATCGCGCTTGCCCTGGCCTTCGAGCAGCAGGCCGATGAGCGTCTCCGGCGCGACGGCATTGCGCTGCCGCGCGGCGACCTGATCGAACTGCGCGATCGCCTCGTCGATCTTCTGCTGCCGGACGTACAGCCGGCCCAGCGCCATGTAGGTGTCGAGGTCGCTCGCGTCGGCCGCGAGCGCCTGCTTCAGCAGACGCTCGGCGGAGGCTGCGTCGCCGAGCGCGCTGTACGCCTGGCCCGCGAGCGACAGCAGATCGGCGCGATTCGGCTCGCGCGCCAGCGCGGCGTCCAGGCGCGCACGCGCCGCGTCGGCGCGGCCGTCGCGGATGTCGAGCCGCGTCAGCTGCGCGAGCGGCGTGATGGCCGATGGATCCTGGGCGAGCGCCTTCGCAAACGCCGCACGCGCGGCCGCGCGATTGCCGCGATTGAGCTCGATCATCCCCAGCTCGGTCTGAACAGCCGGCGCGTCCGGAAAGTCCCGCGCCACGATGTCGATCGCGGCCTGGGCCTGATCACGCTGTCCCTCGAGCAGGCTGATGCGCGCCAGGAGCAGCCGCGCCTCGCCCATGCGCGGCGCCTTCTCAATGACGTCCCGCGTGGCCTGCTCCGCCTCTTTCAGTCGGCCGGCGGCCAGATACGATCGCGCCAGTTCGAGCTGCGCCGCGACGAGCTGCGGATTGGCCTGCACGGCCTTCGTCAGCGCGGAAATGGCGTCGGCGTCCTGATGGCGCAGCGCGTACAGCCGCCCGAGGGCGAATTGCGCACGCGCCGAATGCGGCGATCCCTCCGTCGCCTTGTGCGCCGCGGCCAGCGCCTCGTCCGGCTTCTTCAAGTTGAGGAGAATCTCTGCCTTCGCCGCGAGCGCATCCGGATCCGAAGGCGTCTTGGCCAGGACGCCCTCGACCTGCTGCAACGCCGCGTCGAACTGCCCGGCCGCGACGTTCAGTCCGGCGAGCCGCAACGTCGCGGCGTTGGCCGCGCTCGGATCGCTCGTGGAGGCCGCGATTGGCTCGAGCAGTCGCCGCGCCTCGTCCGCCCGCGCGAGCGAGATGTAGTAGTCCGCCAGGACGAGCTTGCCCGTCGCATCGGCCGAGGAGTCCGCGACGATCTTCAGATAGGGCTCAGCTTCCGGCGCGCGGCCCGTCGCCATGTAGAGGTAGGCCAGCGCGCGGTTGCTGACGGGATCCTGCGGCGCGTGTTGCAGGGCTGCCTTGATCTCGGCTTCGGCCTCGGCTCGGCGGCCCGAGGCCAGATAGAAGTTCGCCAGCGCCAGGTGCGGGCCCGGCGCGTCCGGCGCCGACGCGACCGCCTGTTTGTAGGCGGCTTCCGCCTGCGTCCGGTCGCCCTTGATCACCTGCATCGCGCCCAGGCTCGCGTAGCTCGTGCTGCGCTCCGGCGCCGCCAGGATGGCCCGTTCGACGTCTTTGATCGCCTCGTCGATCTGTCTCAGTCCCGCAAGGGCATTGGCGCGGAGAATCAGCGCGTCGACGTCCGACGGCTTCGTCTTGAGCGCCTGCTCCGCCCGCGCCTTCGCATCGTCGAACCGTCGGACGAGCAGGAGCGCCGTGCCCGCTTTGACCTGAACCTCGGCGTCGTTCGGCAGCAGGTCGGCGGCGCGCACGTACTCGCCCAGCGCATCGGCCGTCGCGCCTTCGTGGGCGAAGGCCTCGGCGAGCTTCCGGCGCGCCTCGCCGAAACGCGGATCCTGCTGAATGGCGTTGCGGTACTGGATGATCGCTTCCGGATACTTGCCTTGCGCGACGTACGCGTCTCCGCTCTGGACGAGCTCGCGCTTGGCGACCTCCGGATCCTTCGCGCACGACGACAGACCGAACGACACGCCGGCAATCACGGCGAAGGCGACCCACGGGCGGAGGAGAGCTGACGGCGATGGCATAGGCAATTACGAAGGAAGATACGTGCCCAGTCGAGGCAGCACGGTTCGCGCGAAGGCGACGATGCGATCGTCCGCTGAACGATCGGAGACGTCCGAGGTGAGCACCGGGCTGATGATCCGCACGAGCGCGGCATCGGATCGGTTGAATCGCAGCGCGTCGTAGATGAGCAGCGCCTTGCTCGTGTACTCGCTCGCCACGATCCGGCCGTGGCTCTGATACCAGTAGACGACGACCTGCCGATCGAGCCCTTTCTGAATCAGCACGCGGTTGACCGTCGGCTCGCCCGCCGCGGACGCGACCGACAGCCGCGTCCTGCCCCGCGCGAGCGGCTGCCATCCGGCGCCCGGCAGGCAGTTGAGCGGGGAGTGAATCGCGTCGCCTTCGCGCTGGCTTCCGTAGTAGCCGACATAGAGGCCGACGAGGTCGCCGCCTGGCCCTTCGTAGACGCGATCGATGTAGTCGTCTGCGCCCAGCGTGGCGAGGACTTCCGCGCTGAGGGGCGCGGCGTCGGCGCCGCGCCAGCGATCGATTTGCAGCGGCATCTGCTGGAGCGACTCGCGCGGCGGCACGGCCTCGGGACGCATCGCGTGGCCGATGTAGCTCCAGCTCGCGACCAGGAGCGCGGCGAGGAGCCAGAGACGGCGCGTCATGATGCCGTCACCGCCGTCGACGCGTTGCGAGGTCTGGCGGGCGCCATGTGGACGATGACACGGGCCGCGATCACCGTCAGCACGAGCGCGACGCCGAAGACCACCCATCCGGAAAACGTGTGCAGGAATCCGTGCGCGACGCCGTCGCCGTAGTAGTGCGCCGCGATGCCCGTGCCCGCCACGCGCGCGGCGTTGGCGACAATGGCGATCGGAATCGTGGAGAGCGCGATCAGCGTGCGCACGCTCGTGCGCGAGTCCGTGAAGTAGCCGTAGACGATGCCCAGCGTCAGCAGCGAGACGAGAGAGCGGATGCCGCTGCACGCCTCCGCGACCTCGAGCGTCGTGCGCGCGAGCACGATGAGATTGCCTTCGCGCAGGACCGGGATGCCGAGCGCCGACACCACCGACGCGCCCAGGGCCGAGGCCACGAGCTGCAGCGGAAAAGCCACCTCGTTGAAGACAATCGCCGGCAACGGAATCATCAGCAGCAGAAACGCCAAGGGAAACGCGAGCACCGCGACCGTTGGCCAGCCGGCCAGATACACGATGGCGCCGGCCAGGACCACGAGCAGAGACACCCTCGGCAAGAACAAATCGGCACCGAGCCGCCCAACCAGCAACGTCGCCAGTCCGGCGACGACCAGGAGCAGCCCGGTCAGTGCGGGCCGGCGAGGGGCGGCGGCCAGGCGGCCCCGTCGCTCCCACGCGAAATAGCCGGCCAGGGGAAGGATGAAGAACCCGTGTGAATAGTTGTCGTCGGTCGCCCAGTCATGGGCGAGCTTGGCCAGGATCGGCCAATACAACAGCACGGCCGCGGCCAGCACTGCGCCTGCGGCGACAAACGACGTCCGGTTCCTGGTCATCGCCTGTGAGCGCGCTTCAAGGGTCGGCTCCGAGACGCGCTCCTTAGAGCTTATCTGATTCATCCTGAACGGCCCGCCCTCGCGAAGACGATCATCATCGTCTCGCCCCATCTCGCGATCCGGGACGACGAGCGCGGTAGTAGGCCAGGGCGACGTTCTCGTAGATGGCGTCCCGGCTCGTGAGCAGCGCCGCGTAGGACGGCATCAGCGACCGGGGGCCGGCGGACGGGAGCGCGCGATCGAGCGGCGATGGCGCGACGGGGATCTCGGCGCCCGCGTACGCGGTCAGCAGCGCAATCCTCGGGGCCTGAAGTCTGGACGCCAGGATCGCGGCGCGAGCCCCGGGTGATCCGCGCAGCACCTCGACGACACGATCGATCTGCGACTGGGTGTTCCAGGTCGACGCGTCGATGTGGATCCGGCTGAGAGGCACGCCCACCATCCGCAGGTCGTCGCGCATGTATGCCGCGTCCAGCAGCCAGATCGCCTGGGGCTGCGCGAGCCGGCAGATTCGCTGCGCCTCGCGAATGCGCCCGAGCTCATTGTCCCCGCCGAAGACGAACAGTATCTGGATTTCCCGGATTTCAGCGTCTGCCAAGACGGGCGCGATCAGGCGGCCGGCGAGCGACGCGGCGACGACGGGAAGCGCGAGCACGGCGTACAGGCCTGCAATCATCGCGAGCGCGACGTAGCCGTCCCGGCGGCGCTTGGGCCAGACGAAACTCCAGATGAGCGCGGCGGCGATCAAGAGAACGAGGAAACCGATCGAGCCAGGCCCTCCGATCAGCTTGATGACGGCGATCAAACTGCTCACAGGTTGACTATGTTCTTCTTGTCACGGCTATTCGGGGACAGAAATGGCAGGAGCTACTCGACGTCGAGGATCTCTCCAGACGAGGACGGGTGGGCCAGCCAGTTCAAGAGGCGCGGGACGAGCTGCTTGATGTCCGCTCCTGAGGCGACTCGCAGCGTCAGCATGTACTGCTGCTCGCCTTGCAGAGACAGCTGGACGTACCGGCAGCCGCCCAATTCGCAGACGCTGAAGACTTCGGTCTTCCACCGGCGGCCCAGGACGATCAATTCCCGTCCATCCAGGGCCGAAAATACCGTTTCCGGGTCCGTCGTCGTGATGGCCGGGGCGGAGACTTCCTGCGCGGGCAGGGGCGTCCCGAACATCAGTTTCGCGACCACGTCGATCGGAGGAGCCATTCGGGAGGTCTGGCTGTGCAAGTTGCCGGCCAGAGTTGACGGCCTCACTGTTTTGCGACCGTTGCCAGGACCGATCGTCGACCGCGTAAGGTCTGCCAAGCGGTTGACGTCGTCTCACGCTAGAATTGACCACCGCGCCTGCCTGGTAACGAACGTTCGAAGGACTCCTCATGGCAACTGGCCGATGGCCTATCGCGTCGGGGTTTGGTGTCGGGCTCACGCTCGGCCTTGGCGTGCTGGCGGCGCTTCCCGTCGCCGCGCAGCGAAAAGCCGTGACGCCCATTGGCCGGGCGGCGCCACGAATTTCATCGTCATACGCGACTGCGCTCACGCCTGAGCGCGCCGCGGCGTTCGCCGAAGCGCGTCTGCGCCAGCTCGACTATCTGCCCGGCGACGTCCTCGTCAAATTCAGGGCCGGCATCAGCGTGGCCCGGCAGCAGCGTGCGCTCTCGACGCTGAGGAGCCGGCCGGTCGTCGGCGACCTGGAATGGATGGCCGGCGGCGTGGCGCGCCTGCACGCGGCTGGCGAGGCCGATCCCGCGCGCGCGGCGTCCGTGCTCGCCGCGCAGCCGGAGGTCGAGTACGCGCAGCCGAACTACATCCGCCGCCTGCCGTACCGCGTGTCGAGCCGTCTGCGGCCCGCGACGCTTGCACCTGCCTCGAGCGTCACCGGCGTCCCGAACGATCCCGACTATCGCGATCTGCAGTGGAACTTCTCGCTGCTGAACATGCCGGGCGCGTGGGACATCAACCCCGGCGGCAGCGACGCGATCATCGTCGCCGTCGTCGATACGGGCGTCACGACGGCGTCGGCGACGGTATCCAGGCCGCTCTGGACGGGGACGCAGCTCGAGACCGTGTCGCTGCGCTTCCAGCCCAGCCTCGATCTGTCGGCGAGCCGATTCGTCTCGCCTCGCGACCTGCTCTTCGAGCCCGGCAGCGCGGCGACCCGCGATTTCATCGGACACGGCACGCACGTCGCCTCGACGATCGCCGAGGACGCCAACAACCAGCTCGGGCTCGCCGGGATGGCCTATCGCGTGCGCATCATGCCGGTGAAGGCGTGCGTCGGATACTGGGAGCTGATGCTCGCGCAGGCGGCCGACGGCACCACGGGCTACGTGCCGTCCGACTCCGGCGGCTGCAGCGACGATGCGATTGCCGACGGCGTGCGGTACGCGGTCGACAACGGCGCGCGGGTGATCAACATCAGCATCAGCGGCACCGAGCCCGCGCCCATGATTCGGGACGCGATGGGCTATGCCGTCAGCAAAGGCGCGTTCGTCGCCGTGTCGATGGGCAACGGCTTCGAGGACGGCAATCCGATCGAATATCCCGCGCGCTATGCGCCGAGCCTCGACGGCGTGATGTCGGTGGGCGCGGTCGGCAAGTCGAGCACGCGCGCGTACTACTCGAGCACGGGCGGGCACCTGGAGATCGTCGCGCCCGGCGGCAGCGACCGCGACGGCGGCGGCGAGGACCAGGGCTACGTCTGGCAGGTGACGCTGGACCCCGACGACTCGGACCCGTTGCTCACCGACGTCCCGCGGTTCGATCGCTACGCCGAAGTCGGCTACATCGGCACCTCGATGGCGACGCCGCACGTGGCGGCGCTCGCGGCGCTCCTGATGAGCCAGGGCATCACCGATCCGAAGGTCGTCGAAGCGGCCATCAAAGCGTCGGCCAAAGATCTCGGGACATCCGGCAGGGACGACGACTACGGCGCGGGGCTGATTCAGCCGCGCGCGGCCCTGTTCGGATTGGGGATTCGCCGATGAGCGCGCGGTCGACGGCATCGCGTTTTCTCGCGCGCCTCGCCGCGATCGGCGTGCTGCTCGCGCTCGCCGTCGTGCCAGCCGCCGCGCAATCGCTCACCGGCACCGCGGCGCTCGACACGGCGGCGCAGCGCCGCGCGGCGTTCCGGCCGCCGTCGGCGCGGCCGTCCCTCGGCGTGCGCGCGTTCGTGACGTTCGACGTGAACGCGCTCGCCGCGTCCCAGACGTTCGACGCCGTCGTCGGGACGTCGAAGCCGACGGCCATCGGCGGGGGCGGCGAGCTGCTGAACGTGTGGAAGGGCCTGTTCCTGCACGTCGCCATCTCGAAGATGAAGGAGACCGGCAACCGCGTGATCGTGGCCGACGACGACAGCGTGCCGCTCGACATCCCGGTCACCGTCGAGATGACGCCGATCGAGATTGGCGCCGGCTGGCGCGCCGACGTTGGGCGCCGGCGCCGCGCCGGTGTGTACGCCGGCGGCGGGCTGCTGCGCCTCGCCTATCGCGAGACGTCGACGTTCGGCACCGACGACGACAACTCGGACACGTCGTTCAATGGCGGCTTCGCATTTGCCGGAGCCGACGTGCGGTTCCTGGGCGGCGTGATCGTCGGCGTCGAAGGGCAGATCCGATCCGTGCCGAACGCGATCGGCGAGCAAGGCGCGTCCGCGGCGTTCCACGAGACCGATCTCGGCGGCGCGACGCTGCGCGTGCTGGCCGGCGTGAAGTTCTGACGTCCGTGTCGCTCGACGTCCCCGGATCGCATCAGGCGTTCATGCGCGAAGCGCTGGCGCTGGCCGCGCGCGCCGGCGAGGCCGGCGAAGTGCCCGTCGGCGCCGTCGTCGTCATCGACGGCCGCACCGTCGGACGCGGGTTCAATCAGCCGATCTCGACGCACGATCCGACGGCGCACGCGGAGATCGTCGCGTTGCGCGATGCGGCGCGGACGGTCGGCAACTACCGGCTGACGGGCGCGACGCTCTACGTCACGGTCGAGCCGTGTCTGATGTGCGTCGGCGCGTGCGTCCACGCGCGCGTCGGCACGCTCGTCTACGGGACCGTCGAGCCGCGCGCGGGCGCGATCGAGTCGCAACAGCGGGCCTACGAGCACCCGTCGCTCAATCACAAGCTGACGATCGTCGCCGGCGTGCTCGCCGACGAGTGCCGGCGGCAGATGCTGCGGTTCTTCCAGGAACGGCGCCGATAGGGCCTGACTGGCTTTCAGATCGACCTCAACGTCGCCGCGGGGCTTCAGTCCTGCGACCGGCGGGCATCAAGCCCGCCGGCTACGATATCGCCACGCTTACGCTGGCACGCTCTGCGCGAATCCCTGCAGGATCAGCGCGCCGACGGCGGCGCCGGGATCGTCGACGCCGATCGTCTGTTCGCGGAACACGGCCGCCTTGCCGTGCTGCGACATCATCTGTCGCGCCGCCACGCGGCCGTTCTCGGCGGCCGCTGCTGCGTCGGCCAGTGCGGCGCGTATGTCCGCGCCGCGCGCCGCCGCGGTTTCGAGCGCCGTCGCCGCCGGATCGAGCGCGTCGACGACGGTCTTGTTGCCCGGCTGCGTCTTGCCGCGCTCCATGATGCCGGCGGTGAACGCGCGGAAGAACGATGCGAGCGCCGGCGTGTCGAGCGCGGCCGTCTCGGCCACGGCTTTGCCGCCGCGCATGAATCCCGTCGCCACGAGCGTCCCCATTGTCGACGGCGCGGCTCTGGCGATCGCCATGCCCGCCTGCATCAGCATTTTGCCTGGCGTGACGCCAGAGGCGCTCGCCGCGTACTCGTCGGCCGCGGCGAACGCCTTGGTCATCGTCAGCCCGAGATCGCCGTCGCCGACGGCCTGATCGAGCGCGACGAGCCGATCGCGATGTTCGTCCATCAACAGGCGGACGGCATGTACCGCGCGCGCGGCGCCTTGCAGATCGAGTGCGTCCATTGTTGGATCCTCGCGAATCCTTCGGAGGGCCGAACCTTCAGGTTCGGCCGTCGCGGGCGGACCAGAAGGTCCGCCCCTCCCACGAGCGCAGTTGCTCTGAAAATGTCTTTCAGAGCTGCATCTGCGAGAAGAACGGCGTGTCGGCCGGGCGCGATACGAGGCGCCGCAGCTCGTCGTCCAGCTTCAGCAGCGAGATGGACGCGCCGGCCATCTCCATGCTCGTCGCGAACTCGCCGATGTACGTGTTGAAGATCGTGATCTCGTGGCTCTTCAACTGCTGCGCGATGCGGCGGAACAGGATGTACAGCTCTTCCTTCGGCGTCGCGCCGAGGCCGTTGACGAGAACGGATACCTGATCGCCGGGCTCGTACGGCAGATCGCGCAGAATCGTTGGCAGCATCTCGTCCACGATCTTGTCGGCGGTGACGAGCGAGCCGCGTCTGATGCCGCGCTCGCCGTGGATGCCCATGCCGATCTCCATCTCGTCGTCGCCCAGCTCGAACCCGGGCTTGCCGACTTGCGGCACGATGCACGGCGTCAGCGCGACGCCCATCGTGCGCACGTTCGCGGCCGCCTTCTCGGCGACCCGTTTGACTTCGGCCAGCGGCGCGAGCTCGGCCGCCATGGCGCCCGCGCACTTGAACAGATAGAAGATCCCGGCGACGCCGCGACGCTTGTGCAGCTCGGTCTTCGGCGCTGACGCCACGTCGTCGGCGCCGAGCACGGTGTCGACCGTGATGTCCTCCATCGACGCCATCTCGGTCGCCATGTCGAAGTTGAGCACGTCGCCGCCGTAGTTGCCGTAGATATAGAGCACGCCCGCGCCCGCGTCGATCGCGCGCGTGACCTCGAGCATCTGCTCGGCCGACGGCGACTGGAACACGTCGCCGATCGAGCAGCCGTCGAGCAGGCCGTCGCCGATGTAGCCGAGGAAGAGCGGCAGATGTCCTGATCCGCCGCCGCTGGCGATGCCGACCTTGTTCGGCGTCTTCGGTCCACCCTTCACGAGGCAGTGCAGATCGTTCGCGACCGACGTCAGCTTGCCCGGATGCGCGGCGAGGATGCCCTCGATCATCTCGGGCACGAACCCTTCGGCCGCGTTCAAGAACTTCTTCATGTGTGCTACCCCCTGCGCTCGAGGACGCTGTTGATCATCATGAACACGAGCAGAAACGCGCCCCACGCGAGCTCCGTCGCGAAGCTCGTGAGACGCATCATGCCAAATCCGGAGCTGAGCAGCTCCAGCGCGAACACGGCGATGCCGACGCCGAGCACGCGTGCCGATCCGCCGGCGGGATTTACGCCCGCGAGCACGACGACGAGAATGGACTGGAGCAGATAGGACGAGCCGTAGTCGGCCTTCGCGGAATTCGCGCGAGACGCCATCAGGATGCCGGTGACGCTCGCGACCAGCGCCGTCGTCACGTACGTGCGGACGAGCACGCCGCGCACGGGCAGCGCGGCGAACCACGCGGCAATCGGATTCGTGCCGACAAGTCTCGCTTCGACGCCGAACACCGTCCGATTCACGAGCATCGCCATCGCCACCGCGGCGCACAGGCACAGCCACAGCGGCACAGGCATCCCCAGGAGCGCACCGTTGCCGAGCCACTGGAAGGCGTCGGGCAGTCCGACGATCGCCTGTCCGCGCGTGAGCACGAGCGCCAGGCCCGTGAACAACTGCAAGGTGCCGAGCGTGACGAGAATCGACGGCACGCGCACGAACGCGACGACGCATCCGTTGACGATGCCGCATGCGAGCCCGGTGCAGAGACCGGCGCCGACACCTGTGGCAATCGCTGCTGCGCTTGCGCCATGTCCCGAATCGCCGTGCGCGACGTGCACCATCGTCATCGCGGCGACGATGCTCGAGAGGTTCGCGATGCTGACGATCGAGAGATCGATGCCGCCGGTGAGCATCGACAGCATCATCGCAAAGCTCAGCAGCGCGAGCTCCGGAAGCTGGAACGCGATGGACTGGAAGTTCGCCGACGTGAGAAAGCGATCGCTGCCGGCGACGAGCGTCATCACGACGAAGACCGCCGCGGTGAACACGACGAGGCGGACGAACGGTCCCGTGCGCGTCATCGCGCGATCTCGCCGGCGCGCGCGCTTCTCGTGTGCAACGCCGTGGCGCTCGTGCTGACGAGCACGACCAGGCCGATGAACACCTGGTGCCACTGCGACGGCAGGCCGACGAGCACGAGACTGCCGTTCATGAGCACCATCAGCGCGACGCCGAGCAGGGCTCCGGTGACGGTCCCCCGGCCGCCGGTGATGCTGGCGCCGCCGATCACGGCTGCGGCAATCACCGTCAGCTCCAGCCCGTCGAGATCGCGCGGGTTGGCGTTCCGGATGATTGAGGCGTGGATGATGCCGACGAGCCCCGCCAGCGCGCCCATCAGGCCGTACACGAAGAAGTGGATGCGCCGGATGTTGAAGCCGACGCGCTCGGCCGCGGTGAGGTCGGCGCCAACCGCGTACGTGCCACGGCCCATCACGGTGTACCGCAGCGCCAGCGCGACGGCGATCGCGACGCCGGCGAGAAACAGGATCGAGACGGTCAGGGCAGCCGATTCACCGGTCGCGAGTGTCGCCTCGAAGAGATTCGTGCGCGAGAACGCGATGATCGACGAGGGCAGGTTGGTGATCGTCCTCGTCCCGACGAGCTCGAGCAGCGCGCCGCGAATCACGCTCGCCGTGCCGAGCGTGACGATGAGCGCGGGCAGGCGGAAGAAATGGATGAGCGCGGCGTTGAGCAGTCCAAGGATCAGGCCGATCGCGATCGACAGCGCGAAGAGCAGCGCGAGATGGTCCATGCTGCGCACGTCGATCGCCAGCGTGCACGTGATGTACATGCACGCGGCGGCGATCGACGGAAACGAGATGTCGATGCCGCCGGAAATGAGCACGACGAGCAGACCGATCGTCAGGATGCCGAGCGGCACGCTCGTCTTCAGCAGATCGAAGGCATTGCGCCACGAGTAGAACGCCGGATTGGCCACGCCAATCGCCATCGACAGCAGCACGATGACGAGGAGAATCATCGTCTCGTGACGGCCGACCAGACGCCGCACCGCGCGCATCATCGCGCATCGGCCTCGAACGCGTCAGCGCGCCGCATTCACGTGCTCCTGCAGCGCATCGCCGGTGAGCTGCGCCGGTCCGAGCTCTGCGGCGATGCGTCCTTGCTGGAACACCAGCACGCGGGTGCACGACTGCACGAGCTCGGGAAGATCGTCCGACACGATGAGCACCGCGAGCCCGTCGGCCGCGAGCCGCCGGATCGTCGCGTGCAGCTCTTCTTTGGCGCCCACGTCGACGCCGACGGTGGGACCGTCGAGCACGAGGACTTTCGGACGTGTCGCGAGGACGCGCGCGAGCACGACGCGCTGCTGGTTCCCGCCGGAGAGCTGGCGTACCGGCGCGTCGATCGACGAGGCCTTGATGCCGAGATCGCGGACCCAGCGGTCCGCCTGATCGCGCGTGCGGCGCAGCGACAACAACCCGGCACTCGTGGTCGAGTCGCGAAGGTTCGAGGCCGTGGCGTTGTCGGCGATCGAGCGATCGAGGAACAGGCCTTCGCGCAGCCGATCCTCCGGCACGTAGCCGATGCCGGCGCGTGCAGCGGCGCGCACGGTGCACTGCGGCAGCACGGCGCCATCTACCGCGATTTCGCCGGCACCGCGCGTCTCCAGACCGGCCACGCGCGCGGCGAGCTCGCCTTGTCCGGCGCCGAGCAGGCCGGTCAGCCCGAGAATCTCCCCGGGCCGCACGTCGAACGTCACCCCGCGCAGGATCGGACCTGTGAGATCGCGCACGCGCAGCCGCGGCGGCGCGTCGTCGTCGACGCGGCCGTCGAACCGAGTCTCGCCGATCGCGCGTCCCGTCATCGCGAGCGTCAGCCGTGCCTCGTCGAACGCCGCCGCCGCCCCGGACTCGACGACGCGGCCGTTTCGGAGCACCGTAAAGCGATCGGCCGCCTGCAGCATCTCGCGCATCTTGTGGCTGACGAACAGGATCGCGACGCCACGCTGCTGCAGATCGCGCACGAGCGCGAACAGCGCGTCCACTTCGACGCCTGTCAGCGCCGTTGTCGGCTCGTCGAGCACGATCAGCTTGGCGTCCTGCAGCAGCGCGCGTGCGATCGCGACGATCTGCTTCTCGGCGATCGGCAGATCGCCGACGAGCCGATCGAGATCGATCGAGACCTGCAGACGCTCCAGCGCGCGCTCGGCCGTGCGCCGCACGTCGCGCCATCGGACGATCGTCCGGCGATGCTCGAGCAGCGAGTTGATCGCGAGGTTCTCGGCGACGGTGAGGTTGGGGAAGAGCGACAGATCCTGATAGATGATCTGCACGCCGTGACGGACGGCCTCGATCGGCGTGAGCGAGGTGAACGACGTGCCGGCAATGGCGATCGATCCGCCGTCCGGCCGGTGCACGCCAGCGATGATCTTGATGAGCGTCGACTTGCCCGATCCGTTCTCGCCGGCGAGACAGTGAATCTCGCCTGCCGCGACGTCGAGCGACACCTCGTCGAGCGCGCGAACGCCGCCGAAGGACTTGCCGATCGAGCGAAGCGACAGGAACGGATCGCCGGACGCGCGCGTCATTTCATGTACTGGTCGACGTTGTCCTTGGTGAGATCGATCCAGGCCGAGCCGAAGAACAGGTTCGGCTTGTCCGGCGACTGCACCAGCGATTCGTAGCCGGGCAGGCCGAGGTTGGCGCCGGCCGCGATCTTCTGTCCGTCCAGCATCCTCACCGCGATCGTGTTCATCGCGTAGCCGGCGAGCGCCGGATCCCAGAACGAGATCATGCGCACCGATCCGCTCTTGAGATACTGGCCGGACACCGACGCGAGGCTGGTGCCGACGATGGCGACCTGCTTCTGGAGGCCGCGTTCTTCGACGGCGAGGCCCGCGCCGGCCGCCGTGCCCATCGCGCTCGTCTGCACGCCCTCGAGCGTCGGGTGCGCGGTGAGCAGCTCCTTCATCTTGTCGTAGGCCTTGTTCTGATCTTCGTAGTCCTCGATCTTGTCGGCCACGTCGTGCATCTTCGGGTATTTCTCACGCTGATACGCGACGCCGGCGTCCACCCATTCGGTGTGCGACTTCGAGTTGAGGCTGCCGACGAACGTCGCGTAGTCGCCCTCGCCGCCCATCTCCTGCGCCAGCCGTTCCATCAGGTGACGGCCGTACGCGGCGTTGTCGAACGGCTCGATGATCAGGTCGGCGTTCTGCGCCGATGAGGCTTCGTGCGCGATGACGAGGATGCCCTGCGCGCGCGCTTTCTTGAGCACCGGCTCGACGGCCTCGACCGAGAACGGCACGACGCAGATCGCATCGACTTTCTGCGCGATCAGGTTCTCGATGATTTGCACCTGCTGCGCGCCGTCGGCCTGCGCCGGGCTCTGCATGAACGCTTCCTGCCCGGTGTCGGCGGCGAACTTCTGCACGCCTTTCTTCATGTCCTCGAACCAGGCGATGCCCGCGACTTTGCCGACGGTGGCGATCGTGTAGCGATGCGCGGGCGTTGCGGTGGATCCGGACGAGCTCTTGCCGCCACAGGCAGCGACGACGACGGCCGCGGCGAAACCTGCGGCGATCACGGTCTTTCGAAGGAGCACGGCGCCTCCAGTGTGCACGCATCCTATACCGAGCGACGGGATGTACGGCGCCGCGATCGAGAGGACAGACCACATCGACGCGCGGATGCCGCCGACGTCGCGCGGCTCAGACCAGCCGCACGGGCACCCGCCGCCATCCGCCGACGGGATAGGTCTCGCGCTCCGGCGCAACATCCGGCGCGAGCGCGATTGACGAGGTGAGCTGCAGCAGCGTCCGCGTCGCGACCACGAGCTCGAGCGTCGCCAACGGGCGGCCGGGGCATACGTGGGGGCCGATGCCGTACACGAGATTGCGCGAGGCATTCTCGCGCGGCCGGTAGACGTCCGGATCGCCGAACACGGCTTCGTCTCGATTGGCCGACGTCCAGTTCAGATAGACGCGCGTGCCGGGCTCGAGCTCGAATCCGGCGACCGGCGTTGCGGTGGTCACGACGCGACGATTCACGAGGAAGGGATCGTCGATGCGCAGCATCTCGTCGATGGCCGGCGCGAGGTCGCTGGCATCCGCTCGGAGCGCATCCTGCACGTCCGGGTGCGTCGCCAGGAAATGAATGACGACGCCGAGCGACGCGGCAATGGATCCGAGATCGCCTGCCGTCCAGTTGCGCAGGATCGAGACGATGTCCGCGTCCGACAGCCGCGTGCCGTTCACGCGAACGTGGAGCAGCTCGGTCGTCGGATCCGGCGGCGCGGCGTCTCCCGCGTCGCGTCGCCGTCTGACCTGCGCCGCGACGATCTCGTCGAACGCCGCCGCGACCGCCGCCGCCCGCGTGCGATCGGCCGATCGTGTGGCCGCGTGATTCTCGGCCATCCAGGCGAGCAGCTCGTCCTCGGCGCCCTGCCAGCCGAGCCAGTCCGCCTGCGCGCGAACGGCGAACGGGTAACCCAGCTCGGTGACGGCGTCGACGACGGCTTCGCGGGGCAGCGCCGAGACGATCGCACGCGCGCAGATCTGCAGACGCGGCTCGAGCTCGCGCATGCGCTCCGGCGTGAAGAATCGATCGACGATCGCGCGAAACGCCGTGTGCTCGGGCGCGTCCAGGCTGTTGGGCACCTGGCGATGCGCCGACACGGCCGACGAGAACGTGACCGGATCCGTGGCAGCCGCGACCACGTCGGCATGCCGAAAGAGCGTCACCCCGCGCGGCGATCGGGCCACCGGGCATGCGGCGCGCCTGCGATCGAACGTGCGGCGCTGGTCGGCGAGTGCCTCCTTCGACAACGGCTCCCACGGAGGAATGGCGCGCATGCGACATCCTCGCACGAGTCGTCCGCGTCGCCGTCTCGTTGCGATATCGTAGGCGTGCCCATGAATCGTCGCGACTCCCTCAAGCTGCTCGCTGCAGCGGCGGGCAGCGCGCTGCCGTGGCCCAGCCTGGCGCGCGGCGCGCAACAGGCCACCGCTGCCACGGCCGCCGCGTCGCAGCCGGTCTTCACCTGGTTGACGCTCGGCGAGATCAAACCGGACGGCTGGATCCGCGAGCAGATGGTTCGCGATCTGCAGGACGGTTTCGCCGGATCGCTCGGCCGTCTGTGTCACGAGGCCTCGTCGGACATCTTCGTCGGCCAGCGCAACTCGCGGCAGTCGCAGAACGTCGCCAACCGGCTCGGCGTCGCGTGGTGGAACGGCGAATCGGAAGGCAACTGGCGCGCGGGCTTCATCATGCTCGCCGGCCTGACCGGCGACGTGGCCGCGATGCGCGAGGCGGACGAATACGTCCGTCACATCCTGTCGTCGCAGGACGCGGACGGCTATCTCGGCATCTTCGCCGCGGACTCGCGGTTTCAGCACGCGGGCGAGTTGTGGACGCAGGCGTGTCTGCTACGTGGCCTGCTCGACTACGCGGAGATCGCCGGCCGTGCCGACGTCAGGCGTGCCGTACAGCGTTGCGCCGACCTGATCGTGTCGGTCTACGGTCCCGGCCTTCGTCCGGTGCCGTGGGGCGAGAGCCACGACCTGATGATCGCGGACGTCATGGAACGCCTGACCGATCTCACGGGCGAGACGAAGTATCGCGACTTCACCTTGTGGCTTTACGAGGCCTGGAGCGAGCACGAGAGCAAGGCCGACACGAGTCTGCCGTCGCTGCTCGATCTCGACGCGCCGTTCGTGCAGCACGGCGTGCACACCTGCGAGTCGATTCGCCTGCCGCTGTGGCTCGCGACGGCAACCGGACGCGCGGATCTCGCGCTGGCCGCGCGTCACGCGCTCGAGAAGCTGGCACGATACACCGGGCCGTCGGGCTCGGTCGTCAGCCAGGAGCTCATCGAAGACCGACGTCCAGATCCATCGTCGACCGAATACGAGTACTGCGTGACGAAGGAAGCGCAGCTCACGCTCGAGTCCGCGCTGCAGAAGACCGGCATCGCCGCGCTCGGCGATCGCGTCGAGCGGATCTGGCTCAACGCGGCGCAGGGCGCGCGCACGCCCGACGGCCGCGCCATCTCGTATCTCACGCCCGACAATCGCATCCGCTGCGATGGGCGCTCGCTCGACGGCACGCGGGCCGAGCCGCGCAACAAGCTCTCGCCGACGCACGCCGACGTCGCCGTCTGCTGCAATCCCAATGCGACGCACGTGGCCGCGCTCTTCGTCCGCGGCATGTGGATGCGCCGCGGCCCCGACACGCTCGCGGCGCTGCTCTACGGTCCGTGCCGCGTGTCGACGACGGTGGCCGGCGTGAAGATCGATCTTCACGAGCGGACGACGTATCCCTTCGAGCATGCCGTCGAGATCGACGTGGCGCCGGAACGCGACGTCGAGCTTTCGCTGCTGCTGCGCGATCCCGCGTGGTCGCGCGGCACCACGGTGCGCTGTGCGGGCGCACGGATCGCGCGCGAGGGTGACTATTGGCGCGTGACGAAGCGATGGACGCGAGGCGACACGGTGCGCGTGGCATTTGCCGCCGTCGTGCAAGAAATTCAGGCCGTCAACGGGGAAGTGGCGCTGCAGTACGGCGCGCTGGTGTTCGCGCAGCCGATCGCGTCGACGAGGGCCGTCACGAAGACGTATTCCATTGCCGGCTTCGAGGATGCGCACTACGAGCCCGCGTCCGGCGCGCCGCTGGATCTGAGACTGCCTGCCGATGCGCGATGGAGAGGCTTTGGACTCGCGCCCGTTCAGCTCTCGGCGGGCTCGGACGTCCAGCGGCCGTTCGACACACCGGCGCTCGTGCTTCGCGGCCAGATGCGGCGCGCCGACGGCACGCCTGTCGCGATCGACCTCGTTCCGCTTGGCAACGCGTCCCTCCTCAGACGCCTCACGTTTCCTCTCGGCTAGTCACGATCTTTTCGGCAAGGCGAAACACCGGATCTACACGACGAGCTTCGCGAGCGTCTATCCCGCGTACGTGACGAAGGCCGAGCGGAAAGGCCGCACGAAACGCGGCCCATCGTCGAGCCGCGTTCCGTGCGGTCATCTATCGCGGGAGGGCTGGCCGCGTCAGCCAATCCTCCAGGCGGATCTCTCCGAGTCGGGCGTTGCCGGCGGGAATCAACGAGCGCTCGTCGAGCACCGCGCCGAAGTACCGCGCCCGCGGATCGACGATGACCTGGCGTGGATCGCGGCGGGCCTGGAGCCCTTGCCGAATGAGCTCGTCGAAGCGGAACTGCTGCGGGCCGGCGATCTCGACTATGCCGTTCACCGGCGCACCCACCGCGGTCTTGCCGACCGCCTTGACGACATCGTCCGCCGCCATCGGCTGAATGAGCACGGGAGGCAGCCGGACCGTCGTGCCGTCGGTCGCCTCATCGACGATGCGCTTCATGAACTCGAAGAACTGCGTCGCGTGCACGATCGTATACGGCAGCCCTGACGCCTTGATCAGCCGTTCCTGGGCCTCCTTCGCGCGCAGGTACGGGCTCTCGGGAATGCGCTCGGTGCCGACGACCGACAGCGCGACGTAGTGCTTGACGCCGGCGGCCGCGGCGTACTCGAGCAGATTGCGCGTGGAGCTCGTGAAGAACTGCATGACGGCCTCGGCCTCGAACGACGGAGAGTTCGAGACGTCGACGACGACCGACGCGCCCTGCAGCACGTCGGCAAGCCCTTCGCCGGTGAGCGTGTTGACGCCGGTGTCCGGCGCGGCCGGTACCGCGTCGTGGCCGTGTTCCCTCAATCTAGCCACAAGCTTCGATCCGATGAGCCCGGTGCCGCCGATGATGACGAGTTTCATGATCGATGTCCTTCCAGTGTCGATGTGTGGATGCAGCGTTGTCACGCAGTAGGACCGGGTGGCGCGGCAATGCGTGACACGTGTGAACGGCACGGCGGTCATGCGGCATGCGTCCAGCCGTGACGTCCCGATAGCGACACGACGAGATCGTCGAGGTCGCCGACGCGGGCGTGCTCGGCCGCGGCGATGAACGCGTCGAGCAGATGCCGATGCTCCGCCGGTCCGACGGCGGTGCGTCGGCCATGGGCCACGCGTCGTCGGGCGCGCGTCACGACTTGCCGCGCATTGGCTTCTCCGAGCCCCAGCGCGACTGCGATGTCGCGGTAGGCGTAGCCGAATGCTTCTCGAAGGATGTACGCGGCTCGCTCCGTTGGAGACAGCGTCTCCAGCAAGACACGGACGCCCCGCGTCAAGGCCTCGCGTCGTTCCAGCGCCGCGCCGGGGGCGACGCCCGGATCGATCGGCTCCGGCGACCACGGGCCGACCTGCGTCTCTCGCCGCGCCCGCGCCGACTGCATGACGTTGATTGCCAGACGCGTGGTCGTCGTCACGAGGAACGCCGCGGCGTCGCGAACGGGCCGGCGATCCACCGTCTGCCAGCGCACCCAGACGTCCTGGACGATGTCCTCGGCCTCGGTGACGCTGTGCAACATGCGATAGGCGATGTTGAAGAGACGCGAGCGGACGTTGAGAAACGCCGAGAGTGCGTCCTGAGACGATGACGCGTCGAGAACGGTCGACATGTGATCTCCTTCTGACGGCCACGTCGCCGTCGCGCGGAGACACATCGCAACTTCGGCGCCAGCGACGCGCCGCAAAACACGCCGGATTTCGGGCACGCACGATCGCGAGATCTCGTGCGCACGGGGATCTCACGATCGCCGGCCATCTTCCGCGTTGTCGGCGGCTCCGAGTTGGCCGCGATTGATCCGGCGTCGGTCGCGTGCGCTACAGTAGGCGCTTCGCGAGGGCCGCCCATGACCACGCGTCTCCACATCGCGCTTGCACTCGCCGCGTCGTTGCTCGCCGCACCGTTCGCCACGTCGTGTCGACGCACGCCCGTCGAGCCCGCGATCGCATTCACGACCGTTCCGAAGGCCGACGCCGGCGGTCCCGGCGTGCTGGCCGACGTCGCGGGGCGTGTCACAGGCGCCCAGCCCAATCAGCGTGTCGTCCTCTTCACGAAGAGCGACGAGGGCTGGTGGGTCCAGCCGTTCAGAAGCCGGCCGTTCACCGAGATCGAACGCGACGCCACGTGGAAGAGCTCGATTCATCTCGGACAGGAGTACGCGGCGCTGCTCGTCGATGCGGATTACCATCCGCCGGCGACGGCGGAGTCGTTGCCGGAGTTGGGCGGCGGCATCGTGGCGGTGGCGCGCATCGGCGGCACGGGCACGTTCGTGGCGCCTCCGCCGAAGACGGTCGCGTTCAGCGGATACGACTGGCTCGTCCGTCAGACGCAGAACGACAGGCACGGCATGAACGACTACGACGTTCGCAACGTCTCGGTCGACGGCGCGGGCCATCTGCACCTGCTCCTCAGCGAGCGCGATGGACGATGGACGAGCGCGGAAGCGCGGGTGACGCACAGCCTCGGCTACGGCACCTATGCGTTCGACGTGCGCGATGCGCCATTCGATCCCTCGGCCGTGTTCAGCATGTACACGTTCGATCCGCTGGGATCGGATCAGAACTTCCGCGAGCTGACCATCGACGTCGGCCACTGGGGCGAGCCGGGCAGCATGAACGGACAGTTCGTCGTGCAGCCCGAGACGGTCCCCGCGAACGTCTTCCGGTTTGCGATCCCGGCAAGCCTCGTCACGTACTCGTTCCGTTGGGAGCCCGGACGCGTATCGTTCAAGGCGTCGCGAGATGGCCACGTCATCGCCGAACGGCTGTTCACCGCGCGTGTGCCGACGGCGGGCGCCGAAACGCCGCACCTGACGCTGCTCTACGATCGCAACGCCGCACGGCCGCCCGCCAAGGCCGTCGAGGTGGTGGTTGAGAAGTTCTCCTTTCTTCCGTAGCGCGCGGCGCTGGCGTTTCGCGATCCTGATCGGCGCGATCGCGGTGTGGGCCGCCGGCGCCGTTCGCGCGGCGGATCCGGAACGCGCGCTGTCGCAATACATCCGCGACCGCTGGGAACGACGCAGCGGATTCGCCGCCGGTCCCGTCTACGGGATCACGCAGACGCGCGACGGCTATTTGTGGATCGCGGCCGAGAAGGGAATCGTGCGCTTCGACGGCGTGCGCTTCAGGCTCTTCGAGCCGCTGCAGCCCACGTCGACGACCGACACGGCGGTGCTCAGCGTCCTGCCCGATCCGCAAGGAGGACTGTGGGCCTGGCTGCGGCGCGCCGCGTTGATGCGACTTCGCAGCGGCACCTTCGAAGATGCGTTGAACGCGCCGGGGCCGGCCGGTCTGCGCGTGGGCATCATGGCGTCGGGCAACGACGGCGCGATTCTCATCGCGGACGCGAGCCTGGGCCTGCTCGTCTGGCACGACGGACGCGCCGACAGGCTGCTCGCGCGCGACGCGCTGCCTCGGCCGCTCGTCACCACGCTCGCCCAGACGCCGGGCGGCGACATCTGGCTGGGGACTCGCGGCTCTGGGCTGCTGCACGTGCAGCGCGGCCAGGCCGTTCCCGTCGCCGGCGTCTCGTCGAGCCCGATCAATTGCCTCGTCCCCGACGAACGTGACGGGCTGTGGATCGGCACGGACAACGGTGTGTTGCACTGGGACGGGCGCGACGCGACGCGCGTGCCGATCGCATCTGAATCCAGTCACGCGCGCGCCCTCGCCATGGTGAAGGATCGCGACGGCAACGTGTGGGTCGGCACCTCCGACGGACTGGTGCGCATCGATCCGCGCGGCGGGACGTCGTTCGAGCGGCGCGACGCGTCAACGGCGGTGACGACGCTGTTCGAGGATCGCGAAGGCAACCTGTGGGTCGGCGACGCAAGCGGCATCGAGCGCTGGCGCGACGGCGCCTTCACGTCCTACGCCGGCATCGATCCCGTCATGGCCGGCGGGATCGGTCCCGTCTTCAGCGACGAGGACCAACGCGTCTGGTTCGCACCTGCGAGCGGCGGCTTGTACTGGGTGCGAGACGGACGCGTCGGTGCGGTCGCTGCGCTCGGCACGGACGTGGTCTATTCGATCGCCGCGGACGCCGGCGGGATCGTCGCCGGCCGGCAGCGCGGCGGCCTCACGCGCATCCGCGTGTCCGGCGACACGTTCCTGACCGAGACGTTCACCGAGCGCGACGGGCTGGCGCAGAACCAGGTGTCGGCCGTCCATCGCGCGCGCGACGGGGCGGTCTGGGCGGGAACGCTCAGTCGCGGCGTGAGCCGTCTCGCGGATGGCGTCTTCACGACGTACACGACGAAGGACGGCCTGGCGTCCAACACCGTGGCCGCGGTGCTCGAAGCCGCGGACGGCACGCTGTGGTTCGCGACGCCGAACGGCGCCAGCGCGAAGTCCGCAGCCGGCTGGCGGCGGTACTCGACCGCCAATGGTCTGCCGTCGAACGACGTCAATACGCTCTTCGAGGATTCTGCGGGCACGCTGTGGATGGGCACGGCTGCCGGCCTCGCGGTGATGCGCGAGGGCCAGTTGCAGTCGCTGCGAAACGTGCCCGCGCTGCTGCGCACGTCCGTGCTCGGCGTGACCGACGATCGTGGGGGCGGCCTCTGGATCGCCGCGACCGACCGCGTGTTGCGCGTCGATCGTGAGAAGTTGCTGCTCGGCACGCTCGAGGCCGGCGACGTGCGCGAGTTCGGCGCGGCGGACGGACTGCTGGATACGGAGACGGTCAAGCGGCACCGCATCCTGACGTCGGATTCACGTGGACGCATCTGGCTGTCGACGAACGGCGGCCTCGTGATGGCCGATTCGCGACGCGTGGCCGCGGGCCTGGCGCCGGCGCTCGTCCAAGTGGAGGACGTCCTGGTCGACGGAAGTCCCGTTGAACGGACGGACGCCATGACGGTACCGCCTCGGCCCGATCGCCTCACGTTCGGGTTTGCCGCCGTGAGCCTGTCGGTGCCCGATCGCGTGCGTTTTCGCTATCGCCTCGATGGATTCGACCACGACTGGAGCGAGCCGGTCACCGAGCGGCAGGCGGTGTTCACCAATCTGGGCCCGGGGTCCTATCGATTTCGCGTGATCGCGTCCAACAGCGACGGCGTCTGGAACAGCGCCGAAGCCACGGTGCCGTTCACGATCGCGGCCGCGTGGACGCAGAGGGGATCGTTCTGGGCCATCGTCGGCCTGCTGGTGGCGGCCGGCGTCTGGGCCGGCTATCGCCTGCGCCTTCGACAGATCGCGCGACAGCTCGACGTGCGCTTCGACGAGCGTCTCGCCGAGCGCTCGCGCATCGCGCGCGAGCTGCACGACACGTTGCTGCAGAGCTTTCAGGGCACGGTGCTGCGCTTCCGCGCCGTGACCTACATGCTGCCGGATCGGCCCGCGGACGCGCGCGCCACGCTGGAACACGCCATCGATCTGGCGCGTCGCGCCATCACCGAAGCGCGCGATGCCGTGCAGGGACTGCGGTCGTCCGTCACGGCGACCAACGACATCGCCGTGGCGATCGCCACGCTGGCGGAGACGTTGTCCAGCGACGACGGCGATCGGCGGCCACCGATCTTCCACGTCAACGTGGAAGGCACGCCTCGGGAGCTGCCGCCGATCGTGCAGGACGAGGTCTATCGCATTGCCGCCGAAGCGCTGCGCAACGCGTTTCGCCACGCACGCGCATCACGGATCGAAGTGGACATCTGCTACGATCAGCGCCTCTTCCGGCTGCGCGTACGCGACGACGGCAAAGGCATGGACGCAGGGCCGGCGGCCGGCCAGACCCCGGACAGACACTACGGCATGGCCGGCATGCACGAGCGCGCGAAGCTGATCGGAGGCACGCTGTCGATCTGGAGCAAGATCGACTCCGGCACCGAAGCCGAGCTGACGATTCCTGCGTCGGTCGCGTACACGAAATCCGCAACGACATGAGCGCCTCGCCGATCATTCGCGTGCTGAGCGTCGACGATCATCCGCTGTTCCGCAGTGGGGTCGCGGCGCTGCTTGCAAGCCAGGCCGACATGCGGCTCGTCGGCGAAGGCGGCAACGGCGGCGAGGCCATCCGGCTGTTCCGCGCCCATCGCCCGGACGTGACGCTGATGGATCTGCAGATGCCGGACATGAACGGGCTCGAAGCGACCATCGCCATTCGCGCCGAGTTTCCCGACGCCCGCATCATCGTCCTCACGACCTACGCGGGCGACGTGCAGGTGCTGCGCGCGCTGCAGGCGGGCGCCCGGGCGTATCTGCTGAAGACATTGGTGGATACGGAGCTGCTCGCGACGATTCGCAGCGTCCACGCCGGGAAGAAAGCCCTCTCGCCCGAAGCGTCGTATCAGCTCGCGGAGCACGCCACCGATGACGCGCTGACGCCCGCCGAAGTCGACGTGCTCCGGCTCATCGCCGCCGGGAACGCCAATAAGCAGATCGCCGACCGGCTGTCCGTCACCGAAGACACGATCAAGGGGCGCGTCAAGAACATCCTGTCGAAGCTCGGCGCCAACGACCGCACGCACGCCGCGATCATCGGTCTGAAACGCGGCATCATCGGTCCGGACGAGTAGCGACTCGAAAGGGTACGGGCGGGACTCTTTGTGGGGTCTCGCGCGTCGGGGCCGGCCGCATACGCTCGCGTCTAGGTGTTGTGCGCCGGCTCTTCTCGACCTTCGCGCGCGGGTGGCCCGGCGTCGGCCTGCTCCTTATGAGACTCGTCGGCGGAGCCGCATTCATCGAGTGGGCCGCCGGGCTCTCGCGCGGCGGCCCGTCGATCGTCGTGGTCGCGGCGGCGCTGGCGATTGGCGCCGGCCTCCTGCTCGTCGCAGGCCTCTGGACGCCGATCGCCGGTGCGCTCGTCGCGGTCATCGGCATCTGGTTCGCGCTCTCCAGCCCCGAGAATCCCCTCGCCAGTCTCCTCTTCGCGACGATCGGCGCCGCGCTGGCGCTCATCGGCCCTGGCGCGTGGTCGATCGATGCGCGGTTGTTCGGCTGGAAGCGCGTCGACGTGCGCGATCGAACGAGATAGCGCTCACTCTTTCGAGTCATCGCTTCCCTCGCCACAGCGTCGACCGGCGTCTCGATTGAGTGCGTCGACGACTCCAACTGGGGTTTCCGCCACGCCGCGCCTCGCCGACAATCGGCGCGTTGAAGGAGCACGCGCCATGAACGCCACCGCGCCGATTGATGTCATCGAGACTCCAGGCGAGCCGGAACGCACGTCGTCGCATCCGCTCACGCCGATGCGGCCCGCCGACGTCACGAGTGAACGCGAGCGTCTCGTCGCATCCGGCAGGATTGTCGGGGCGAGCCGTGCGCTGAGCGAGGTCCTGCAGCATGTCGACTGCGTCGCCTCGACCGACGCCACGGTGCTCATCACCGGAGAGTCCGGCACGGGCAAGGAGCTGCTGGCCAAGGAAGTCCATCGCCGCAGCCGGCGGTTCAACCGGCCCTTCGTCAAAGTCAACTGCAGCGCCATCCCGCGAGACATCTTCGAGAGCGAGTTCTTCGGGCACGCGCGCGGCGCGTTCACGGGGGCGCTCCGCGAGCGTCCGGGCCGCTTCCAGGCCGCCCACGGCGGGACGATCTTCCTCGACGAGATCGGCGACCTGCCCCTCGAGCTGCAGCCGAAGCTCCTGCGCGTGCTGCAGGAAGGCGAGTACGAGCGCGTGGGCGAGGACGGCACGCGCACGGTCGACGTCCGGGTCGTCGCCGCGACGAATCACGATCTCGCCGACGACGTCCGAACGGGACGGTTTCGGCAGGATCTGTTCTATCGGCTGAACGTCTTTCCGCTCGAGCTCCCGCCGCTGCGCGCGAGAAGGGACGACATCCCCGAGCTGGCGGCGCACATCATCGCGAGAACGTCGAAGCGGTGTCGCACGCCCGCGCCGGCGCTCACTGCCGAGGACACGGCGTGGCTGCAACGCTATGACTGGCCCGGCAACATCCGCGAATTGCAGAACGTCCTCGAGCGGGCGGTCATCCTGTCGCAGGGCGGGCGGCTTCGCCTCGACGTCGCGCTCCCGCGCGTCGGAGGCGTGGGGACCGAGCCCACGTCGCGTCGTGGCGATCAGCGCGACGAGGTCATTCTTACGGATCGCGAGTGCCGCGAGCGCGAGATCGCGAACGTGATGAAGGCGCTCGAGCGTTCCGAGGGGCGCGTCTACGGTCACGGCGGCGCGGCGGAGTTGCTCGCCCTCAACCCCGCGACGCTCGCGTCGCGCTTGCGCGCCCTGGGGATCACGCCGGCGCGACCGCGCTGATCGCGCGCCATTGCTGTCCCACGCCAACACAACCGATGCGTCGCCATGTCACATCGACACGCGCTGGCAGGTCATTGTCGCCGACAGATCACGCACGCGGAGAACCCGATGGCCAGTCGAGCACGCGAGGCACCGACGATCGTGAATCAGACACCGCCGCTGACGCGTCAGCGCCTGCCTGCCACCCGGCAGGAACGGACCGGCTCAACGAGCGGCGCATCGCGACGCGCGGCTGTCACGGACGCCGGGGCGCGATGGGCGCCGGATCTGGCGGGGCAGGTCGTCGACAATCCGTCGCGAAGCCGGTTCGAGCTCCCGGCGAACGGCACGACCGCGTTCCTGCTCTACAGGCGAACGAACACGGTGCTCACGTTGATCCACACGGAAGTGCCGACGTCCCTCCATGGCCTGCACGCCGGCGCGACATTGATCGACGCGGCGCGCCGCTCCGCACGCGCCACCGGGCTGGCGCTCGTCGGAGAGTGCCCGTACGCCAGGGCATATCTGCGCCGGCAGTGCTAGATGTGTCGTCCGGCGATTCGCTCGAATGGGGGCATGCCTGATCGATGGGAAAAGTACGATGGCGCGCGATCGGCGGCTAGCCGCGGTGCCCCAAGCCTTCGTCGGCAATGTCGCCAACGTTGTCCGGATCGAAGCTCTCGGATCGACCCCAGTCATCGCCGACGTCGCTTCGCGGCCGAAACCAGGAACCGCCGGTCCGGCCTGGCTTCTCTCGTCGGCTGTCGATCGTCTGGCCCAACGGTCGAACGACGATTCCGCCCGACGCGCTCTGCGCTGAGACGCCCGGCGCCAGCGGCGATGATGGGGATACGTTCATAGCCGTTCGGCCTTTCCTGCCTGTTTCGACACTCGACCGACAACTCAGGGCTCGTCGACCGCGCGGCGCGCGGCCGATGCATCCCGCGCCATCGCGTCACAAGACCGAATCCACGGTCGTTCTGTGACACCCGCACCTGATTCGCTGACGCTCCATCGTCGTCGTCCTGGCGCTCGATCCGGCTGTCACATTCCGGCGTGTGTTTCGGTCTTCACGAACGCACGCGGATCACGTTCTGCATCGCGGTGGAGGCCGCGCCTACGAGCAATCCCGCTCTGCCGGCACCTCACGCAGGAGACAGGCACATGAGCACGTTCACAACGAAGGACGGCACGACGATCTATTACAAGGACTGGGGCAAGGGGCCGGTCGTCACGCTCTCACACGGATGGCCGTTGAACGCCGACATGTGGGACGGCCAGATGTTGTTCCTCGCCCAGCACGGCTTCCGTGTCGTGGCGCACGATCGTCGTGGCCATGGCCGATCGAGCCAGTCCTGGTCGGGCAACGACATGGACGGGTATGCCGACGATCTGGCGGCGCTGATCGACGCGCTCGATCTCGAGGACATCACGATGATCGGCCACTCGACCGGCGGCGGAGAAGTCGCGCGCTACATCGGCCGGCACGGCACGAAGCGCGTGGCCAGGGCCGTGCTCGTCGCCGCGGTGCCGCCGATCATGCTGAAGTCGGCGAGCAACCCGGAAGGGCTCCCCATCGAGCTGTTCGACAACCTGCGCAGCGCCCTGGCGAAGGATCGCTCGCAGGCCTACAAGGACTTCGCGCTGGCGTTCTTCGGCGCCAACAGGCCTGGCGCGCAGGTGTCGCAGGGCACGCTCGATCAGTTCTGGCTGTGGAGCATGCAGGCCGGGCTCAAGAACGCGTACGACAGCATCAAGGCGTTTTCCGAGACCGACTTCACCGAAGACCTCGAGAAGTTCGACATTCCGACGTTGGTCATGCACGGCGAGGACGATCAGATCGTGCCCGTCAAGGACTCGGCCAAGAAATCCGCGAGGCTGATCAAGGGCGCCGTGGAGATCTACTATCCCGGCCTGCCTCACGGCCTCACGGCCACGCACGCCGACATCGTCAACCGGGACCTGCTCGCGTTCATTCGGCAGGGCCAACGCAAGGTCGCGTAACTCGTCCATCCAACACGAAGCTGGGGATGCACATGACACGCACGTATTCGTTCGCACGTTTCGGGATCCTCGTCGCGGCGGGCGCGCTGATTGCCGCGACAACGGCAGGGGCCGCGCGGCCGCAGGAGACGCAGCAGTCCACGCCCAGCGTGGTGCTCATCCACGGCGCGTGGGCCGATGGGTCGAGCTGGTCGAAGGTGATTCCGCGCCTGGAGGCCAAAGGGCTCAAGGTCGTCGCGGTGCAACTGCCGCTGACATCGCTGGCCGACGACGTCGCCACCGTGAAGAGGGCGATCGCGCTGGAACCGGGGCCTGTCCTGCTCGTGGCACATTCGTACGGTGGGGTCGTCATGACCGAGGCTGGAAACGATCCCAAGGTCGTCGGCCTGGTCTACGTCGCGGCGTTCGCACCGACGGAAGGGCAGTCGGCCTTCGAGCTGGCCAACGCCAATCCCACGCCGATTCTTCAGCAACTCGCGCTCGACCAGTCGGGATTCCTGAAGATCACGCCGGCCGGGGTTCGGGAGTCCTTCGCCCAGGATCTGTCCGCGGCCGAGCAGACCGTGCTGACCGCCGCGCAGAGTCCGACGGCGGCGCAAGGCTCGCTGAGCTCCCCCGTTTCCTCGGCGGCCTGGCGGAACAAGCCGTCCTGGTTCGTGATCGCGGCTCAGGATCGGGTCGTCTCGCCGGCGCTTCAGGCGAGGGAAGCGGAGCAGATGAAGGCCACGGCCATCACGGTGCAGGCCAGCCACGTCGCGATGCTGTCGCAGCCATCGGTGGTGGCCACGTTCATCGGCAAAGCGGCGCGCGGCCAGCGCTGACACACGTGCCCGGCGTCCGCGTCTCCCGCACCTGCGGAGACGCGGATGTCCGTGCGATCGCGGAGGCGCGCGACGGAGACCTGATGCGGGACGCCGCCGAGATCGCGCTCGACCGCGCGCGGTGTCAACGCGAGCTCGCGGATCGTGCGCACGCGTCCCGCGTCCGCGACGACTTTCGTGGTGGCGTGCGGAGCGGCGTCAACGGGACGCCGACGTTCTTCATCAACGGATTCCGTCACGACGGTCCGTGGGATCTTCACACGCTGCTGGACGCGCTCGAGGCGCGCTCGTCTTTCACAGCAGGCGAGCTTCGGCGGTCTGGGACGATTTCCGCAACAGGTGGGAGTCCACCTCCGCTCCTGCGGAGCTGCGGTGGACAACCTTCGATGACGCTCGCATGATGCGGCCTGCCATCCGAAGCCGCGAGCGTCGCGAGCGTTCGGCGAAGGTTGGCGGAGAGGGTGGGATTCG